>JAGLMY010000019.1 GCA_023139775.1 bacterium
CTCCCCGCGCTCCTTCGTGGCGCACAATCATCCGCATACCGCACCATTTGGTATCCTTGCCTTTCCATCTCATGATCCAGCGGGTCCAAATATATGTTTGACAGCAATGGACTGATCACCGCTCCTTGCGGTGTTCCTTCTTCCGGTCTCCAGCTTTTCATGCTCTCCATGACTTCCTGCTTCAAGTATTGTCTGATCAGATCCAGCAGTCTTCCGTCGCTGATCTTCTCGGCTACCAGCTTGTGCAGCTTATCATGCGGTATGCTGTCGAAATAGCTTTTCAGATCAACATCCACCACCCATATGTATCCGGCTTTTAACTTCCGGCCTACTTCCCGCAGGGCGTCTTTGCATCCTCGGCCGGGCCGGAATCCGTAACTTCCCTTTGCAAATCCTTTCTCAAAGATCGGCTCCATTACATCTTTCACTGCCTTTTGCACTATGCGGTCTTCCACTGTCGGTATCCCTAACGGCCTTTTCTCCGAACTGCCAGGCTTCGGAATATATTCACGCTTGATTCCTTGCGGCTCGTATGTCCCTTCCCTCAGCTTTCGACTTGTC
Source organism: bacterium (assembly GCA_023139775.1). Classification (GTDB taxonomy): domain Bacteria; phylum Oederibacteriota; class JAAXVQ01; order JAAXVQ01; family JAUVAV01; genus JAGLMY01. Next base: position 562 of record JAGLMY010000019.1, read on the forward strand.
CGTTCGAGGTTTACCGTCAGTTTGCTTTCGTACTGCTCGATACTTTGCCCGTCCACTCCTGCGCCGCCTTTGTTGGCTTTGACTTTCTCATATGCCGCTTCCAGGCTGCTCAGGGCATACACTTTGTCGATCAAACTGAACCACTTGCCACCTTTCAACCCCGTCTCCAGGGCGGTCAACATGCGCTCCGTCCATATTGCCGGTTCCACCCATTTCCAGTTCTTTGCGGTTTCTCCAACTTGCTTAGCCACGGAATCCTCCGGTTTCGGCACTTCCGCTGGTTTTCTTTCCGGCTGTATGGCCTTCACGTCTCCACCTTCCTGCGCTCCTTTGCTCCATGCCCGTTACGGCACTTCATCGCTAATACGGGCGCTCTGACTCCTGTCCGGCTCTCGCCACCTTGACAGGTCTCCCTGCTTCACGCATTCCGCCTTCTTGCCGTCCTGTCTCCAACCACCCCACATGCTCCACGTCAGCTTTCTGCGTTTCCTTTCAGCTTCGCGGCTTTCCTCTCTTGGAGGTCTAGGTTTCGCCTTTGAATCGCGGGCTCACCGTCATGCAAGGCCGAATCGAGTTCGCTTTTCTACGGGCCGGCTTTTCGCCTCTTTCTGCTCCCCACCCCGCCTCACGACGACGCAGTTGACTTTGGCTTCAGGTGTGGAAACTTCACCTGGAGAGGACTTACACCTCTCGGACTGCTTGCGCTTGCAGGCGCACGATTCCGGCTTAAACCATGCCGGAATGACGGACGCTACGAAACTTGGCGGTTGGCCCGGGTTGCATGAATTTGTCGTTTCCGCAACAGCAACTAATTAATTATTGCTTAAATCACCTCAAATAATATCATCCGCCTAAAAATTAGCCAATCTATTTGACTGAGGAAAATTAAATTCCTTGCACTCTTTTTTACTTTTTTATGTTTCCTATAGGGCAGATACACCTCAATCAAGTATTAAATTTCTTTAAGTTTTGCTTCTCTTTTCCGATTCTATGTATAAGCAGTTTGATGACATTTATTGCGAGATGAAAACATGACGAAATTTCTGAAAACCACTCCCATTCTGATTGCCTCGCTCTTGCTCTTGGTTGGGATTTCACAGGCAGATGTTACAGGTGTTACTTTTCATAATGTAGGCTTTGACGGCATGCGTTTTAGTGCCTCTTCAACCAATAATGTAGTCGCCAAATATGAAATTACTGCAGATACCATGGGAGGCTCTCTTACTGCATTTGCTATCAATAACTATTACCAAACCCCGGCAGCAGAAGAAGGTCCGGATATTGTCCCCAACAGCGTCAAACTTTGGTACATGGCAGACGGCAGTGCTTTTAATGCCGGCACAGCCGTGTTTGTGGATACTCTACCATATATTGGTGCAGGTAGTTACGTTTGGGAACGCTTTCCTTTAAATCATCTGCTAATTAATGGAAGTATGCTATATGTTACTGTTGATATTACAGCCACTCCAACAGAAAACGCAATATGTGCATTCCAAGGTTATAAGGATGAATCAGAAATCCGCAACCCAGGTCCAAGTTATATATATTTCCCCTCAACAACAGTCGAACCTTCCTCCCCACCTCTAATTTACCTCACCTCCTACACTGAACCCACTCAGGTTCAGGTGAGCAATATCAATTTCGGACAATCCTCTGTGTCCACAGGCCAGACGCTGGATCTTTTGGAATTTACTTTAGACAATATCGGCGGCGGTTTGACCGGCCCGGTTTATCTCAGCGGTTTAACCATTACAGTATATGATCAATTCGGCGCTGTCATCGCGCCGGATACTGCTTTTGACTCGATCGGCATCCGGGATGGTGTAACAGATACGCTTCTTTCTTTTGTGTCCTCACCCCCGGCCGGCGCTACCGGCATTTTCTTCCCCCTCTCGGTTTCGGTTACAGCTCTCACTGACAAAAAGCTCAAGCTTTTTGGTACGGCGACGACCAATACCACCACTGCTGTTTCCGCCTTCTATGTGGATTGGTTTAGCAGCTTAAATTTGGATGCCCAATATCTTTACACTCTAAGCACTGTTCCTGTGAATCCTGCCGGCGGTTATTCTTTCCCCATGGCCACTAATGTAATGGATGTGTTTTTTACGGCCACGCAAGTACAAGTTTACCACACACCAATTCTAGCGGACAACACAGTAGTGCTCAAAGGTCAGACAGACATCAATCCTGTGAATTATACGTTCATTAACCCGGGAAACTCGCGCACCTCGCGCATTGATATAACCAGTCTTACTTTAACAGTGACAAATGGTGATGGTGACACTATAACACCTTCTGCGGTTTTTTCCCGTGTAGCCATATCCGGCGGCCTCCTCTATGGCGAAACCACCTCGATTCCAACCACCGGCAGCGAGGTCACCATCACCTTGTCCAATAGTTATATTTCAGTGCCGGCCTATCAACCTGTAACAACAACCGTGCAAGTGGACATACTCCCGGATGCCGGCGCGGTTGACTTTAGGTTAGTTCTGTCCGGCACCGCAGGTATTGCCGGGCAAGACGCGAATAATCTGCAGGCAGTGGCTGCTTTTGCAGCCTATGGCTCGGATCCCTTTCCCATGTCTTCAAACACTGTCCGTATAGCCAGCACATTTAATGTGACCTGTTGTTCTTTGGCGCCAATAACCTTGTATCCCAAGCAGCGGTCTGACATGTTGGAAATAACCTTTGAGCATCCGGGACCTGTGGATATGGGCAACCTGGAGCTGCGCGGCATTACCGTGACCGCTCAGGATCAAACAACCGGCGTGAATTTAAATAATTTCCTCTCAGATGTATACCTGGTCAAAGGCAACAGTTCGGAATTGGCGCATAGCGTCATTTCTGCATTCGGAAGTGAAATTTATTTACCTTTAACCAATGTCACGATCGCTCCTTTTACCTCTTTGACCATGACCATTGAAATACGTTTGAAAACCGCTCCAATCCAAGGAACACTTCGTATCGGGATTGCGGGCAATACTGATATCGATGCGTATCAACCCGCTGATCCCACTCGTCCGGTTTTTGTGGCCGGACTCTGGCCATTATTAAGCAATGCCGCAACAGTGGGAGGCGGCGAAGGCCAACTGCGCCTGTCCAACTATCCAAATCCCTTTGCTGCCGGCAGAGTAGTGACGCGCATCGCCTATTTCTTATCCGAATCAGCAACAGTCACAGCCCGGTTATATACCCTAACCGGCAACCGGGTAAATTCCCTGGCAGAGGGTGTTTTCCAGACTCCCGGCGAACAGGTGTTGCTCTGGAATGGCCGCGCGGCCACAGGCGCTGCTGTGAAAAACGGCGTTTATTTGCTGCGTATTGAAGCGGTATCTGTAGCAACCGGCGAAATCATAACGCAGATACGAAAAATAGCGGTGGTGAAGTAATGCGTAAATATCTCCGCTCTCTCATCATTGGCGCGAGTATCGCGGGCTTGGCTTTTCCGCTTAGCGCTCAGGCGGCGCCGGATGCGGGTACTGACTCTGCTTTGTATTTGGGCAGTGGAGCGCGCGCGATTGCCATGGGACGGACCGGGGTGACTGCTTTTGATTCCGCTTTTACCGCGGACTGGAATCCCGGGAGTCTGGGATTCTCTCCGCAATGTTCGGTTTCTTTACAACACGCTTCTTTATTCGGCAACGCCTGGCACGAGAGCCTGGGTTTTGTATTTCCCACTCTGGATTACGGCACTCTCTCTTTGACCTTTGCCCGCATGGAAGTTGGCGGCATTGAAAGACGGGATGAGTATAATTTGCCGCGCGGTGACTTCGGAATGACTGAGCAGCAGGCTGTGATCGGTTACGGGTATAATGTCTGGGGACCGTTTTCCGCGGGAACCGCACTCCGGGTACACAATTTGCGTCTGGATGGATTAACCGGCACCTCACCCGGAATTGACGCGGGTATTGCCTTCAAACTGCCCCTCCGGACCATAATCTTAAAAGAGGTCAGCAGCGGGTTCAGCTGTCGTAATGCTTTGGGACCGGCCTTGAAATTGAGCAATGAAGCGGATCGGCTTTTTCCCACCTGGCGTTTGGGCGCGGCTGTTAAAATGGAATTGGTTCCTGATTTTCCGGATCGTCTGATCATCCGGGCAGAAGCGGAAAAACCGGAACGCGCGGATATTCGCCGGCAGGTGGGTTTGGAATACACAGTCTATGATTTGGTTTCCGTGCGCGGCGGCTGGGATCATGAATATCTCTCTGCCGGTATTGGCGTAACCTACCTTGGTCTTACCTTTGATTACGCGCTCAGCTTCCCTGACCTGGGAATGCGTCACTTAATGACACTCTCCTATGCCATTGGTCAGAGCGTGATTGAGCGGCGTGCCAACCGGGAACGCGATGCCGAACGCCGGCGCCAAAAAATTGTCGAAAATATGAAAAACAAAATTATTCGGGATTACATAGCCCAGGCCAAAATACATACCCAAAAACAGGAATTCGAGGAAGCTGCCAAATTGTGGGAAAAAGTGCTGGACTGGGCGCCGGACAATGCTGAGGCGAAGACAAAATTGGCTCATATGGAAGAAGAAATCGTACGCGTTAAAAATTCCCGCGATCTAAAAACCGCTCAGGATTACCTGCGTAAAAAACAGTATATTGATGTGATGGTGGAATGCCAACGGGTTTTGGAACGCGATCCGAAAAACGCGATTGCCAAATCCTTACATGCTCAAGCTGAAAAAAAAGCGCAAAATCTGGGCAAATTCTCTTATACCACCAATGTAAAACTGTTGCAGCGTATTCGGGAAGAATACCAACTCGGACTCCAAGCCTACACCAAGCGTGATTACTTGGAAGCAGTCAAACATTGGGAACGGGTAATAGAGGCCTCACCCTTGCAAAAACAGGTATACCGTTATCTGCAAAGCGCCCGCACCCGAATTCTCAAAGCGCAAAAAACTAAGAACAAAACACCGAAAATTGCCAGAGAAAACAAAAAGAAGCGGATGTATAAAAAAGCGGTGGAATTTTCACGCGAAGGCAAGCTCAAGGACGCGGTGCGCAGCTGGGAAAAACTGGTCAAGGAAAATCCGAATGACCGGGATGCCAAACAAAATCTGGACAAAACGCGCAAGAACTTGATCGATAGTCAGAAAAAAGGCATTCGCTGGTAACCAAGATGATGGGACGGGTTTGAAAAATGGTTTGTAGAGGCGCGATTAATCGCGCCTCTACAAGAATAAAAAAAGGGGACATGCTTTTTTAGCATATCCCCTTTTTTATCACTAATTATTCTTTATTCAACATCTCCCCGACCTGTTCGCCCAATTCATAGGGATCAAAGGGTTTGATGATATAATCGTCAGCCCCGACTTTCAGGCCCTCCTCAGCATCACCTTTTTGACCTTTGGCAGTCAGCATGACCACCGGAATATTTTTGGTCCTATCATCCGCTTTTAGCTTTTCACAGACTTCATACCCGTTCATATCCGGCATCATGATGTCCAGCAGGAAAAGGTCAGGCAAACTATCCTTAGTCTTTTCCAGAGCTTCTATTCCGGAGAAGGCCTCAATCACATCATAATTGGCCATCTCCAAGGATATTTTCACGAGCTTGACAATATCCGGCTCGTCATCCACTACCATAATTTTATACTTAGCCATAACATCCTCCTTAATACGTCACCGCGAATTCCCCGCATTTGAATGCGGGGATGAGCGGCTAAAAAATAATGCTTTTCTTCATCTCGGACCAAATTCCCCGCGCTTCATGCGGGGAATTTTAACGCGTGGTCCATTTATAATACAAGCCGCCGCCGATCAGCGAAAATACTCCGCCGGCCATGATTCCAGCCAAAGACCACGCCCGCCATTGCAGAATAAAGGCCGTGTATTTGGTGATTTGATCCACAGATTCCAGCAGGTCCATTTTGGGCAGCAATACCACATAGGCAATGGAATGCATTGCCACTGAGACTAAAATACAACCCGCTCCGATCAAGGGCAATATCCAAACCGGCTTTCCGTTTATAATCGCCAGCATCTTTTTCAGTACTATACTGTACCATATCATGGAAATTGCCAACAAAACAAATCCTATTTCATAGGGCAATGCATCGATCGGATATTGTTCAAACCAGAACATAATATCCATGCCTTATTCTCCCTTCGGTTCGGAACCGGACTGTGGTTTTGTCACATAGGACAAAACACTGGAAAATTTGGCCGTGCCGAGCAAACAAAAAAAGCCGGAGGCCAGCAAAGCAATATAAGCAATCCATTGCGCCAATTCCGCTAATTTCGGATTATCCAACAAGGGTGTGGCTTTAAACACCAAAAAGATGGTATACACCAGCAAGCCGGTGGGCGCTGCCATCAATAAGGTGCTGTAAGTGGCACGGTTAAAAACCTGGCGGTAGCGCCGCGCGATCATGCCAAATAAAGCATAACTAATCCAGAGTAAAATACTCCCAAAGATCGCAACCAAGTAACTCGTTGCTTCCCAGATTTGTTCCTGCATGCTGTGCTCACCTCACAAGAAAATACATAATAATTACCGTTTTGATCCTTCCCACATAATGCCAACAATATATTTGGCGCGTGTGGGTCCCAATAAAAGTGTTATGTTTCGTTCCAATTCGTTTAAAAGATCAATCAATTGTTTCATGTGCATCCGGCTCTGATCCAGTTTGAGTTTACGGAACGCTTCGCGCACCAACGCTTCTCCCATGTTACCCAATTCCCGGGTCGCAATCTCTATCACCTTGGGAATACGAAAACGCGTTCTGCGTATAATACCGGCGGACAACAAGCCGTAGAGTATTTGCAGGGCTCTTCCTTTGCATAACCCGCTTTTCTCCCGAACCGTACCCAGGGAATCATCGCCATTTACACGGGTCAACAGATCCCACTCATCACGCAGCAAATTGAGTTTCATCCATTCTTTTTCACCAGCCACCGGCGCCAACTGCAAGACCACTTCATCGCCTGGTAAATATTCCGCCGCTTCTTGGGAAACAATAGTGCGGGATGCTTCCAAAATAAAATTCTCAATCTCTTCCTCATGCCCTTGCTGTTGTTTGCTGTTTAAGCTTTCGGCTTTTTCAAACTGAAAATAGCCTTTTTTCAAAACCAGCAGGCGCACGACCTCTTCGTGCAATTTGCCGGCGATTTTGGACGTTCCAACAATGGTTCCGTCCTGTATGTAAATCTCACCCTCACCGTCTTCTCCTTTTACTCTGAGCTTGCCGGTCTGACGGTGCACAGCCAACAATCGCAGCATTCCACCAACACTCACATTGGATAGCTCCGCAAACATAAGTCTTGCCTGCCTTTTTGATTTATTTACATTATTATTTTCGACTGATAAAAAAGGAACTTTAGTGCCTTCAGAAACTTTCCGCCTAAAATATACTGCAGCCGTTAATCTTTTTGGTATAGATGATACAGTTCAATGTATTGACTCACTTTTTTTGGCACCAGATAGCGGACGCTCTTTTGGTGACGAATTTTTTTCCTGATCTTAGTGGAAGAAATATCCAAAGCGCTGACCCGAAAGAAGGAAATAAGGCTCAATATTGAGGCAGGAAAATCCGCCGCCATTTTGGCTTGTATGGCCTGCAGGGGAGTGCCTGGCCGGGAAACAGCCACAATCCGGCAATATTCGAACAATTGTTCGGATTGGTACCATTTCTTCAGTTTGAGCATCTGATCAGCGCCAATAATCAGATAGAACTCATCTTTGGGATGCGCTTGAGATAGCTTGATCAGAGTGTCAATGGTATAGGATTTGCCTGGCCGCTGCAGCTCTACCGGCGACGTGCTAAAATTAGCATTCCCGGAGATGGCACAACGGACCATATTCAACCGGTGCGCGGCCGAAGTCTCCGGTTGGCGGCGATGCGGAGGAATCCCAGAGGGAATAAATATTACGCGTTCCAATTGGCAGCATTCCGCCACCTCTTCGGCCACACGCAAATGCCCCAAATGGACCGGATCAAAAGTCCCGCCGAAAACACCAATACGCACTTTTCCCTCCTTGAATCATAGATGTGAATTATTATAAATTCAAAAATTAGTACGTTCTTATATCTATCCTGTCTATTGGTCAGTTGTGGCGATATTTTATGATCGTATTTGTCCTTGTCCGCGGACGATGAATTTCGTAGTCGTTAGTTCCCGGATACCCATGGGTCCACGGGCATGCAGTTTCTGAGTCGAGATTCCAATCTCCGCACCCAAGCCGAACTGGCCGCCATCTGTAAAGCGTGTAGACGCGTTTACCAGTACGGCAGCAGCATCCACTTCCCGCAAAAAACGTTCCGCATGCAAATAATCCTGGGTCACAATGGCTTCCGAATGACCACTGCCGTAAATGGCTATATGATCGATCGCCTCCTGTATATTAGCCACAATTTTCACGGCCAGAATCAGATCCAGATATTCAGTTTTCCAATCCTCTTCTGTGGCTTCTTTGGCAGCCGGATAAATTTCCCGTACCCGTTCACAAGCGCGCACTTCGACTCCGGCATTGGTAAAACGGGAGAGCAATTCCGGTAATATCCGTACCGCAATATTAGCATGCACCAGCAGGGTTTCGGCGGCATTGCATACGCCCGGACGCTGGACCTTGGCATTATAGGCAATCTCTTCCGCCATCCGGATTTCCGCATGCGAATCAATATACACATGGCAATTTCCATCTCCGTGCCGGATCACCGGCACCCGAGCATTTTCCGCCACCCATTGCAGAAATTTTTTACTGCCACGCGGTATCACACAATCAATATACCCTTCCAGTTTCAATAATTCCGCCACTGCTTTGCGATCGGTAGTCCTGACTACTTGCGCGCTTGCTGCCGGCAGACCGGCAGCTTGAATCCCCTCTGTTATAAAAATGCCGATAGCTCGGTTGCTTTCTGCTGCTTCGGTTCCGCCACGCAGAATCACTGCATTGCCGGATTTCAAACACAGACCGGCGGCATCGGAGGTCACATTGGGCCGGGCTTCATACACCATGCCTATGACACCCAACGGAACCCGCATACGGCCTACGCGCAAACCATTGGGCCGGACAATCTCATGTTCCACTTCTCCTACCGGATCCGGCAGTTCGGCAATCTCGCGCAAACCATTGGCCATATCTTTTACACGTTTCTCATTTAACGTCAAACGATCCAACATGGCGCCGGTTGTCCCGGCCTCACGGGCTGCTCGCAGATCTTTCTCATTGGCAGCCAATATTTCAACCTTATTGGCCTCTATGTTGTCCGCCATATTGCACAAGGCACGGTTTTTTAATTCAGAACCGGCTAAGGACAAGACCCGGGCTGCTTCCCGGCCGGCTTGTGCCATTTTCAATAATTCATCACGCAGACTCATGAATGCTCCTCCCTTTAT
>JAGLMY010000190.1 GCA_023139775.1 bacterium
TGCGATAAAAAAGGTCCATCCGAAAACGTCCCTGACTGACCTCTTCATTCATATCACGATGAGTGGCAGCCAAGACGCGTACATTCACCCGGATTTCCTCGGAACTCCCCAAGGGACGAATTTTGCCATCTTCCAAGACCCTGAGCATTTTCACTTGCAACGCGGGCGAGAGTTCTCCAATCTCATCCAGAAAAAAGGTGCCCCCGTTGGCTTGCTCAAAAAGCCCGGCCCGGTCCGCTGTGGCGCCGGTAAACGCCCCTTTACGAAAACCAAAAAGTTCGGATTCCAGCAGGGTCTCCGGAATGGCGCCGCAATTCACTGCTACAAACGTTTTGTTTCCGCGGTGGGACAAACGATGAATGGCACGCGCTACCAGCTCTTTACCCACCCCGGTCTCCCCGGTAATAATAATGGATGAATCCGTAGGCGCCACTCGGGCAGCCATGATAAAGGCGCGCTTGACACTCTCGCTTTTGCCAATAATTTTACCTTCCATAAAATCAATTTTATCAGGCAGAGGTGTGAACGCCGGCTTGCCATTGGATTTTTCCTGTTCCCATTCACCCAGCAGTTGTTTCAAAAACATCTCATTAAGCGGCAAGGTGAGATAAAAATCAGCGCCCCGGCGAATGGCTTCTGCGGCATTGGCAATGTTTTCTTGGGATGTGAGCCAGAGAATCCGGTGATATTGCCGGCCTTGCAGAATAGAGACCAAATCCATATCTCCGCCTACAGTACGAAAATCTAAAATTACAAGCGGATGTTCGTAAGTGCCGGCCAGATCTAAGAGTTGCTCTTTATCGCGTATTTCATCACACACATATTTGGACACAGGCAGATTTTCTTTCAAAGTGTCCTTGAGTTTTCGATCTTCTGAAAATATGATTACTTTTTGTGTCATGCTCTTTCTCACTTGGGCTTTTTGTTTTTGGCCCGCAGGACCAAGCAAACAAAGCGCGGTAATCGTAATATCATCCCCAAACGACGGGGGTCTTGCAGCAGACGAAACAACCATTCCAGACCGCAACCTTGCATCCAACGCGGTGCCCGTTTCAAATCACCTGACAACACATCAAAACTTCCACCCACACCCATGGCCACCCGCACTTGCAGGTACTGGTGATATTTATCCAAAAAAACCTCTTGCGCCGGTTGTCCCAAACCGACCAGCAGCAGGTCTACTTGGGCGGCATTGATGGCCGCCACCACGTGCTGCTCTGTTTCCGGCAGCCAATAACCATCTCGTATCCCAGCCACCTTAAGCTCTGGAAATTTGTGCTGCAATTGTTCAGCACAACGCCGCGCCACACCCGGACGGCCGCCCAGCAAAAAGACCCTTTGCTTTTCTACTGCGCAGACACGAACCAGATCAATGATCAAATCAACACCCGGAACACGTTCCGGCTTTTTGCCGGTCATTCGAGCTAAAGCCCAAACCGCACCTACACCATCGGCCAAGGTGATATCCGCACGCTCCAATACTTTGGCAAAAGCCGGATTCTCATACGCCAACAGCAAGGTTAAAGCATTAATCGAATATATTGTCTGACATACCATGTCTACTAATTCTCCAGCCAGGCCATGGCTGTGCTTGATATTTTTTTAATATCTTATCTTACACCATTTGTCTGAAAAACTTTTCTAAAAAAAAAATTATTTTGCAACGATCCCCCGCATATACTCTAAAAGCTCGGCTTTGGCACTCTTGTCTTTTAAGGCAAACGCCAGGGTTGCTTTCACAAATTCCAGCTTATTTCCTATATCATGCCGTATGCCCTCAAATTGCCAGGCATAAATAGGACGAATTTTATTCAAGCTACGCAGCGCGTCGGTAAGCTGGATTTCGCCTCCGCTGTCGGGTTTGGTCTTTTCCAACAAAGTAAATATTTCCGGTGTTAGAATGTAGCGGCCCACGATTCCGAGGCGTGAAGGAGCTTTTTCCGGACGTGGTTTTTCCACTAAATCATGTACTTGATACAATCGGTTGCCTATCTGCTTGGGTTTGATGATCCCATACGCTTGGGTACGCTCAAGCGGCACTTCTTCAACTGCGACTACCGGAGATTCATAGGTCTCCCATACATAAATCAATTGGCGTATGGCAGGTTTGGAGTGATCAATAATATCATCACCGAGAAACACGGCAAACGGTTCATTTCCCACAAAACTTTTAGCGCACAGAACCGCATGCCCCAATCCCTTGGCCTCTTTTTGGCGCACATAGTGTAAATTCACCATGTTGGATATGTTTTTAATTTCCGCCAGCTCCTCTTTTTTTCCGGTATGTTCCAGGAGTTCTTCCAATTCAATTGAGCGATCAAAATGGTTTTCAATGGCCTGTTTGCCCCGGCCGGTGATGACCAGAATATCTTTAATGCCCGCAGCCACCGCCTCTTCGATAACGTACTGAATGGCAGGTTTGTCATAAATTGGCAGCATCTCTTTGGGTTGTGCCTTGGTGGCCGGTAAAAAACGTGTTCCTAAACCGGCTGCCGGCACAATTGCTTTGGTGATCTTGGTCTTTTTGCGCTTGCCCACAGTGTTTCGCCGGGCGGATTTAATCTGTTTTGATAATCTGCTCATTTAACACCTCGGTTCTTACTTGCGTTTTTACCAATTCCTCAATATCCTCACTGGTCGTGCAAGCCAGCGCTTTTTCCGCCAGTTCCCGACATTCGGTAAAATGTACTTCACGAATACTTTTTTTCACCTGCGGAACAAAGGAGGGGCCGGTGGAAAATCCATCCAGTCCCAAGCCTACCAACAGCGGTGTTAAAAAAGGATCAGCTGCCATCTCACCGCACATACCCACCCAAATACGCTCATTGTGCGCTGCCTGTACGATCTGCCGGATCAAGCGCAAAACCGCAGGGTGCAGTGGATTGTACAGATAGGCCACCTTCTCATTAACGCGGTCCGCGGCCATGGTGTATTGGATCAAATCATTGGTGCCAATCGAAAAAAAGTTCGCTTCCCGGGCCAGGATGTCCGCGGTCAGGGCGGCAGAAGGCAACTCAATCATCAAACCCACTTCCAGGTTGCGATCGTACGAAATGCGGCGCCGGCTCAGCTCTTTTTGGGTTTCTTTCAAGAGCGCTTTGGCTTGCCGCATCTCTTCTACTCCGGCGATCATAGGAAACATAATCTTTATTTTACCAAAGTGCGAGGCGCGCAGAATAGCCCGCAATTGTTGTTTAAATATATCCGGATGCGCCAAACATAAGCGAATACCGCGCAAGCCTAAAAAGGGATTCATCTCGGTTGTGGTTCCCAGACGGGAAAAAAATTTATCTCCACCCAGATCCACAGTCCGTATAATAGTGGCATACGGCAGACTCTGATGAGCCACTATCTTATAGGCCTCAAACTGTTCCTCCTCGCTCGGTAAATCACGCCGGTTTAAATATATAAATTCCGTACGAAAAAGACCGATCCCTTCGGAGCCGTACTTACGCGCTTGCCTAACATCTTCCGGCAGTTCAATATTGGCTGCCACAGTTAAACGATAGCCGTCTTTGGTGACAGCCGTAACGCCTTTGAGTTTTTTTAATTTCCGGTTCCACTCTTCCATACGCTGTTGAGCCAGGCGGTATTGTCCCAACATTTTGGCATCCGGATTGATAATGACTTTACCCGAGGTTCCATTCACAATGAGCAGGTCACCGTTTTGGACAACCGTAGTAATGTTTTTAAGACCCACCACCGCCGGCAATTCCAAGGAACGTGCCATGATCGCAACATGTGAGGTCTTACCGCCAATATCGGTGGTAAAACCAATCACCCGTTCCCGCCGCATAGTTGTGGTTTGTGACGGAGTTAAATCGTTAGCGACTACAATAACATCGTTTCCCGCATCTGAGAGCAAGCCTGTAGGCTGGCCGGTCAAATTGCGTATTAGACGCGCGACCACGTCATTGATATCCGCATTGATATCCGCAGCCCGTTCCTGCAAGTATTCTTCCGAAGAATCCATAAATTGCTTCACCAAATTGGAGGCGAGTTCCTGCAGCACGTACTCCGCATTGTGCCGTGAATTCCGTATTTGTTCCATGGCAGCCTGAATCAATAATGGATCCTGTAAAATATGCAAATAGGCATTGAAAATCTCCGCTTCTGAAAACCCTACTTCCTGGGCAACCCGTTGCTTGATGGTTTCAATCTCTTTACGAGTGGCATCCACAGCCACTTGCAATCGGGTTAATTCTTTTTCCACCAAGGCTTCACTAATCCGGATCTTCTTGATCCGGACATCACGCGATCCAACCAAATACGCTTTGCCAATCGTAATTCCCGGCGAAGCAGGTACTCCCTGAACTTCTTTGTTTGTCTGTCCCAAAGTTATTCTCTCCATGGAATTCCGGGGCTTTTTCCGGAATTCGTATTCTATTCTTTCTCTCCAAAACGATTTTGGATCAGTTGCACCAACGCTTCCAAAGCTTCTTTTTCATCCTCACCATCGGTGACCACCGTCAATTTCGAATCACAGGCAGCACCCAAGGCCATTAAACCCATAATGCTCTTGGCATTGACCATACGTTCGTCCTTGCGCAAATGAATCTGACATTGAAATTTATTGCCGGTTTCAATGAACATCGCGGCTGCGCGCAAGTGCATACCCAACTTGTTCTCAATTACCACCTCTTTTTCCATCATTATCCCATAGTCCCTTGTTGTGACTTGTACATATTATTGGTGTTTATTTAAACTGCTCAAAACACGCCGGCATACGCCAAACCAATGGCAATCAGCACCGTGCCATAAAATAAGTGCGATACCCCGATCCCGCGACGCAGCGCGAAAAAGAAGACCAGCAGCACAGCCAATAAAATTCCGGTCCCCAATAGTTGTGCGGATACCAACACCGTGCTGGTCTGAAAGGTAATAATGCCCAACAGTCCGCCCAGCACCACAGCGATAAATACACCCAAACGCCGGGCAATAAATTGAGGATTGAAGCGTCGTAAATCTTTTACAATATCAATACCTCGCCGATAACCTGAAAAGACTCCGCCAATCTGCAATCCCAAATGCGGAATGGAGAAGAGAACCAAAAATACAATCGGCCCCAAAATCGCCGGCCAGATCTGACTGGCGGCTAAAAAAACAATACCCACACCCAGCAGGGCTGTGGCAGGTTTGAGCATGGACCAAAAAACCGTATCTCCCAAAGCGGCTAAAGGTCCCATCATTCCCACCTTGAGACGATTTGCCTTATCTGCATGCTCATTTTGCCGCGCTAATCCTTCTTCAACCTGACAGACCACACCCAAAATAATAGAGACACAATACGGATGCGTATTAAAAAATTCCAAATGCCGCTTTAGAAAATGTATCTCCTGCTCGCGGTTTTTAGACAGCGCCCGAATCAACGGACTGATGGAAAAAGCAAACCCCAGGTTTTGCATGCGTCGAAAATTCCAGCACGCTTGCAAAAAAAAGGAACGTAAGGCAATGGCCAGCAACGTGCCGAATTTTAGTCTCTGCGTCGGTTTCTCTACCATGCGCGCTTCCACCACATTAGAACGGATCCCAAAACCAAGACTCCGCCAAATATCATCCAAGCCTGTCCGGACCATACAAACAACAGGATCCAAACCAGCAAGAACACTCCGGAGATAATCCAATATGCTTTCGCTTTAGCTACTATTTCCAAAATAACAGCCAGGGACAACATGGGCAGAATCCAGTACACAGCACCCAGGGCCCGGTGTACAGGCTCCGGCACCTGCGGTGCCAGCCAACCGAGCGCCACTGCCAGAGGACCCAGCCACACAAAATAGATTATAAAATTGCGTAAAAACCCGGCCACCAATCCCGCCAGATTCAGACCGGCAATACCTAGGGATCCGTATTTTTCAGCTGTGCGCTCTCCCCACCCGTCAATCCGGCTATTCAAATGCCGAACCAGAATATCCACTTTGCCGGACAACACACCTGCCGGAATAGCGATACCTAACGCCAAAACCAAACTCAGCCCAAAAGCCATGCCATATTTCTGCATAAGCATAATTGCCAGTCCGGTAGTAATGCCGCCGGTAATGGTATGATCCGAAGGCACATAGGCGCCTACCGGCAACACACCCAGCCAAAGCAATTGAAGCATGGCGCCGATCATTAAACCGGACGATATGTCACCCAACAAATAACCGAAAACGGCTCCCACCACCAACGGTTGGGAAAACATAAATTGCCCGACCATGGCCGCGTCCAAAGCCAGTATTGCTCCCAGGGCTGACAACCAAAACACTTGCTCCAAAATCGTCCTCCAAATCAGATCTGCCTGTATAGTTAAAGGGCGAACACAAGGTTCGCCCTTTAACTACAGATATTTCATAATGTCCACCGGTTCATCCGTTGGCACCATCTGTATGGAAACCCGGACTCCCTGGCGGTTGATCTCCTGAAAATTTCGCACATCGTCTTGATTGATGGCAATGGCCTTCATAATCTGTTGTTTGCCCGGACAGTAGCGCAGGCCCCCGACATTGAGTTTGGTCAACTTTACTCCGGATTGCATGGCGCGCACCACATCCTGGGATGAAGAGAACAACAGCAAGAGTCGTTTGCCGGACAGTTCAGCGGATTGCATTAGAGCGGCAAGCGCCTCCACCTTGCATATCTTCACACCAAAGGCGGCAGTGGCTGCCATCTTCATTAGGGTTTTTTGCAAAGTGTCCTTCGCTACCGTATCATCGGCCACAATGATAAAATCCGGCGAGGTCGCTTTGACCCAACCGACAGCAACCTGTCCGTGAATCAGACGATCATCAATCCGCACCAAAACCAACTCTGCCGGCATACGTTTCCATCCTTTGACGATTTAGTTTTTCTTTAAAAACTCATTGGCACACAAAATCGCTTTTTTTCCTTTTTCCTTCGCAAACTCGGTAAGCTGCGGCAAATTCATCAGACTGCGATGGGTAACCGTTTCAACCAGCATAGGCAAATTCACCCCGGTCACTATTTCTAAGGTATACGATTGCGACAAGGCCAGCGCCACATTGCTCGGAGTGCCTCCAAACATATCCACCAAAACCAGGCAACCATCATCTTCCTTATCCACAGATTTGATCATAGCTGTCAATTTGCGGGACAAATCCTCAATGCCTTCATGCCTCTCTAAGGCAACCGGGATAAGCTCTGCTTGCTTACCTACTATCAGCTCTGTGGTTTTCACCATCTCTTTAGCCAAATCCCCGTGCGCTATTACAATAATCCGAATCATAATTACATCCTACCTTTAAAATTCAGAAGTCAGAATACAGGAGTCAGAATAAATGCTTTGTATCTTTCTTTTTCTACTGAATTCTGTATTCTACATTTTAAATCACAATTAACTTGAGTATGACCTGCGCCAAACAGTGCGGATCATGCCGGAAATACTCCTGCTCCACTGCCAACCGCGAGGGCAACAACGTAATTCCCATTTCATCCAGTTTAGCGCTATCACCGGCCTGGGCTAATACCGGCTCGGCCTTCAATTCCCGGTAGCGTGCCAAAATACTTTTACTTGGCAATTCCGTATTGACCAACGCGTACTGAATGATGTCCGATCGCGTGTGTTGCTGAACCGCCTGCACATGATCAATCACAGACATACCCTCCGTCTCACCCGGTTGTGTCATCACGTTACAGACAAAGATTTTGACCGCGCGGGAGACGGCGATCTCATCCGCTATACCATTCACCAGTAAATTGGGAAGAATACTGGTGTACAGACTGCCCGGACCCATAATAATGGCGTCAGCCTCAGCAATGGCCTCACGTGTCTCTGGCGCCGGTTTCACTGTGTTTGGCACCAGACGCAGCTCTTTGATGGGTTCGCGGCTTTTACCTATTAAGGATTCTCCGGAAACCACTTTGCCGTTTTTCAATTCCGCTTCCAATACTACCGGATCAACGGTTACCGGCAGCACCTGTCCACTAACCGCCAAAACCTGGCTGGCCGCTTTTACACCACTGGCAAAATCTCCGGTAACCTCACCCAAGGCGGTAATAAACAAATTTCCAAAGGAGTGACCTTCAATTCCACCCCCTTTACCCCGAAAGCGATGCTGAAACAACTGACTCATCAACGGACTGGTCTCCGCCATGGCCACCAAACAGTTGCGTAAATCACCCGGCGGCAGAGTCTGATATTCACGCCGCAAGCGTCCGGAACTCCCTCCATCGTCAGCCATGGTCACAATCGCTGTGATATTAGCGCTGTACTTTTTAAGACCGGTCAACAGCGCGGGTAGTCCTGTTCCCCCGCCAATGGCAACCAGCTTCGGTCCCCGTTTTAAACGCAACCGTTTCAAAGCCACTGTGGCGTATTCTTTTTCCCGGGCCGGCATCAATACAGTCAACACGGAATACAAACCACGCCGAAACGCCAGTATGACTCCGGCAATACCCAACACCAGCAGCAAAAAATCAATAAAACGCAGACTCTGAATCTGCTTGGCCAAAGGACGATAGTCAATCACACGCACTTCAAAATCCCGAAATACATCTCCCATCATTCCGGAAATACCAACACCCACCACCACGACCGATAGCAAGAGTAAAAAAAGCCATCTTTTCAAGCGTACGCCCGGATATAACCAACGCCAGGTCAGTCGCCGGTCCCAGCGGGAATTATTCTTGCGTTCTTTTATTTCAGCCTTTTTCGGCATTGTTTTCTCCAACCTGTTCTCTTAGTTCACGATGATATACAAACGTATCGCCGGGTAAACGCTTTTTCAAGGCATTGGCCATAACCACGGACCGATGTTGCCCACCGGTGCATCCCAAGGCAACATGCAGCATGGTTTTACCCTCCCGAATATACTCCGGCAACAAAACACGTATCATCTGCGTCATACGGTCAAGCATGATCCGGGCGGCAGGTTGTTGCAGCACAAACTGCCGCACCCGTTGATGCCGACCGGTATGTTTTTTTAAAGCGCTCACGTAAAAAGGATTGGGTAAAAAACGCATATCAAAAACCATGTCTGCGTCACCGGGCAGACCGTATTTAAAACCAAAACTACTGATGGCAACATGCATATTATCGCTGCCTTGATCCAGCCAGACCGCCAACTGCCGCCGCAATTCCGGCGTGGTCAAACGGGTGGTATCAATGATAAAGTCCGCAGCTTCCCGCAGCCAGGATAATTGGACGCGTTCTGTGCGTATGCGTTCCTGCAAGGTTTTCTTACTGCGCAGCGGATGCGGTCGCCGGGTTTCGGCAAACCGGCACATGAGTTCCGCTTCCGTAGCTTCCAAAAACAACACCTCATACCGGAGCCGCTTCTTTTTCATATCGGCCAGCGCGTTCTGTAAATCTTTTAAAAAAATCTGCGAACGCACATCCACACCCACTGCCAAACGCTGAAACCGTTTATCGGTTTTTGTTAGTAATTCAATACCCCGGAGCAAGAGTGGCGCCGGTAAATTATCGACGCAGAAATACCCCATATCCTCAAGCTGATACAGCACCTGGTGTTTTCCCGCTCCGGAGAGTCCGGTTACAATAAGTAGTCTCTTCTTTCTCAGCACAATAGCCTCTGGAGATTCATGCGGTGATGGTCCGGTTAATCATTTTGCATCCACGAGATTAACGTTTTGTTAAACTCACGAGCTGTATGATGACCGCTTTTTTTCAAGCGTTGATTCATGGCGGCAACTTCAATAATGATCGAAAGATTTCTGCCCGGACGAACCGGAATAATGATGCGGGGAAGATCAATGCCCAGAATGGTATAGGTCAGTTCATCCAAACCAAGACGATCGTATTCTTTTTTATCATCCCATTCTTCAATAGTGGTCACCAATTCCACCCGTTTGCGGTCCCGAATAGCGCCAATACCAAATAAATTTTTGATATTGATAATACCCAATCCGCGTATTTCCATATGATGGCGTATCAATTCCGGACCAGATCCCATTAATATCCGCTCAGCCGTTCGTTTGATGTCCACCAAATCATCCGCCACCAAACGGTGACCGCGCTCCACCAAATCCAGAGCACATTCGCTTTTGCCAATTCCGCTCTGGCCTAAAATCAGCACACCAATACCATAGACATCCACCAGTGTGCCATGCAGTGATGTCTCAGGAGCAAATTTGTCTTCCAGGAAAATAGTCAACTCAGCAATAAGTTTGGTAGTAGGCGTTTGGGATTTAAAGACCGGAATGTTTTTCTCTTCTACCGCCAAAAGCAGTTCTTCGGGCGGTTCCAGGCCTTGGGTAATAATAAAGCAGCAGACATCCCACTCCATGAGCTTACGAAAAATAGTGCGTACGTTTTCCCGGCCCAAACCCTGTAAAAAAGACAATTCGGTTCGGCCTAAGACCTGAATACGTTCGAAGGCGAAATAATCAAAATACCCGGCCAAGGCGAGTCCCGGGCGATTGATGTCCGGAACCGTCACCTTGCGAGTCAGGCCTTCACGACCGGAAATAAGTTCAAGCGAGAGTTTATCTTTTTGTTCTATATAAAATTCTTCAACGAGTAAATTAATCATAGGGTGATCGAAATCAGCCGAAGTCTACACCTAGTGAGTGGCTTTCTCCTCTTCTTGGATTATCTTCACGATTTCTTCGGTGACCTGCGCGGCTGTGAGTTTGCGTCGAATGTATTTATCTTTCAACAAGCCGGAGATGCGAGCCAATGCCTTAAGATGCGCACCGGCGGTTCCTTCGGGGGCAACCAGTAAAAAGAAAATATAGACCGGCTCACCATCCAGGGCCTCAAAGGGCACGCCGGATTGGGAAAGACCAAAGGCCGCGGTCAGTTCTTTTACCGTATCGGACTTGCCATGCGGAATGGCAATACCTTGACCAATACCCGTACTTCCCAATTCTTCCCTTTCCAAGAGGATCTGCACCATTTTCTTTTTATCGGTAACATTTCCGCCATTGACCAGGACGCCCACCAATTCTTCAATCACTTCTTTTTTATTCTTGGCTTTCAAATCCACCGTAATGTTTTTTTCTGAAAGAAAATCCATAATACGCATACTAGTTGCGCCTCCTTATTTTACAAATACAAATTTACTCCTTAACAAACAGTCGAAACGATCCGTCTTTTTGTTTTTCCAATACTGCCAATTGGCCGTTCTCCGCATCTTCAAAAACCAAAAACGACTTACGCCGGCTCAGCAACTGCAAGACCGCTTCTTCCTGGGTCATGGGCTTGCCGGCAATGGTCTCCACATCAATCACCGGAGCTTGGCCGGCCGGCATCCTGATTTTCTCGCGCTGCGGGGACGTGGCAGTCCTGGCCCGTGATGTACTTTTTACATTAGTTAATTTCTCATGCTGACGCATTAATTGCCGGCCGATTTTTTCAGACAACAAGTCAACCGATTGATACATGTCCTTGGTGGTCTGCTTGCCGGTTACCGAATACGGTCCGTCTTTGGCGACCGCCTCAACCTGATGGCGATATCCCTCCACCTCCAGTGTCACGTGCACCGCCGCATTGGGACCTAGAAACGTCGACCATTTTTTAAACCGTTTCCGGACATATTGACTGAAAGCCTTAGTAATTTCTAAGCGTCGTCCTGTAATGATTAGTTTCACTTTTTTCCCCTGCTTCTCCCGTCAAATCGTCGCGTCCGTTGGCAGCACAGCCCTCTACTGACTACGCTCCCGTGCCAACGTGTTTATTCAAAATGCTTGCGTTGACTCGCGGGAAGGATATTTGACTCCTCCCGATACTTGGCCACGGTCCGGCGCGCAATGTTAAACCCTTGTTGGCCCAACAACTCGGTCAATTTTTGGTCTGACAGCGGCCGCTGTGGATTTTCCTGTGCAATCACTTCGTTCAGCGCTGCTTTAACACTGGTTGATGAAACACCAACTCCATCAGCGGTTTTAATCTGGCTGCTAAAAAAGTACTTAAATTCATACAAACCACGAGGTGTCTGTATGTATTTCTGACTTGTCACCCGGGAAATCGTTGACTCATGCAGTTCAACCCTTTCAGCAATTTCCCGCAAGGTCAGAGGTTTGAGAAACTCAATCCCTTTTTCAAAGAAATCCATTTGCACGTCTAAAATGGTTTCCACCACCCGGTACAAGGTCTTTCTTCGTTGGTCAATACTCTTCATTAACCAGGTTGCCCGTTGTAATTTGTCACTTAAAAATTTCTTGGTATCCTCGCCCACGTCCGCGCCTTTTCTCATTAATTTACGGTACGTATGGCTCAATCTTAATTCCGGTAATTGATCGTCGTTGATAAAAATAATGTACTGATCATCGTGTTTTTCCACTATCACATCTGGAATCACATACTGTATGTTGCCGGCAAAGGAGTGTCTTCCGGGATACGGATCCAGAGCGGCTATTACTTTCGCGGCCGCGATCACCTGATCTCGTGATATTTTTTCCGCCCGGGCAATAGCGTCTATGTGATGACGTTCAAGCGCCAAAAAATGTTTTTCAACTATTGTTTCCGCCAATTCATTACGGTTGGATAAATACCGCAACTGAATAAGCAGACTTTCTTCTACATTCCTGGCACCCACACCCACGGGTTCAAGGCTTTGCACGATCTCCAAAGCATCCGCCACGGCATCCGCATCACATCCCGCTGCTTGCGCGATTTCTTCCAAGGCCAGCGGAAAAAATCCCCGTTCATCCAAATTGCCGATAATCAGTTCGCCAATACGAAATTCTTTTTCATTCTTGCAGACCAAACGGAACTGCCAGAGCAAATGCTCTTCCAGCGTGGATTGCTTGGCCACCTGGGGTTCCATGTATTCAGTCCGTTTTTCACGACCGTATCTGGGAATTTCGTATTCTTCACTGTTCCAAAAATACTCATTCCAGCGATCTTGCTCTACTTCCGTAGTCTTGGTATGGTTCTCATCCAGATCAACTTCTTGTGTTCTTTCTCCCTTGGACCCCACCGAAGTATCTCTTATTTCCGGTTTAGAGGCAAGCGAATCTAATTCGCCGTTGTCCCCTTCTTCCAACATGGGGTTTTCCGCCAATTCCTGATTTACCATGTTGGCCAATTCCAGTGTAGGCATTTGCAAAATCTTCAATGCCTGCTGTATCATGGGGGTTAGTACAAGTCTTGTTTCAGGTCGCAGAATTATTTTGGGTTCCAAAGCACATCCCTTCTCTCGCCAACCGACCAAACATCAAACAAAAATGAATTCTGTTTTTGGTAACTACTCAGGTAGTCAGTAGTTACCAAAAAATAACAGTTTGTGAATTATAAAATCGTTTTTTTGATTTGTCAAGAAATCAGGTTGCAGAATTGCTCCATTTTGCGACTATTTGCCGTATTGTAATCGCTCTGCCAAGACATCCGGTAACTTGGCCTGGCGTATCTTTTTCTGTGCGCCTTCAATATTATAAGGCACATATCTAAACATGACTTCCCAGGGATCATCACAAAGCATTACCCAGCGTGCCCGCGGATCATTGTCTCTTGGTTGACCAACACTGCCAACATTGACTAAATACCGTTTATTGCCATCCAAGGTAAAAATGATCTGCTCTGCCTCTAATGCTTTGTGCTCTGTTTCCGGTTTCATGATCCGTATCGAGTCAAGGGCCAAGGCTTCTATGATCTTCGGAGTATGCGTATGCCCGAAAAAACAGGTTTTTTCTGAAAAAGCCTGCAATGCTCGTTCAATTTGCGTACGATAGACAAGATAATAAAAAGACAGTGGTTGATCCGGTGATCCGTGCACCAGACAGAGTTCCGCCTCTTTTTTTATCAATGGCCAGGTTTTTATCTTTTCAATGAGTTCCGGCGTTAATTGTTTACAGGTCCAGGTAATTGCCTCAAGTGCCATGGAATTCATATGCCTTCTCTCCGACATATGCAAAAGCGCGTTCTCATGATTGCCTTGAATAATACTGCTGCAGTTGTCCTGGATATGCCGCAGGCAGGCTACCGGATCTGCCCCGTATCCAACTACATCTCCCAGGCAATGGATCGTTTCCACTGAAAATGGTTGGATGTCTTCCAGCACAGCCTCTAGCGCTTCCAAATTCCCATGCACATCGGAAAGAATAGCAATTTTCATAGGTCAACTCAGGGGTGAATTTCTTGTATAAAGGCATTTTAGCAAAAAAACCAGAAAAACAAAAACAATTCACCGCATCCTGCACCACGTAGGGTGCAGGATTAATACCCAAAAAACGACACAAGAAGGCGCAAAGAATGAATTGTAGGGGCGAGGTGCCCTCGCCCACCAGACAAATCAATCAACAATCTTGATATTTACCGGTCGAATTATTCTTCGATTAAAATCGCTGCTGCCGGGCAATTAAGAGCTTCGTCTTTGGCCTTTTCCGCCAATTCTCCGTCCGGTGATTCAACCAAAACCTTGGCCAAACCATCATCACCCATTTCGAAAACTTCCGGTACATCTGTCACACACAGACTGCAGCCAGTGCATAATCCCGCATCAATAGTTACCTTCATTGCATCCTTCCTCCTTCTTTATTTTTTAACGATATCATCCGTAGGCTTGCCAAGAAAAAGTCGTATGGCGTGCTCAATTTCCTCAATATCCACTAAGGTGTTTTTACACGGCCCCTCCGGCCGTTGAGTGGTAAAGGCCAGGACCGGTATCCGTCCGCGTAGATCCTTTATGCCCACCAACAGATCCCGCTCGCAGGCAACTGCCACAATCCCTTCAGGCCGGATTTGCGCAATGGCTTTCCGCGCTTCAGTCCCACCCAGAGCCACCATCTGGGATAGCCCATAACGCTCTTTTAGCTCCCAAAGTTGTACCATATTTTCCCGGCTCACACAACGGGGAAGCAGCAATAACAAGCGCAAGGGATCTTTGATCAGAGGCGGCAACACCTCAAAACGATTGTAAACCAATATAAATGCGTGACCAATGCGATCACGGGACAAGCCGAATATTTTTCCTAAAAATACCGCCGGACCCACCATCCGACTAATTCCGCCCAGCCATCGCATCATTCTTCGCAAAAACAAAACACCGCTATAACCCAGGAATAAAGTTAAAAACCAGCTGCTTAAATAACCTAACCATACCCACAACAATATTTTCGGCACAACTTCCCAGCCCGCATTCTGGAGCCGCGGCGCGATCAACCACAATATCCCCCAACCCAAAACTCCACAAACAATAATCAGCAGCGCGGAGATACCTATAAAAACCCAGGCTGAGGTCTGGGTATCATCCTGTTGTAAGGTGCCATCCCAATCAACCCATTCATCTCCGAGTCGACGATCCGGACGCTTTTGTTCCTGTTTTTCAGCCTCTTCAAATGGCACAGTCCTGCTCCTAATACAAAAATAGCTTTAAAACCAAAGCAGTATAAACCCGGATTAAGTTAGAGTCAACCCGGAATCCAGATATCCGTAGAGACGCGATTAATCGCGTCTCTACATAAAACAATCTATGTGCCCTTCCCCTTTTTTTAAAAAAGAAGGATGCTTCCCTTTACCACAAACCACAACCCTATAATCCCGGCAGCTACCCGGCCGGCCACCTGCATGGCTTCTTCCTTGGCCAAAAAACCGATCAAAGGCATTGGCAAAAGAATAAGCGAGGTGCCCACGAAAAACGAAAACAGCACAACCCCGCCACCCACCGGACCTCCGGCCCGGGCCGCATCAAATAGCGCTGCCACAAAGGGCGGACAAATATTAATCCCAGTCAAAATCCCCATAATCCAGGGTGTTCTTTTTCGGATCAAGGTGTTGTTTAAAAAAGAGCAGCAGGACCAGTGCGGAAAACTTTTCATAATGGCAAAAGCCAACAACAACACTCCCATTAGCAAAAAAACCACAGCTTCCAGGAGACGTGCAGTTTGGGTTTTCAAAATGATTTCCCGGCCAATCCAACCGGCCAACATGCCCATCACCACATATCCCATAAGCCGGCCGCCAAGAAAAAACCCAAACGCTTTCCAGTTTTCTGCTGTGCGACGCTGCTCAGCTCCAAAAAAAGGAACCAGCAAAGGCAAGCACATACCCAAACAGGTTGGAGACAAAGCAACACCGAGAATAAACCCTTGTGTCAGTAGAGGAACAATATCCATGCACATTTTCCAGTTAAAAAGTTTATTGATATGTTTGGTGGGCGAGGGAACCTCGCCCCTACTTCGTGCCCGTTCTTTGGGTATTAATCCTGCACCCTACGCGGTGCAGGATGCGGTGAATGTTTTACCGGACACCGTGCTTGAGCAGCTCGCTCCAGATCATGAGCTTGCCGTGTTTGGTGTTGTTGAATTGGATAAACTTCTCAATTGCTTTAGCCAGTTTGAGCGAGGGATGATAGGTGTACACTGGATCGGAGTTATCGCCCCAGCATTCCAGCACCTTCTGTTTGCACAGCGCGGTTAGGGAGGTATTCAAATCCTCTTTCCGTCTGCCCAGGCGCGCGGAAATACCATCAGCATTGTCTGTGGTCCCGGGATTGTTCCACAGGAAAACCAACAATTCCCACATGATCAACGAATCCACTGTGGTGGCGATAAATTTTTCCAGATCCTTATCGATTTCCACACTTGCCTCCAAAAATCCGGCCAAGATACACGGAGAGTATATCATAGCCCGAAACACTGTCAAACCGAAATAGCACAGAAAAAGTAACAGGTCAGTGAACTAATAGAAAGAAAATTAACCGCCGATGAACACAGATAGACGCAGATATTTATAACTTAAGAGACAAAAAATTTTAATCTGTATTTATCGGCGTTCATCGGCGGTTAATTTTAGTCCCGACTTGTCCTGGTCAGGTTTCTCTAAAAAATCACAGCATGTTGCACTTGTAATTACAATTCAGCTTTTTTTTCTTTTTTTTGCAACACCCCAGCCAAATATTTGGCTGTATGCGATTGGGTTTTGGTACTGACTTCTTCCGGACGTCCAAAGGCCACAATTTGACCACCTTGATCACCGCCCTCCGGACCCAAATCCAACACATAATCAGCAGCTTTCACCACATCCAAATTATGTTCCACCACAATCACAGTATTGCCTGAATCTACCAAACGACCCAGCACATCAAGCAACTTGTGCACATCAGCAAAGTGCAAACCAGTGGTCGGTTCATCCAGGATATAGAGTGTACGGCCGGTGGACCGTTTGCCCAACTCAGCGGATAATTTCATACGCTGTGCCTCACCACCTGACAAAGTGGTGGCGGATTGTCCCAGCTTCACATACCCCAAACCCACATCTGAGATAGTCTGCAATATCCGATTCAATTTGGGCACTGGCGCAAAGAATTCCATGGCCTCATCCGCTATCATATCCAGCACATCCGCGATAGTCTTGCCCTTGTACTGCACTTCCAGAGTCTCACGATTGTAACGTTTACCTTTACACACTTCGCACGGCACATACACATCCGGCAGAAAATGCATTTCAATTTTAATAATCCCATCACCACTGCACGCCTCGCACCGTCCGCCCTTTACATTAAAAGAAAAACGGCCTGGCTTATATCCGCGTACCCGGGCTTCAGGCGTATTGGAAAAGAGATCCCGAATCTCATTAAAGACGCCGGTGTAGGTGGCCGGATTGGATCGTGGAGTACGCCCAATGGGCGACTGATCAATATTAATGATTTTGTCCAAATGTTCTGTCCCGGATATTTTCTTGTATCCCGGCGGTTTGATACGGCTGTGGTACACACAATGCTTAAGTGCCGGTTCAAGCGTTTCTTGAATCAGCGAACTTTTTCCAGATCCGGATACTCCGGTTACACAGACAAAGGTTCCCAGAGGAATTGTAAAATCAATGTTTTTTAAATTATTGGTTGTGGCCCCGGTTAATATAATGCCCGCCTCTTTGGGTTCACGCCGTTTGGCAGGAATCGGAACCATCTGTACACCCGTCAGATACTGACCGGTTAAGGATTTGCGGTTTTGTATAACCTGCTTGGGTGTTCCCTGGGCTACGATCTCCCCTCCCCAAATGCCCGCGCCGGGCCCCATATCAATCAAGTGGTCAGCCTGGCGCATGGTCTCTTCATCATGCTCGACCACAATGACCGTATTCCCTAAATCCCGCAGATGTTTCAAGGTATCCAGCAGGCGTTGGTTGTCACGCTGATGCAGACCTATAGAGGGTTCATCCAAAATGTATAAAACACCAACCAAAGAAGATCCGATCTGCGTAGCCAGATGAATACGCTGTGCCTCGCCGCCGGATAGTGATCCGGTCGCACGATCCAAGGTAAGATAATCCAAACCCACATCATTGAGAAACCCTAAGCGTGCCAGAATCTCTTTCAGAATTTGACGGGCAATGATCTTCTCCCTGGCACTCAGTTTGATTTTTTTTAAAAAAGCAATGGCTGCTGAGATCGAGAGCTCGGTCACCTCGCTGATGTTCTTGCCTTGCAAGGTAACAGCCAGGCTCACGGGTCTTAAGCGCCGGCCATTACAGGCTTTGCATTCCC
This sequence comes from bacterium, assembly GCA_023139775.1. GTDB lineage: Bacteria > Oederibacteriota > JAAXVQ01 > JAAXVQ01 > JAUVAV01 > JAGLMY01. The sequence continues at coordinate 18,384 of JAGLMY010000190.1, forward strand.
GTATACGCATGTAGCGGGAAGCTATTTCATCCCGAATATATTCAGATTCCGTATCCTGATAGATGCGCTCCGTACGTGGAATCACACCCTCATACGTACTCACATAATTATAAGAGGACTCCGTACTTCTGAATTGGAACGGCATGCGCTCTTCACCGGAGCCGTACAGAATGATCCTCTTATGCTCAACTTTCAATTTTTTCCAGGGCATATCCATGGAAAAACCATAGTGTTTGGCGACTGAGCCTAGCATGGCCTTGTACACATAAGCAGTCTGAGAATTCCAAGGCAGGATCGCTCCATCTTTCAAGCTCACATTCAAATCAATAATCAGATCCTGATCCACTTCCATCTTTACACCCAGTCCGGTACAGGCCGAACAGGCTCCCTGGGGAGAATTGAAAGAAAACATGCGCGGTTCCTGCTCCTCAAAAGAGAGACCGCAATGCACGCACGCGTATTGTTCAGAAAAAAGCATTGTGGCCTCATCCCGGGCCGCCCGGGTATGGCTCTTTTTTTCCTCAGGTGTTTTTTGCGCATCCAAACGATGTATCAAAACCGTTCCCTCACCGCGGCGCAGCGCAGTTTCCAGTGAATCTGCCAAGCGTTTGATAATATCAGCTTGAATGACCAGACGATCCACCACCACTTCCACATCATGTTTCTTCTTTTTATCTAAAGTAATAGCTTCATCCAAATCGCGCACTTCCCCGTCCACGCGCACGCGCACGAACCCTTCCCGCTTGAGGCCTGCAAACAGCTTGCGGTATTCGCCTTTGCGCGCACTGATAATTGGCGCCAAGATCATAATTCTTTCACCTTGCGGCAGCTCTAATACATGATCCACAATCTCCTGTACAGTCTGCCGCTTAATCGCGCGGCCGCACTGCGGACAATGCGGATGCCCGATCCGGGCATACAAAAGCCTGAGATGATCATATATTTCCGTGACTGTAGCAACTGTAGAACGAGGATTTTTTGATCCGCTTTTCTGTTGAATGGCAATAGCCGGAGAGAGTCCTTCAATGGAATCCACATCCGGTTTCTCCATCTGACCCAAAAATTGCCGGGCATAGGCGGATAAGGATTCCACATAACGGCGCTGGCCTTCCGCGTATATGGTATCAAATGCCAGCGAGGACTTGCCGGATCCGGATAACCCGGTAATAACCACTAATTGATTGCGCGGGATTGTGACCTGCAAATTCTTGAGATTGTGCTCCCGCGCGCCTTTAACAATAATATTTTCCAAACCCATAATGATTTCCTTTTAAAAAAACGCGTCACTTAGCTTAGTACTCTGGAATGATATTGTCAAGAGAGTCTTAAACAAAGGGTCTTAAACGAGTTGTTGATAATTTTATTTGCGCCGTTTTAATGCTCTTGGCTCAACTTGGTTTGGCCGATGTGGAACTTGATCTTTAGTAAGGTAATAAAGCATGAGTTCATAAAAGAAGCGGCGGCTTTTTTGGTTTTGCCATGTTTAAGCTAAAGTGGGAGCAATACATCTTTTGGATTGAAAAACTTCCAAAGAGTGCGAAAACGCGTCCTCTCATGAACAGAGAGAGAGTCCCTGGCCAATGCCGGCATGGCACCTGTCATCAAAGCGCATAGGGCCACAATCCTCATCATGGGAAAACCGCATCCTGGTTTTTGCTTTTTCGCTCGAGGCCGGCTCAATTGGTTTTCCGGCGTATCCGGCGGCATTGAGCGCGCCGAACCGTTAAGCACTTTTACCTGCCGTCCATACCGCAAATTTTTATCTTCCGTCTCCGCTTTGCATTTTTGTGCCACTTGACAACTTATATTTTCAATTCATTTTTTTTTAACCTGTCCAATTTATTGTAAAAACCTACTTTTTTACGTATTCTTCAAGAAAAGCTTTTATATCAATCACACCTAATTGAAATCCCGCGGCACTCAAACCCTGAAAATAAACCTGATAGCTATCTCCGGAAGCTGATATGTTAATAGCTTGACCACCCACTCCGTTTGTTGCCCAACTCTGCTCCATTAATTTCCAGGGATCTTTTGCCGGATCACTGCCTAACACAACTGTTCTGTTCGTATAGGTTTTAAAACTGGGATCATCTGATTGAATTGCAATAATACATTGATCTTTATCGGTCGGGTATGATGAAATCAGCATGATGTATTTATCACCATACTTGAATACAGTAGCGGCCTCCGCAACTCCATCGTCAATATTCAAACTGGAGTTGTCATTGCTGTTCGCCAGACCATTGTACACCATCGTTTCATGTGCTTGTCCGGCAGGGGTTGAATAATCAGTCATGGGCTGGCACCTTATAAATTCTTCATAAGGAGAATCAGAAGTTCCGGGAAGAACTACATTATAATACATATATATCTGTCCGTCGTCTCCCACGAAAACCTCGGGATCAATAATCCCGTAATCCGTCCGGCCACCCCAATTATTAAAATCGACCAAATCTACAAGACGTTCATTTGAAAAAGTAATGGAGGAAATATTATTGTTTGAATCCACTGAAACATTTTGGCTAAGCGTGGCCTCTACCATATAAATTCTATAAGAACTTGTGTCTGAACTCGTCGCCAAATCATCTCCTTGTGCGTAATACATGTAAATTTTATCGTCTTTGACTACAATATCCGGAGCCCATCTGTTTTTTCCCTTCCCCAAATCAGGCATCTGAACGGCAAATTCACTCTTTATACTGCCATCCTCGTTTAAAACATATCCTTTTATAAGATCATTATTGTAATCTCCAAGAAACATGACATTCTGGGCGGTTCCATTGCTTAGGGGTATGGATACAACATCCGGATCTTTTAGATGAGTTGTTCCCGGAAGAAAAGTAGGATCTGCGGGAACATTTTTTTCCCAGGTTATAACAATGCGGTTTGGCGATTCTCCTGGCTTTAAATTATCTAAATTACTAACCTGAATAAATTGAGTGCCTTGCGAAGGTGTTCCCTCTTCATATTTATAGGCGTTTTGGATTCCATCCACCTTTAATTCATAATGCCCGTCCGGCCATGCCTTGGAAGCTCCCAGAAGCTCCACATTGTTTCCATTGCTTTTCGCATTATCTATGGCGTTGGTAACTCCTGCAGGAACCGGTTTACTATAATTCACCCATTCATTCTGCGGGGCAGCAGGATCCGATGGGGCAGCAGGA
>JAGLMY010000191.1 GCA_023139775.1 bacterium
CAGAGTCCGTCAAAAGTGGATGAGAACAAGTTTGAAATGCAGCGGCGCCGGCTCTTCTACAGCACTTCTGTGGCCGCGTAATTTCGGTTCACAATTCCCGCAATACTCAGGGGCGGCCTGGAAAAGGCCGCCCCTTTTTTATAACTGGGACACATTATTGCGTTTCAGACAGGCAATTTGGGTTGTCTTTGAAGTTAAAATAATCTATAGTATCACAAATATTTTGTAGTTTTTTTTCGGTTTTCTTCATCTTTAATTATACATACCACCAAGGAGGAAAACATTATTATGAAGAAAATGCTATTCCTAACGCTTTTAGTCGTGTTTGTGCTGCCAACCTTAAGTTGGGGTGATAAAATCACAACTAAGACGTCTCAGGACAAAACCTATATTTTTGCTCATTATATGACTTGGTTTAAAACACCTGAAATCAGTGGTCACTGGACGCATTGGTCTTGGGGCAAGAAACCACATAAACATGATCCTGATAGAACCTTACAGAGTGGAAAGAAAGATATTGCTTCGATCTACTATCCTGCTATCGGACCTTATGATTCCTCAGATGAAGATGTGATTGAGTATCATATACTCTTAGCCAAAGCAGCCGGTATTGATGGTTTTGTCATCAATTGGTACGGCTTTCGTGATGAAAATGACAATCTGCGCCATGAAGATCAAAGTTTTAAGAAGCTTCTGAAAATATCAGAAAAGCTTGGATTCTTAGTCTGCATTGATATTGATGATAAATGTATGTTCCCGCCTTTTAAACGTGTGAAAAAGAGATCAGAAAGCATTGATCTTGCTAAGCAGGCAATATCAGGAATCTGCACTGAATATGCAGATAGACCTGCTTATTTTCGCATGCAAGGTCGGCCGGTTATTACAAATTTTGGCTGGGGACCACCATTTTATGCATTTAATAATGCCGTGAGTTTCTCGCCTGAAGAATGGGGCGAAATTTTAAAGCATGTCAGTCCTTACAATATGCTCTTTATCGCAAATTACCAATGGCATTGGGGTAAAAGTATTGAACAAACAGGATTTTTAAAGATTGCAGACAGTATATATCCTTGGGTTTCCGGCGGGCCGGAAATGCGGGAAAAATTTTATCAGCAATCTCAAAAAGCATTGCAGCAAAAGAAAATTTCTTTTATTAGTGGTCAAGCTTGTCCTGGTTTTGACAGTTATGGAACCTGGGGTTGGGGCCATGGACGTTCGATTATTGATCGTAAAGACGGACAAACATACGAGACTACCTGGAAGGAGTCTTTGAAAAACCAGGCTAAGTGGATTCAGTTGATCACTTGGAACGATTTTGCTGAAGGATCGACCATTGAACCCACCAAGGAATATGGGACAAAATATTTAGCTATTACTGCAAAGTATGCGAAACAAGTGGGAAACCAGCATGTAAGTATCTCGGCCTTAGACTTGCCACGGGCGATTTATACACTGAAAAAGAATGTGAAAAAATCACAAACAAAAAAACTGAGTAAAACTGAAAGCCGGAAACTCGTCAAGATCAACACAGCACTGGAAGATGCGGTCTCAGCTTTTGCCGCAGGCAAGTACAAACCGGCTAAAAAATTAGTGGCAAGTTCTGAATTAAAAATGAAGTCATTCTCACCTAAATTGAAAAAGCAAGCTCAAGTAAAAATTAAATTAGCGCCCAATAAAGTTGTGTTCAAGTCAGGGGAGCAAACCACGCTAACAGTGACATTGCACAATCCGACTGCCAATACAGTTGCGGGAACCTTGGTTTTTGATAGTGATGATGACATTCCAGCTGAGTGGTTCAATCAAGCTGAATGGCCGGTCTCAATTGGTGCTGGAAAAACGCAAAGCCAGGATGTGAAAATTTACGTGCCTAAACAAGCCGGGCGCGTGGATGCTTTATTAGAAGCGCGTTTTAAGACCAAACAAGGTGATGTCCTAAAATCACGTGTTGTTGATGTTAGTGTGAAATCAGTGTCTCTGCATGCGGATATTGGTGATAAATATATATTAACACCGAATAAACCTGGAAAAGTAATTGTGCGCCTGCTTACCAATGAACATGCTATGGCAAGCGGCAATATTACTTTGGCTGTGCCTGCTGGTTGGAAAGTATCTCCTGAAAAGCAAACCTACAAAGTTGTGGGGACGGATATTAAAGAGTATGTTTTTACAGTCACGTCAGCTCCGAGTAAGAGCGTGGAAATCATAACTGTCCGGATCAGCTCGAAGAGCGGGGATGAAATAAGTATTTTTCAACCCTTTCGAGCACTCGCCGGCAAAGAAGCTGTTATGTTTGAAGCTGATGTGAACAGTGATGGAATAAAAGATGTGGTGCTTGGGAATAAGGCCATTGAAGTTCACGTTTCGGCTGGTTTAGGAGGGCGGATTTTAGCTTATTATTCTCGGGCAACCGGCAGCAATCAGCTTTATTTAGATTATCCGAGTTTAGAGAATATGAGTCCTAATTTTTCACAGGATTGGATCGAGTATGGCGGTATTAATGATACTTATCCTGCTTGGCCGGGTGAAGTGTGGAATAATGAATGGAGTTTTGCCATTAAGAAGAAAGGTTCTGAGCGTGTTCTTGAAATGACTACGACCACGGAAAATCAGCTGCTACTCGAACGTAACATTGTGCTTGATGATGAAAATCCGGTGCTTAAAGTAATCTATACTGTTACTAATAAAAGCAAGCAAGATGCGCGCTTTACGTGGGAAAATCATCCTGATCTCTCACCTGGACCAGCTGCGGCTTCTCATGGAAAACATACCATTGTTGTGCCTACTAAAGAGGGTGTGATTCAGGAAGTTTTTAAACCCAGTTTGACCAAGAGTTATTATACACCTAGTGAAAATTGGTGTGTGGCCTGGGATAAAGGGAGCGGAGAATATTTTGCTCAACGTTTTGATTTGGATATGGCCAAACAAATTGGCGCTTGGAAAGGTAAAACCTTTTTTACTGTAGAAGTCATTTCTAAAGCTATTGAGTTACGTCCTGGCGAGAAGAAAGTATTTAAGCTTGAGTACAGGATAGGTAAACAGGATTGGCAAAAAGCACTAGGCGTGAAGATGAAATAAGGAAGTTATGACATATTATCATGGGAGAGCTTATATAATAATGAAGGAAACGTCTGTATGAAGAAGAAATTGTATGGGTTTAAAGTTTCGACCTGCTATTTTGCAGGTTGGGCAGGTGTTGGAATCGCACTGGGTATGTTTATATTGTTAGCGCTGATTTATCCGAACGTACTCAATGAACACGATCATATGCCCGGTTTGTTCCTTGGTGCCACGGTATTGCTAGGCTATATTGGTTTTAGCGGTATGGTCTATTTGCGTTTAGGCAAAATTGTTAGTTGTGCGCTCAAGAAAAATGGTGCCAAACCGATATTATCAACACCTGTGATCTGGTCCAATGGTATGCTCGGTCATGAGAAAGCCTACCGTGATCTACAAAAAAACAAACCCGGCATTATTCAGCAAATCCGGTATTTCAATCAGTTTGATAATTCCTGGGAAGGTATGTTGGCAATTTTACCAGGGGTTCAAAGGCTAAACCAGGTGTTTTTTTTGCATGAATTTTTTAAAGAACCACGGCCTCTAAAAGTGCGGCCTCAAATACAACCTTATGTATGGGGTAAACAGACTGATGAATCTTTTATTCTAAAATTTTTAAATACTCAACTCCATGATTCGCAAAAAGCGAGTCAGATTGCGGAATTGTGGTTTGGTGCACATGAGAAGAATCCAGGACGCGTTGGTCCCAAATGCCGGAATATGGATTTGGATGAGTTTTCTCTAATTGCCGGCGAAGTTTTGCTGGGAACCAACCGTCGGAAAATTGGACAACTTTTTAAAGTCCTGGATGCAGTTGAACCTTTATCCATTCAAATGCATGAGCGTTATAAACCGGATTCCAAGAATGAATGCTGGATGATCATTATTGATTATAAGCGTTTGATGGCAGAGAATAAAGACCAAAAAATCGCAGAATTATATCTGGGATTCCGTCCAATGGAAGAGATCGAGGGATTACGTTTACCGGATTTTGCCTATGGCTATGCGGGATTATCCAGTGAGCAAGATAAGAACGAATACTATCAGGAGCACTTTGGGCAGGCATTGGAAAAAGGAATTACTGATACAGAAGGCTTGGAGATCAAGGCCTATCTGAATAAATATGAAGTGCGCTGGGAAGCAGGCCAGGTTGAACTCTATTTAAATGAAGTGAAGCAATCAGTTGCGGTCAAAAATAAATACGGATTAACCGGCAATCGTCTAATGATTAATGTGCCCGGTGCAACAGTTCATGCCCTGGCTTATGGCACTATCTATGAATTGCAGGAGACTGCGGATAAAACACTACGCTTGTATGATCAGGGCCGGAATGATCCGAAGCGTCCTTTGCATATTGAGGAAGCTTTAGGAAAACTGGATTATACACCGCGTAAACCTCTTGACTATATGGTCTCGCCGGTTTCTTTGGATGCCCGGACTATTAATTTAATCCGCACGCCCCTATATGCTATGGATGAAATTCAAATCCAGGGAAGCGAAGAGCAAGCCTTGGAATATACGGTTACAATGTCGCAAAGTTACCAAATGCTCGTGGTTGCTCAAAGCGAAGGAAAAAACTATCTGACTTATAAAAAGCAAAAAATATCGCTTCAGCAGGGTAATATGTACATCATTCCAGTACGTGTTCAATCCTATGCCCTAATGACCCGGGGAAAACTGACAATACTCAAAGCCTATGAAGCAACTTCAGCTGAGATTGCTGAATTACAGGCCAAGCGAGGCACGTATTTTTGGGAAAAACCCGGTTTTTTTGAAGCCTAATCGATTTATTATTTACAAATCTCTTACTTTATGGTAACAATTTTAAATCGCAGTTTGGATCACTCGTCCGGGATGCTCGATTCTTTTCTAACCACACCTATTGTTCCCTGACAAACTTAAAATCATAACCACACCACCTGCCACACTTTGAGCATTGTAGGGAGGAAAGCCAAGTGAAGAAATATTTATTATGCTTGTTTATGTTCTTGCTTATGCTGGGGATACAGACTCAGGTGCATAGTACGATCAGCACAGCTGAGAAAGCTGTTTTTGTGCATATGATGATTAGTTTTGCCACTCCGGAAATCTCTGGCCGCTGGGATGGCTGGAATCACAGTAATCCGAAAATCAAACATTATCCTGATGTGGTGAAATCCAATGGTCAAAGGGATATTGCTTCTGTCTATTACCCAATTATTGGGCCCTATGATATGACAGATCCGCATTTGGTGGAATACCACTGCCAACTCATGAAAATGTCGGATATTGACGGTGCGGTTTTTGATCTGGGATTTTTTATTGAACCCAATACACTGGATAAGAAAAAGGCTGATTTTACCTACCGCTCAATTCAATTATACCTACAATATTTTAAGGCATACCACCTTAAAGGTGCGGTTCTCTTTGAGGATAAGGCCAACTGGATTTGGAATGACAAATTAAAGACGCGTGAAGATACGGTGGAAGCTGCGATTAGCGATTTGGAAAACTGGATGGGTGTGTTTATGCCGATTCAATATAAAATAGACGACAAACCGCTGCTCTTCATTTACAGTTATAATCAGACTGTGGGAGCGCGTGGAAAAAGCCGGTTATCACCTGTTGAATTGAAAGCCTGGAAAAAGACATATCCCCGCAGGATCCGGCCTATTGTGTTGGCCAATGAGTATCATGCGGACTATTATGGTGTGCATGATGGTGTATTTCAATGGCCCGAGATCATTGGTCCACCTCCTAAAAACACAGATTATACTTTTTTTAATGATCTGGAAAAAGAAAAGCGTTTATGGAAGATCAACGACCTATCCATCAAAGAGCAGATGGAGAAAAGGGAATATAAATGGGTTTGCGGGACTGTTTGGCCGGGATTCAATGATGCCGGCTGCATGTCCTGGGGGTCTGGACATAAAGTAATTCCGCGCTACTCCGGAGATTTGTATAAATATCATTGGGAGCGGGTCATACATACCCAATATCCGCTTGTATTGATTGCCACTTGGAATGATTGGTTTGAAGGGATTAACATCGAACCAGCCAAGGAGTTTGGCTATCATTATCTGGAATTAACACGGCAATGGGCCGGGCAATGGAAAGGTTCTCAGCCAACAACTGCGAATTTAAAATTAGCTGAATGGATCTATATGATTCGAAAAAAATCGTCTCATAGCCGGAAAGCTCTAAATGCTGCAGATCAGGCTAGCCGCGCAATCATGCAAGGAAATTATGAAAAAGCAGAAAATCTGCTAAAACCATTTGTACAAGTCTTGAAAATAGCTGAACAATAATAGTAAATAAGCGTTTCAAAACGAAACAAAAATAGTTTTAATATTAAAATAAAATCGTATTATAAAGCGATGATTGGATTTCCCGTAAATATATGCTATACTTAAAATACAAACTTAACCAAAACATCCAAAATGTCAAGTTTGTATTTTCTTTGAAAATCGAATATTTCAAGGGGGAAAAGGAAATTTGTTGAAAAAAATGGAATCTAAAAAGTGGATATCGATTCTAAATTTTTTGGGGAACAATGTAATAAAAACCCGCTTATTTGTATCTAATAAAAAGTAAAGCAAGCTTTGTTTTTTTGAGGAAGTATGGTAGATTATGTATCATCTTTTTACACATACAACCTTGCATTCATTACTATATTTACCCCTAAGTTTTTCATAGAGCTGTGTGGGTTCATGAAAAACAACAACTTGGATACTGGCATTTACAACACCTACTATTTTATTGAGCCGGACAATAAAAAAGTTTTGTATTCTGAAAGGGGGTTTGAGATCACATCATTTTAGGTTTTAAGGCAGTTTCGAAATCCACGACAAAACCTACCAGTTTGACCACTGATTTTAAAAAAAACATGAGGTGAAAACATTATGAAAAAATTACTTATTGCTGTATTAGGTATTGCAATGATTGCTATGGCATCAACCCAAAGTCGCGCCGCTTCGAACTGGGTTAATTATAATATTACAGTTACGATCGTTGCTGGTGAGAATTTGATTGAGACAGTAGATACACCTGAAACTTGGGGAATTTTAACAGCAGGTGGAGGCGCAGTTTTTTCGAATAATACTGGTACAAATCCATTTGATGGCCAACCACGCATGTCAGTGCGAAATGTCGGTTCCAGCACCATTGATTTACAAGTTCGCAGTCATGTTGGTGGGACGATTAGTTTTGCGACTACCGGGGTTGATGCCGCAGCAGTTGATGTTGCAACCTTAGCTGCAGTTTACACAGCGCAGAATAGTCAGGATGATGGTGCCGGCACTCCTTACTATATGCTGTTAAATGAGGACTTTGGTGTTGAGGATCTTCTACCTAGTGACGATACATTTGTATCTTGCTCTGTTGGTGATGACAACACCTTGGGTATTAATACCCATGCCGGGCCAGGTGCTAAAGGCTATAGCGTCGCGACGATGGAAGTTCGTCATCTTCGTTTTCGCTTTTTGCCACCAACATCAATAACCACGCCAGGTGATAACACTATTTATGTCGATATGCGAATTGTTGGTACTATCTAAGAAGGGAATTATTTTTAGGAAGTGCCTAAACCAATATGTTTGGGCACTTCCTATTTTTTGTTGATTTAATAAAATATATTTGTGAAAAAATGGCTTGAAAAATAAACGTCTGTGTCTCTGAGGAGTATAATCACTATGTTTAAAAAAACACTGGCCATACTTTTTTGTTTATATATATGTTTTTCTTCTCAGGCAGAAGCAACAAAAGTTGAAAAAAATACACTGGGTACAAATTATTCCAAATTGAAAGTCGATAACCTACCCATTGGCAATACCATCAGTTTGAAAAAATTGGTGAATTTGCCACTTATTGTCACCAATAATGCAAATCATTCAATATATGTTGAATTCAGCAGTTCAGTACCAACTAAATCTCCTGAAGGATATCAACCGCTTAAAGATATATCCTGGATTACTTTTGATATAACTTCGGCAACCCTGACAGCACATAGTAAAATTGAAGTTGATGTACAAATAAAAATTCCAGATGATGAAGACTTGTTCGGAAGTAAACTACATACCTATTTAAATGTTCATAAAAAACCACTTGGTAGAAGTGGTTTTCAGTTTGGCTTGCTTATGACAAGTCATTTGTTTTTTTCCATTGCTCCTGAACGTAATGATGAAGCTCTTGCCAAAGCTTTGGAAAGCACTACGGATGCGAACTTTATTATTCAACCAGACCGGGTTGAATTGTTTGATATCAAAGCTGGACAGAAAGTTGATGTTGTAAATGAAAATAATGAAAAAATTGTCTTGAAAAATGAATCATCAAAAAAACAGACCTATTTATTAAACCTTGTTGATCCTAAAACTACTCTAGTAAAACCTGAATTAGATTCACAGCCTAGGTATGATGTGGATAATGTGAAAATTAAACCAGAAGAAATTACATTGAATCCTGGAAAGCAACGTGACATAAAAATTAAAATCAATGTACCTGATACTGTGGATTTTAAAAAAGGGAAACTATTATATATGCTTTCTATTACAAGTGGTGTTCCTAAGGGAGCCATTCAACAGTATTTGAGGATTTATTTGAATCCGAAGGATAAGACTAATCCGGAAAAAAGTAAGATGTTTTTAGAAAAGAAATAGTGAAACTGTGTTTAGATTGGTGTGGTTGGGTTTGCGCGTATCATAATTTGGCGTGTAACCCTGTATCATTCATGTAGGGGCACGGTACGCCTGTCCCTACATGAACGCTTGAATACCGAAAATATGTCTAAGTTGGAGGACCTCAAACGAGGACAAGCCCGAAAAAGCATAAAAAGTGAATATTTATTGAAAGAAAACAAGCTATTTTTTCGTCTAAGTTATAGGGGATAGAAATAGTACAGAGCAGTCAATAACAGACATACATTTCTACAGCTATGCTGTAATTGGGAATGTGATGCGATTTCATTGGCCATGATTTTCTATAAGCGCAGAGGTAGGTTCAGCTTTTTTAAGTATGGAAGACTTAGGAAGGCACAGTACAACAGATCTAATAAGAATTTCGTAATCCCAGATTAGAAATTCTATGGCCGATTACGAGAGGAGGTGAGAGCTTTAAGCGACCCTTTTTTTGCACTACCGAAATTCACAACTAATCCTACTAAGAACTTTGAAATCAAATTAAAAACATGAGGTGAACGTATTATGAAAAAAACTATTTTTGCGTTAGCAGGCATTATGTTGTTTGTCACAGCGGCCCAAGCAGCGCTCGTGGAAGGTCCCACCATTGATTTTCCGATCACCGTGACAATCAATGCAGGCATCTGGCTTGAAGCTGACATAGATGCCAGCATGCTGTCTTTTTACAACCAAGTGGAGAATACAAATACGTTTTCCAACGGCGAATTTTTTCTAGGGGGCTGGCCCAGAGCCACAGTTACAAGCAGGGGCGGCGCGCAGGTTGACTTGACAGCTATTGTGGCCGTTACTGGTGGCATGGCTCTCGGAACAACCATTGGCGATGTTGGCGAAGACCAGGGCGTTTTGGCCGGGATTTGGACTTATTACGATGATGCCACCAACGATCCGGTTAATGGTATTGATATGGTTGCTTTGAAATTCCAGGATAATGATGTATTGTCGACCACTGTCTCCAGAGTGGCCACAACCACAGATCACTTTGATGAAGTGACGCCGGATCCACTCCAACAGAACGGCCAGGATCTTCCGGGTTATGGTGTGGGTGTAGGTACCACACGCACTATGCGTTTTATGCTCCAAACACCTAATCCAGTGAACGCTATCAGAGGTGTTGAACAGACGCTTACAGTAACTATTGGAGCACAATTGTAATTTTACGTGTAATCATAGATAACCGGGAAATTTTTACCAAAAAGGTGGAAATTTTCCGGTTATACTATTGTGTTTGATCGAAAGGATTGACCATGATAAAGCGAATTGTAATTATGCTGGTTTGTCTGACTCTAAACCTGGCTTATCTAGCTTTTGCTAAACCTGAAAAAGTGGGTTTGGGTATTAATTATTCGGTTGTAAAGATTGACAATTTATCCATAAACAGCAGTGTCAGTATGACCAAATTAGTTAATTTGCCGCTCATTGTAACCAATGGCGGTGAGCGGGATATTATAATTTCCATGACACCCAGGATACCTTTGAAAGTTCAGCAAGGATATGAAGCTATTCCTGATCCGTCCTGGGTTGTTCCTGGCCAAGAGAGATTGCTCGTGCCGGCCGGAAGCCAGGCATCGATGGACGTAATAGTAAATATTCCCAATGACAAAAACTTACTCAAGCGAAAATTTCATGTTGCCATTCATGTGGGTGTTGCTGAGGATTTAGACAACCACAAAGGAGTTGTCATTGATTTAAGTGTGACCGGCAAGCTATTGTTTTCCATTGCGCCTGTGCCTAATCAGAAGGCGTTAGAGTATGCTTTGGAAAATCCTGCAGATGCCGCTTTTGAATTTTCATATCCGCGGCTCGATTTTTACGGCATCAAACCAGGAGATTCCTTTGAAGTCAAAGAAAAACTGGGTGAACCGCTCTATTTGGAGAATCGGACGTCAAAAAAACAAACTTATTATATATACACAAAATCTGCTGCAAAGATAGACTTTAGAGTTGATGCGGGAACGCAGACGACTATGAATCCAAATGATGTAAAAATTCCAACAGATGAATTAAAAATCAAAGCTGGTAAAAAAGCATCCTTGGATTTGACAATTCATGTCCCGAAAAGTGTGGATTTCAGCAAAGGTAAAATTCTCTATGTTTTATCTTGTAAATCAGGCCATAGACAGGGTGTTGAACGTCAACTTTTAATATATTGCAGTAGGGAAACCAAAGAAGATACTAAAAAGAAGAATTTAGATACTCCCAAAATGTAGGGGTGAGTAAACGATTTATGACAATCACAAAATATAGAATACTACAGCGTGGCATTGTTGGGTTGGTTTTAGGTATGGCTCTGTCTGGTACAGCAGGAGCTCAATTGTCAATTCAGCCGCAGTTGTTGGTATTGGAATTCCAAACAAATAAGGAATTGATCCGGGAAGTGCATATAACGAACGGAGGAATCATTGACAAAGAAATATGGGTTGAAGCTGATTATCGCTGGCAGGGACCGGGTAAAAGGAATATAGCTGAATGGGTAGAAATCATTCCTTCGCATTTTCAGTTATCTGCTAAGCAGAGCAGGATTATAAAATTGAAATTTAAAAAAAATGCAATTACAGGGAAAGGTGAGTCTCATTTTTTTTTATTTACCAAAGAGAAATTAAAACAAGCGGTTTGTTTAAATGTAAAAACAGGTATTCCGGTTTTTGTACGATTGAATAAAGGGATGTCAGCTAAAGGCAGCATAGTAAATGTGCAAAAGAAGCGTTTGCCGGACGGATCTTGGCAATTTAAAGCTGAGATTAAAAACAAGGGAAAAATGTACTTGCTGCCTTATGGTTATTCCAATCTGGAGGATAGGACAGGAAAGCTGATCTGGATGAAAGAGATACATCTACGTCAACCTATTCCGCCGGGACAGATGACATCTCTGGTGTGGGCTATACCAGCAGAGTCGATGATTGATAAAGGAACAGTTAATATTGAACTGTTTTGGGGGACACTATACGGAGTTGATCAAGGAAAAACTCAGAAGCAAAAAATGAGTGTGTCACTGACTCAGTGAAATCTATCTGTGGAAAGAGGTTTTCTACATGCGATTACCGCGTACTATACGAATTTTACTGTTGCTTACAGTATTAAGTATTCCTCTATCAGCATGGTCAGCGACTTTTTTGAATGTTGATGTATTAAGTTTGACGCTATCTGCACATGCTCTTTCAGATCTGCAAAGTATGCCGGCAATGACTCGGGGTGAGGGTCTGATTCATATGCCCTTTTACTTCCGAGTTCATTTGTCTGGGACTAAAAATTTGAACTGGGCACTGGAGCTGTTTTCTAATAATCAAAAAACATTTGGGTCAGTCAGCACACCCGATGGCTTACTACGTGGATTGCGTGGAAGAACGGTGGTCTCTGAAAGTATTCCGCTCTATTGGCAAGTCTATAATGCTGATCAGAATGTGCCGGCGACTTGGGGGACACCTGCATCTGTAACAGCGACTGCGGGGGGACTAGGTTTGTACCCCAATACCCTGCATTATTGGGGCACAATTTATGATGTTGCTGATGTGGATAAAGCTGTTTCCTGGGGTTCGGATCGGGCTGAACGTTTTGTTGCTTCAGTGAATGGTTTGGGTGATTTTCCCCAAAGCGGACGCACGGCTGTCCAATTCCCGATTTATATCTATTTTGGCGGAGACTTACGAAGTATATCAACAGCTCAAGATTTCAGTGGGTTGTTAACCTTGCAGCTTGAAAACTATCCTATTGATTTTTCTCGCGGTTGTTTTGCCACGCCCAATCCGGTCAAGCCGGTACTCGGTCAGCGAGTTTATTTCAACTTCTTCACCAACAACCCGGATTCAAAAATCACTATCAAGATTTTCGATCCCACCGGCTTCCCGGTGGTTACTTTGCGTAATACGCGCTATTGGGACGGCCGGAATTCGAATTATCAGTATGTTGAAGGTGGATTGTATCTCTACCAGATCCAAGTTGAAGGCCAGGTTATCTCAGGGACTGTGGTGGTGATCAAATGAAAATGATTCTGCAGCGTATGAAAATTTTACTGTTTGGTTTGATGGTTGGTCTTTTGGGACAAACAAGTTGGGCGTATTTCTTTGATTATGGTACCGGCGTTCGTCCGACCGGCATGGGCCGGGCGTATGTGGCTGTGGCTGATGATGTGAATGCCATCAATTGGAATCCGGCCGGTCTGGCTTTGCTGGATCGTTATGAGATTACTACTATGTATGCCGGTTTGTTTGCCGGTTTTGAAGGGCGTTTGTTCACCGGGCAGCGTGACATGTTAGGCTACAATTATATAGCCGCTGCAGTTCCAATTGATCCTATAATCGGTTTTTTTGGCGGTTCGTGGTCGCGGTTTTCATCCATGTTTTACCGGGAAAATATAGTTACTATAGGTTATGCGCGTACTTTAACCTTCACCAACTTTGATTACACCACAGCCCATGTGGGAATGAATTTGAAGATTATGAATTGGTCTTCTGATGCAACAGATTATAGTAGTGCGGAGTCCAAGACCGGAATTACCGCAGATGTGGGAATACTGTATCCTTTGCCGGAGAAATTTGTGGCTGGTGTTTGTGTTGAGAATATTATTCCGGCAAATGTGGGTGTGACTACTTACGAAGAGGTTCCCCGCAATTTCCGTGTGGGTGTGTCCTGGAGTCAGGATTTGCAGCCGCTTGGGTCCATAGTGGACGGCATTCTGTTTTCCGCCGAACTAGTCAATCGCAGTTATATGCAGAATAAAACCACTGTGCGCTTTGGGACTGAGAGCTGGTTTTTCAATGGCCTGGCTGCTGCGCGTATGGGTGTGAACTCTACGGAATTTACTGTAAGCGTGAGCGGTAAATATTTGTTTGAAGCCCTGAACATGACTCAGCTTCAACTGGATTATGCTTTTGTCTGGCCGTTTTATATTCAGAAGACATATGGAACCCACCGGCTGGCCCTGACTGCCAGTTGGGGCAAGTTGACTGGTACCAAGATAGAGCGGGCGGAAAAAGCCCTGGTTGAAGCTCTTGAGCCGGAAGAAAACCTGGCAGAAAAGCGCGACCAGGAGCTGGCTGAGCAGCGGGCCCAAGAGAAAGCCAGGCTCAAGGCCTTGAAAGCTCAGTTGAGAGCTGAGATTAAAGAGGTTAGAAAGGAATTAGATCGAATAAGTGAGCTTATTAAGCTGGGACAGATTCCATCCATCCAGTTTGAGTCCGGTAAGACGATTCTTCGGCGTAATTCGTTCAAGTCTCTGGATCAGATCGGCGCTATGCTTGAAAAATATCCGCGGATTAAGGTAAGGCTGGAGGGACATACGGATTCACAAGGAAAAGCTAAGCTAAACCAGAAACTCTCCCAGCGTCGGGTAGAATCAGTCAAGGAATACATGTTGGGCAAGTTTAAATTAAATCCCTATAACCTTATACCAGTAGGCTATGGAGAAACCCGGTCCATAGCGGACAACAAGACCGCCAAAGGCCGGGCTGCCAACCGGCGCGTGGAAATCAAGGTTCTGATGCCGGCCGGCATGGAAGCCCCTGCGGCGCCTTTCGGCCCCAAAGACGCTGCTGAAGATACAGTGAAGGAACCCATCAGCCCGGAAGATATTGTTTCTTACGAGGAATTGGACAAGCTGTGGGAAAAATTGAAAGTTTACGAGATGCAGATGAGTACTGATGAGGTTGAGGAATTATTTGAGCAGCAGCATCAGGAAAACGGCAAAAATCAGGTGAAGGAAGAACAGAAGAAAAAACAGAAGGAAAAATAATGCAACTACTAAGCCAAGAGTTAATATTGCCACAGCGATATTGGGGCACATAGTTTATAAAGCAGAATATCTAAGTTCAAAACAAATTCAAATAAGACAAATCCGAATGATAAAAAATACTGTTTGCCGTAATATGTCAGTGAACCGTGGTTAAACAAAGGTTGTCATCCCCGAATGTTTGTATCGGGGATATGGTTTGAAAAACCGGATTCCCGCTAAAACCATGCGGGAATGACAAAATTGTCTTAATATGGCTTTTCGCAAAAGAAATTAACTGACATAGTACTGTTTGCCAATAAATTGTGTATAATTATAATGTTTTGGATATTAAAATGTTGAAGTTGGAATTTGTCCTTCGACTTTGCTCAGGATGGTGAGCCCGTCGAACCATTTCGAATTTCGGATTTCGATATTCGGATTTTGAATTTGTTAGTTGATACCATTTCCG
>JAGLMY010000192.1 GCA_023139775.1 bacterium
TTTTTAGAGTGTGCTCCGATTTCCTCAATCAGCATCTCAGCTCGAACAATATCTTTCGCGCTTGAACTTTTTTTACCCAGCAATAAATTTTTCAATCCCGTGCGCCAGGTTATTGGCCGTCCTTGACGCATGTATTCTTTTAAACGGGCGTACACTTGAACAATCTTTTCCTGCGGAAAGTCCGCCCGGATTTCACCTAAAAGCATATCGATCTCTTCTGCGTGCTGCGGCATCAGATCGCGTAGTTTTTTTAAATGATCTGAGACTACCTCATCCGCACTAACGGGCCGGATTCTTTGATTTTTCGCATCCGTTAGCTGGACAAAATGCCGGGTGATTTTTAATATATTCCGGCTGGAATGATTCTCTATCCGGATCAATACCGTCACTGGTTCCTGGTGATCATCCATTTCCGCAAAAAAGTGAGAAAACCCGATTACACCGCCGGCTTTCCATTTGGCGGCCTCACTTAGACCCGGAAATCCTACCGGCCAAAACCAGAACGCAATAATAAAAACCCGTAATTTTTGCTTCACGGAACAATTCCCACTTTTTGTAGTTTTTCACAGACTGAGCCCAGGGGCAGACCCACTACATTAAAATAACAACCTTTTACCTGGGTAACAAAAGCGCCGGCCCGGCCTTGAATACCATAGGCCCCGGCTTTGTCTTTCCACTCATTGGACTGCAGATATTTTTCCAGCTCATAAGAAGTGATTTTTCGCATCCGCACTTTGGTTTTTTCCACCCAAGCAATTTTTCGGCCCAAATCTTTGTGCTGTAATAAGACCCCGGTCAGTACCCAGTGTTCTTTTCCGGCCAGCGCCTGTAACATATGCTTGGCCTGCTGCCGCGAAGTCGGCTTAGCAAAAATATGTCGCCCTTGCACAACCAGAGTATCCGCGGCTAAAACCCAAGCCGGATGACGCAAGCGCCGACTCACCTCAACCGCTTTGGCATTGGCTGTGAGCAGGGCAAAAGTTTCCGGATCACCAAACGGTTTTCCTTCCTCATAGGCAGAGGGCAGAGCACGAATTTCCAAACCCGCTTGCCGTAACAATTGGCGCCGCCGGGGCGAACCGGAGGCCAGCACCAAATACGCCGAATTAGTTTTTTTTCTTTTTTTATTCATGGAATATATTCTTTCTTAGTTTTATGTAGAGACGCGATTAATCGCGTCTCTACGGTTTTTATCCTATCTTTCTCTCTGCGTACTCCTCGTGCCCGTTTTTTGGGTATGCGTCTCCTTTTCAGTTCCGGCTTGTCCGGGTTAGGCTATCAAAGTGCACGCCGGACACCGCGGAAACGCTGTTGCCAGTATTTCTGATTGGCATCGGAAATCCTGACTTTTCCTCCGGTTTGTGACGCGTGAATAAATTTTCCACGCCCCAGATATATTCCCACATGCGAAATACCGTAACCGCTAATGTTAAAAAACAATAAATCCGAGGGTTGCTCGCTGCCCAACCATACGGCGCGGGTAGCGGAAAACTGGGCCCGACTGGTACGCGGCAAGCGGATACCCGCGGCCTCGCGAAAAACATGCTGCACGAATCCGGAACAATCAAAACCCTTGGGTGTGGTCCCGCCATAACGATAGGGCTTTCCTTGCAGGGATTTAGCCATCGTAATTACCGGCAGGACTTTTCCTGAATACGGGAGGCGTGGTAATACAGTAACACAACCGGAAATACTAAAACACAACAAGACCAGAAGCAATCCCAACCTTTTGCCCCGAAATCCATCCTCAAAAAAATATTTTGGTTTAAACAAGCTGCTGATCTTTCCGGAATACCGGTGTGAAATACGATTATTCATCCTGGCCTTTGGGTGGATCCGCCGCTTTAGCGAATTTTATCACACTTTCTAAAATGTCCTTTTCTGCTTTATTTTTTACGACAAGTACAATCCGGGTCAAGGTAGTGGGGTGCATACAATGTTCGACCACAGAAAAAAAGGTGGTCTCAATCGCACGAACCAAAGAAAACCCGTGACTAGTCAGACACGAGACCGGTACTGCCAAAGACTGATACTTATATTCATTGGCCAGATTAAAGGATGCCACCAACGCCCGATGGACCAGTTTTTTATTGGTCATCATATCCTGACCACAGGCCGCGGCATGAATCACAGATTTGCATCTGAGCCGGCCGGCATCCGTAATAGCCGCTTGCCCCACCTCAATGGGCGCTAAAGACAGCGCCTTTTCTTCCAAATCCTCGCCACCGCGCCGTTTTAAACTTTCTGAAATACCTGATGAGAACCAAAGATAATTATTCGTAGGATGGACCAAGGCATCCACTTGTTGAAATGCCAAATCTCCAATCATCACTTCCACGCGGATTGTATTGATCGTGATGCCCATTAGCGTCCCCTTGGATTTTGACAAGATTTTATCACAACCCAAGTCAAGGGAAAACAATTTTCCTAAGCAGAAGGGTGATTTGTCGCACTTGTGCTTACAATTCACCTTGAGCGCGTCCAATTCCCCGCTCTGAAGAGCGGGGAATTGGATATGAGCTGTAGGAAAAGCATTATTACTATTCCGCAGTTCGCTTTTTTTAAGCAAACTGTCCCCGGTTTGAAAACCGGGGAATTCGCGGTAGCATATTAGAAACCATATTCCACTTTCAAATATATTTTGTCCTTCAGCCCACTCATAAAAGTCCCGGCTGCCTCTCCCTGGACAAAAATCCCGGATAGTACTATATTTGCCGCATCAACTATAGAACAAGTCATTTCCGGGTAAAGAATAAAAATTTCATTCGTAATCTCATATGCCATGCCAAGTTGCAAAGTGTGAATGTCCAAAAAGGGATGACGCAGTACTGTCATAATGTAATGCTCCTGCATATCCTC
Organism: bacterium; assembly: GCA_023139775.1. GTDB lineage: Bacteria > Oederibacteriota > JAAXVQ01 > JAAXVQ01 > JAUVAV01 > JAGLMY01. The sequence continues at coordinate 2,860 of JAGLMY010000192.1, forward strand.
ATAGTTCCTGTGATAATATTGTGCCAGGCAATACAAATCATCCCCAAACGTATATTCTCCGCCAACAGCTATCTGGTAATACGCATCCCCGCTCTCCGGCAGATTATATGCTCCCTCAGCCCAGAGCGCGATTTCGCTGAGCGTGCCTATGATATCCACGCCATAAATCTCCACCTCGCGATACTCGCCGGTTATCCAGGGATAATCCTCTCTGCCCTTGAAATAACTGGTGGAGAGGTCACAGCCCATCATTGATTGAGCCGTGAGTTTACAGGCATACTCTGCGTTCTTAATCGTTTTTTCCGGCAAGACCGCACCGGGCATTTCAAGCATTGGCACAAAATAGGGAAGGTAAACTCCGGTTAGACTTAGATTAGCCGGAAGGTAATATTTCAAACGTAGTGCTGTTACACCCAATTTTTCTTCCGGAATAAAGACTTGCTCCTCGCTTAAATCAAAGGGGTTTATGTTATCCGTGGGGTTGATGCCATAGGCTGTGCCCCAGGAAATAATCTGCACCCCCGCCCGCAAGTCCAGGCTGCCCAAATAATAATCAATATATGCCTCTTGCAAATTCCAATCAAAATTTAATTCCCCAGCAGTATGCATTTTCAGGCTGACATGAGCATGCGTGTTATCGCTTATTTGGCTGTCCAGCTCAGGTTCAAAAGTGGTTCTGGACCAGATTGCTTCTGATTCGCTCAACTCAAAGCTCAACCGGGTTTCAATCTCTCCGCTGATATCAAGAGAGGCTTGAGCCGCGCTAAAGTTGGAAATCACCAACAGACACCAGAAAATTAATAAATACGGCAAACTCTTCATATATATAACCCTCCTACTTCCTTTCCAGTTGACGGGTATTAAACATTTTATCTGCAATTTCCGGATTCACCTCAACCTCTTCTTCCACTATGATAGTCTTGCTCCCTTTTTGAACATTTTGCATCTCAATTTTTTTGGTCATCCAAAACTCCTTTATCTCTTTCACCTCGGACACGTACGCTACTTTGAGCAAGTCTCCGTGCTCATCATAATATTCGGTTTTCATTTGATTGAAGCGCGTCTTATCCACCCATCTCTTTTGTTTGCTGTAGATGGCGCCCTTCGTATCCTTCGGCAGCAGTTCCAGAATATAGCAATCACGTTCTGCATATTTTTCAATCCCGAGCAGCCTGGCATTATATTTATCCGCCAGGGAATCAGTGCCTACGTCCTCATAGCTGAAGTCACTGCCCATAAAGCTTTTACCTTTTTCCCGGCCGGCAATACGCCGGACCTTTCTCAAGGCCGGCAGATAGAGCCAGTCATCATCTTTTACTGAGAGAAAACCCGTGCCCTTGACATTGGACGGCGACAAAAATCTGACTAAAATATAGTCATCACCTTTCATCCAGATTTTCATCTTCCGGACCCGTTTGGCTCCTGCTTTGTGGATAATAGTCATCTCGCTTATCATTATTGTCGAGTACGGCCGGTTGACTTCCTCTTTTTCCAATATCTCGTTGCCGGTTACTTCTTGCGCGTTGGCTGAAGCAGCGAATAAAAGCAAACCCATCACCATGCCAACCCCCATAATTCCCATGTGCTTAATTTGATTTAGCATACTGATTACCTCCTTGTGTTTTTATTTTGTATCTGTCCCGCAGGAACAACAATGCCGGCAATACAGTCATTGACGCCATTGATGAGAAAAGCATGGTCAAGGCAATCATCCAGCCCATGCGTGCCATGGGCGGCATGGACGCGAATACCAGCACCAAAAAACCCAATCCCACGGCCGCGGCATTGTAAAAGATAGCCTGCCCGGTATTTGAAATAGTAATCTTTAATGCCTGCTCCACACTTTTGCCCAGGGCCAGTTCTTCCTTATAGCGATTAAAAAAGTGAATAGCATAGTCCACCCCAATACCAATAACAATGCTGGCAATAACCGCCGAAGCCACGTCCAGCGGTATCCTGAACCAACCCATTATCCCAAAGTTCAAAATCACCGTGAGTATAATCGGGACAGCACAAAGAGCTCCGTAGACTAATGATCTTGAGATGATAACCATCAGCATCAGGACAATCAGAATTGCCAGAACCAGACTTTGTAATTGTCCTTTTACAATAAGATTATCCATTCTGTATGCCAGGATGGGCGTTCCGGTTAATACTACCTCGGTCGTGTCGTCAAAATATTTATCAATTGCTCCTTCTATTTCAGCAATCATTTTCTCCCGTTCTGAAATTTTATAGGTTGATACCCGGGATTGGATTAAAGCATGCTGATAGTTAAAAGAAAGCATATTATCCAGTTGACCCGAACCTCCCAGGGACAGGAGCAGGAGATATTGGGCCGCTTCTTCTTCTGTTTCCGGCAGAATCTTGTATTCCGGGTTTCCCTCGTGCAGGGCTTGATTGGTATTGCGCAAAAGATTGACTATGGAAGCCGGCTTGCTTAAAATTTCAATCTCTGTAATATCATTTTGCAGATGTTCCATAGCCCGCAAAACTTCAGGATCCTGAATATTACCCTTGATAGCGATTTGAATAATATCCGCGCCGCCAAAATTGTCCTTAACCACATTATAGGCCGATCTGACCGGCCCGCCCGGTGGAAGAAAATTTATAAAATCCGATTCAGCGCTAATCAACGGAATCCCCAGACCGACCGCCAGGATGAGCACCCCGGCGATGATTAGCACTGTTTTGGCTCTGTCTACAACAAAATCCGCCCATTTTCTCAGAGTTCCCTGCAGAAATGTTTTTTCGTTGCCGATAAACGCTCTTTTGTGGGGACGCAGCAAGAAAAGAAATGCCAGGAATAAAGTGACCGTGATTATAAGGGCAATACCCACTCCCACGGCAGTAAACAAACCAAAGCTTCTAATCAGGCTTAAGGAAGAAACGCCCAGCGAACCAAAGCCTCCCATGGTAGTAATGGAAGTTAAAAAACATGCCATACCCACAAACACTATTGTTCTGGTTAAAGCTTTCCTTTTATCCCAGCCCAGCGAAATTTCCTCACGATACCGGGCAAGAATATGGATCCCGTCCGCAATGCCTATACTGATAAGAATAATCGGCATGATATTACTAATAGGAGTAAGGGGTACGCCGAGATATCCCATAAGTCCCATAGTCCAGATAACCGTAACCACAACAATAAGTAATGGCAAAACCACTCCTCTGAAATTGCGAAAGCTGAAATAAAGTATTCCTGTCATTACCAGCATAGCTAAAGGAAGCAATTTTGCCATGTCTTTGCTCAGCATTGTATCCATTTCTATGTCCAGTACAGCTTCACCGGTCAGATAAGTCTTGTGCTCCAGTCCGGGTTTATTCACCTCCTCTTTGAGATTGCTGATAACCTCCACCACATCCGCATTCGGTAAAATCTGAACCATGATCAGAGCAATTCTTCCGTTTTCGGAAACTATCTGCCCAACATAGTCATCATTAGACAACACTCTTTTTTGCAGCTCCCGGAGTTCGGCTTCACTCTCCGGTATCTGTCCAATCAGTTCCACCACCTCAATGCCGCCCTCAACTCCCCTGATCTCTTCAACATTGGTTATACTCCGAACAGAATTAACCCCTTTCACTTTTTCCAATTCCAGAGTTAATTGATCTATTTCGCGCAATGAACCGGCACTGAAGACCTCGCCCAGGTCCATAACCACCATGGCAAACTTTGCTCCGCCAAAGGTTTCATCAACCTGGTCGTAGACCGCCTTTGCCGGGTCGTTTTCAGGAATCATGGATTCCACATCACTGCTTACCTCCAGCTTATTAAGACCGAAGTAAAAAAAGCTTGTCAGTAAAACAATGGCAACGATTATGGTTTTTGGGTATTTACCCACCCATAAGGTTAGTCTTTCCAGCATCAGTTTCAGCTCCTTCCTTTTGCTCCTTTTTTTCTTCCACACCATCGGTTTCTAAAATCTCCTCAAGCTTATCCCTAACCATCTGAAGTTTCTCCTCCGAGTATGGACCCGCCATATGGCTGACCAGAACCCCGTCCGCCGCAATAATCAAAACATCGGTTTCAGCTTTATTTGTGCCTAAAAGTTTATTAACTTTTTGCTCCCAGTCCATCAGCATAGTGACCGGGCACTTTTTTTTCTTTATTTTCCCTATTACAAAATTTGGGACTTCGTCTCCTACCTCCACCAATACCGTTGACTCCGCCACACCTTGCGCTACTTGAAATAGCGACAAAAAGCTTATGCATAAAAATACGATTCCCAAGGTATATTTCATTTTGAACAAACCTCCTTAAATTGGTTTTTATTAATTCTGTATACATTTATATCAAATAGAAGTAACCGAATTATTTCAGGATTGTAAGAAATTGTAACAACCGCTCTTAGGCCGGCGGGGTCAAAACGAAAAAAAATATCATACGACCCGGTAATGATGTGACCTCTGGAAGTTTTAAGGATGAGTTTATTCTGACTGCTTTGCGGATATAATCGAGATTAACTGTTTCCCGCTGCCCCGGGATAATTGGCTGATTTTATAAACTTTAGATATACAACAGTTCCCACCTGGGGTTGGCTGCTGATGCTTATGCCGCCGCCATGGGCTTCCATAATGTTTTTACATAAGCTCATGCCCAGACCGTAGCCGCCGGTATCCTGGGACCGGGAACTGTCAACCCGGTAAAACGGTTCAAATACAAAAGGCAGATCTGCTTCCGAAATCCCCCTACCATGGTCCTGTATCCTGATTTCCACGATTTTATCTTCTTCACTTATGGACACTTCTATAGGTTGACTGTTTAGTTCGGAATATTTTATGGCGTTTTCCAGAATATTTTTTAAAACTATTTTTATTCGTTCAGCATCAACATTCAAACATATTTTATTTGTCAATAAAACCGGTTTAATTGAGGGTGCCGTATTTTTCAAATCATGCGCGACTTCTTGTATCAGGTCCGCGATATTCGTCATTTTCAAATTAAGTTTTCCATGCGCGCTGGACAAACGCTGGGTTTCAAGAATTTCCGCAATCATTTTTTCCATACCTGCCAAATCCTCGCTCAAACTCTCACGCGTATTTCCTTTCGGGACAAACTCCAGGGCCACTTTCATTCGGGTAAGCGGCGACCGCAGCTCGTGGCTGATATCCAGCAGAAGTTTCTCTTTAGACAGCAGCATTTCGCGTATCTGTTTGGTCATGGCATTAAAAGAGTCTGTGAGTTCTGAAAGTTCATCTTTTCTTTTCTCCCCGTGGAGGGGTATGATATGCTGTAAATTATTATTGCGAATCTGGCGGACACCTTCAGCCAGCCGGCTAATGGGTTTTAATATTTTCCTAATCCACCAATAAGAACCCAAAAAAATCATAATCAGCAAGGTAAAAAATATTGCCATAATCATTTTAGGCACATTCATAATCTCTCTGGCCGGGACAATCAGAAACCTTCCGGTTTTCCTGTCCGCCAGGACAAAACCTTTATCCCGGTATTCCCCCATAATAACGCCCTTGTCTGAAACCGGTCCCTTTCGCTTTACTATTTGATTGATAGCCGGCAGTTGATCAGAAGTGGTCCATTTCACATCCGGGCCGGCATAGCGTATTTCCAATAACGCACTCGCGGCAATTTTGCGGGCACGGGATATGTCAGGCGGATTGCCCATGTCATTTATCAGATATTCCATATAATTTGTTACATGGCCGCGTATATCATCCACAAAACATGTTCGCATGGTGAATTTAAAAAATGTAATGATTAAAATAATTACCAGAATTCCGGTTACTACCACTACTGCTAACAATTTAAGGAATATTGGCCGTTTGAACCGACTAACAAAATTAGGCTTCATCGTCTGCACCGACAAACATATATCCAGCTCCCCATACTGTCTTTAAATAAGCCGGGTTTTTAGGATCATCACCCAGTTTCTGGCGAAGCCGGCTGATTAAAACATCAATGGACCGGTTGTAGGCTTCCCATTCCAGTCCGCGGACTTTGTCCAGTAGTTGCTCGCGACTTAGGACTTTTTCCGGATTTTGGGCAAACATGGTCAGTATTTCAAATTCCATAGTCGTTAAATCCAGTTGTCTTCCAGCTAATATTACTGAGTGTTTGTTTAAATCCAGGAACAATTTACCGCATTTTACATTATTGGATTTTAGCTTTCCCAAAGTTCTGCGCAATATGGTTTGTATGCGCGCCACCAATTCCCTGGGTTCAAACGGCTTGGGAAGATAATCGTCCGCCCCGAGTTCCAGACCCACAATTCTGTCAGTAACCTCCCCGCGCGCAGTCAGCATTATTATCGGGATGGTATATTCTTTTCGGATTTCCTGGCAGACCTCAAAACCATCCCTGCCCGGCAGCATGACGTCAAGTATGACCACCTCCGGTTGTTCCTGCTTTAACCGTTTCAAGGCTTCCTCCGGGTGAGTAACCGCCGTAGTGGTAAAGTTAAATTGCGAAAAATAATTACTCAGCAATTTATTTAACTTCCTGTCGTCATCTACGATCAAAATGTTTATACTCATGCTCTGTCCGCCCTTTTGATCTGTCAGGGTCCCGGTTTTCCTAAACCAGCGACGTTCAAACCCGCTTCCCCTTTTCCTCATAGGATCGTCCGTTACGCTGCAAAACCAGAGATATATCTGTCCCAAAAATTTCACTTGATTCGTAACTACTCAGGTCTGCAAGGAGCAGGTCACTTTGGTCTTTTTTCAAGCGTGGCAGCGGTAACTGCGGAGATGTGGTTTAGAAAAACATATCCCCCTATTGCCCGTTACCAGCTTAGACCTTGGTTTTCCGCTTTGCAATGCTTGAAAAAAGACCAAAGTGACCTGCCAGGCGTGAATATTTGAATACTTTTTTTACCCACCCGAGTAGTTACCTTGATTTTATAATAAAAGATACAGATAAATGTGAATAAGTTGTTTCAATATTGTAATAAATTGTAACACCCAATTTTCTTTGGACAGGATAAATCGCGGCCCTACTTTATCCCGTGTTTAATAACGGTTTTATGTTATAATTACTGGAATTTTGGTGCCTTGTTACTAAACGTACGAGAGTGACGGTTGCCGGATGCTTTTCGCCGCGAGGACTGTCTTAGCGCCGGCGGCCATATCCTTTTAAAATCAGCATTAACTGGTACTCACCCCGGCGGTTGCGAGTTTGGCAGCAAGAAAAGTACTCGGCAACCGTCGTGGCTTTAGTAAACGATTACCAGTATTTAAGAAGTAATCTTCATTTTAAGAAAAAAAAGGCGAAAATATAAAGAGTGCGGTCTCTAAAAAAGTCGCTATTTAGAATTGTTCCAGGCATGGCTCCGAAAGACGGCTACCTGCCTCGCAAGTAAAGCTTTCGGAGAAAACAATTCTTCATCTCGGATCAAATTTCCTGCGCCAGAAGCGCGGAGTAATTTAATAAAATGGAGACTTTAAAATGAATAGATTGGCCGGCCGCTGGACCAGCATGTTTTTTTTGATTTTACTTTTGAACAGTAGCTTTGATACGAATCGTGCGTTTTGCCGGGATTCAGAAACATCTTCCTCAGTTCCTACTCCAGATACGCAGCACAGTCGAGCAGGTACAATTTTTCAGCAAGGGAAGGTATGGTATGAGCATGGCGAATACAATCAAGCCATTACTGCATTTACCCGGATCATTAAAAAAAACCCGGATCATGATGAGGCTATTTTTCAACGCGGCCTGGCTTATCAAGATAAAGGCGAATCTGCGCGCGCGGTAATTGATTTTTCCCGAACCCTGGAATTGCGCCCCAAGGACAAAATCGTCTATTATCAGCGCGGTCTGGCTTATTTGGATCAAAGAGATTACACGAATGCTGTGTCGGATTTTAGTAAAGTGGTGGGAAAAGATGCGTGGGGGGAAAAAGCCTATTTCCAACGCGGAAACGCTTATTTTCAAAAAGGGGATTATAAAAACGCGCTTGCAGATTTTAACCGGTTGTTGAAGCTCGATTCCGAGTATGCTGCAGCTTACTATCATCGCGGATTGGTTTGGGAGGCAAAAGCTATGCCAGACAAAGCGCTGCTTGATTTCAATCACGCCCTTTCTCTGCAACCAGAGTATAGTGATGTTCTCACTAGTCGCGGTGTGCTTTATTTAGCCCAGGGCAAACCCAATGCTGCACTTAGAGATTTTAACAAAGTTCTGAAAAAATATCCTGAAGAGGCCAACACGCTTTTTCATCGGGGGCGGGTTTATCAAGCAACGGATAAATTTCCGGCGGCAATTCAGGATTTTAGCAAAGTTCTGGAAAAATATCCGGAAGATACCAATGCGTTTTTTCACCGCGGCATGGCGTATTATTCCGACCATAAATTTGTGGATGCAATCGCTGATTGCAATAAGGCTTTGGAAAAAGATGCCCGGCAGCCGGAATTTTATTCTATTAGGGGATTAGCCTATCAAGCCCGGGGGGAATATGACCAAGCTATTATGGATTTTACCACTGTCCTTACCTTTGATAAGCAAGATAGTGAAGCTTATCTCAAAAGAGGGAATGTTTTGAATGAAAAGGGTTTGTATGACCATGCCATTGAAGATTTTACTATGGCAATCAAATTGAATCCCTCGTTTTCCAAAGCTTACAATAACCGCGGACTTTCCTTTATTGAAAAAAGGGAATTTAATTTGGCTATGGCGGATTTGAATAAGGCCTTAAAGCTTAATCCAGCGGACGCGGACATTTATATGAGCATGGGTATTATTGCCAGTGAAAAAGGGCGACACGAACATGCTATTACCCGATTTACCAAAGCCATTGAGTTGGATCCTGAAAATACCGCTGCCTATAACAGCCGGGGCCTGGCCTACAGTTCAGTGAATGACTTGGACCAGGCACTGGCGGATTTTAAAAAAGTATTGGAGATCGATCCTGCCAACCTTGCTGCCTACAATAATCGGGGCATAGTATACAGCTTAAAACGGCGCTATGCCAAGGCAATTAGCGAATACTCCCGGGCTTTGGAAATAAAGCCCCGGGATGCTGAGACTTATAATAACCGTGGGGCTACATATTTCGACCAGGACGAATACGAAAAAGCTATTCAGGATTTTGATCTCGCACTCGAGATCGATCCGGAGAATGTCGAAGCTCTAAATAACCGGGGTCTGGGATATAGTGGATTGGGCAAATATGAAAAAGCTATTATTGATATCAATCAGGCCTTGAATCTCAATGGCGATTATGCCGAGGCTTATAACAATCGCGGTTCGATTTATATGGCTAAAGGCGACTATGGCCAGGCGATTTTGGATTTTATCCAAGCGCTTAATATTAAATCTGACTTTTTTGAAGCCCTGAATAACCGCGCCTTGGCTTACGGGCTAAAAGGTGAGTATGAGGAAGCGTTTAATGATTTCTACTTGTTGTTAAAAAGGAATCCTAAATATGCGCCTGGTTACCATAATCGTGGTTTTATCTACCGGAAAAAAGGCGAATATGATAGTGCTTTGGCGGATTTTACCAAAGCCGTAACCCTGGATGCTAAATACGCCAATGCCTATTTCAATCGCGGCATTACCTATAGTTTACGCGACGAATATGAGCGTGCGATTGATGATTTTAAACGGGTACTGCGAATTAATCCTAAAAACACCGCGGCCTACAATGCCATGGCAGATATTTTTGCCAAGACCGGGCGTAAAGAGGAGGCCGGCAAAGTCTATCAGGAGATCATCCGGCAAGCCCAAGAAGCAGCCACGACGGTGGAAGAAGTGGATGGCGTAACAATTATCAAGCATTCCATTGAATGGAAATAGCTTGGCACGAATTTGTTTGAAATATGCCCAAGGCGAAGAAGTCAATTACCCTGCGGCAAGCCGCAGGGTAATTGACTTTACAAACACCGCCCCACATTATCCCATGCTAAATCGTGATTTTATGATATAATTTCCCGGATTTTGCATGGAGGGTTTATGACAGCGAAAAATAACTTCCATCACTTGGTCAAACTCATGGCACGCTTGCGAGCGCCAAACGGTTGTCCCTGGGACCGCAAGCAGACGCATAAAACTCTGCGCCCTTTTTTATTGGAAGAAGCACACGAAGTTTTAGAAGCCCTTGCTTCCCGACAACCAAAAAAACTGAAAGACGAACTGGGTGATCTATTATTCCAAGTAATTTTCCACGCCCAATTGGCTTCAGAAGCCGGACATTTTGATATCTACGATATTATTCAAGGCAGTTTGGAAAAAATGACCCGGCGTCATCCGCATGTGTTTGGTTCTGAACGTTTACGCACTTCCGGTCAGGTCTTGGAAAACTGGGAGGAGATCAAACGCCGTGAGCGCAAGGGCTCAGGTAAATCTTTACTGGCCGGTGTGCCCCGAACTCTGCCTGCTTTGTTGCGCGCACACCGGGTGCAAGCCAAGGCAGCCCGGGTTGGCTTCACCTGGGCCCGGATTGATGAAGCAGTGGCCAAGGTAAACGAAGAAATTATCGAATTGGAATCAGCCCTGCTTTCTCAAAGCCAAACCAAAATCACGGAAGAACTGGGTGATGCTATTTTTGCTTTGGTTAATTTGGCCCGTTTTGCCGGGACCAATCCGGAGGATGCTCTGCATCAAGCTATTGCTAAATTTATCAAACGTTTTTCAAAAGTTGAAACAGAAGCCAAGCGGACAAAAAAAACACTGTCTGACTACACGCAAAACGAGTTGTTGGCAATATGGGAAAAAGCCAAGAAAAATACTAGACCGGCAAAGGCGGTTCGTTTGCAGCGCGGAAAACCTCTTCGCCGCCTACAAAAACCCGGCGCAAAGAGTAGTCCGGCCCAGCCAAAATTAAATCCATGCGCCCGCCGACGCTGATCCGGCCTAGATTTTTTTTACCTAAAAGTTTGGCCGGATTCCGGGTGGCCATGCGCACAGCAGCAAAGATACTTACTTCCGGAAGCGCGGCCATGGTGGTCACACCTTTCCATAAAGGATGAATCGCCCCAGCCAATGTCCCGTCCGGCCGGCGCGCCACACCATTCTGAACTAAAAGTTTTTCCCGCGTTCCCTGCTGATGCTCACCTTCAGGCATACCGCCCACCCAGCGGCAATCCGAGACCAGAATCAAATCGCCGACTTTGGCCCGGAAAAACATATTCAATGTCTCAGGCGCCAGATGATTGCCATCCGCTACGATTTCCGCCATCAAACGCTGCTCAGTAAGCGCTGTCCCGACCAAACCGGGATCCCGTTGATGAAAAGGACGCATGGCGTTTCCCAAGTGCGTGACAGAATTGGCGCCCCAGTCAACACCGGCGCGCGCTTCATTAGTAGTGGCCAAAGAATGACCCATGGCCACTACCACGCCGGCTTCACGAAACGCCTTAATCGCTCCTTCAGCTCCAGGAACTTCGGGCGCTATGGTTACCATCTTTAATTCGCCGCACGCGGCATCCACCAGTTTGCGCACATCCGGAGTGCGAATATTTCTCAAAGTCTCATGTGGTATGGCACCGCGGATTTCAGGATTGATATAAGGGCCTTCCAGGTGAAGACCCAACAAGCGCAAAGGTGCCAAGGGACGTGCTTCCCGAATTAATTCCGCCATACGGGTGAGCTCCTTGAGCCCTTCAAAAAAAATAGTCAGCAAAAGCGCGGAAGTGCCGTGCGAGGCGTGAAAATAGGAGGTGGCCAACAGGCCGCCCAGGCTATGTACATCCACCCCGCCGCCGCCATGGCAATGAATATCCACTAAGCCGGGAAAAACCAAATAGCGTTGGCCGCTGATAAAGGCCTTGCCGGAAAAACGTCTGGCCGCGGAAGCCGGCAAGATACTTTCAATACGTTTACCGGAGATAACAATCAATTTGTCTTCCAGGGGGTTCCCTTCGGTAGCCAGAGCCCGGGTCCGGATGATCCAACGTTTGAGCATATGCGTTCCATCCTTCCAGCACTACGGTTGCCACCGCATAGGACTGACTATGCGAAAGTGACAACCAAATTTTCTTCACACCCGCTTTTTTTACATAAAAATATCACAGCTCACGCCTGTGGTATTTTTATTCCGGCAATGTTTAAAAATCGCGAATCCCGGTCTTGCGAAAAGCAGTGAGAAAAATGTTAAGCAAATACGGATCAAATGCCTTGCCGGCATCTCGAATCATAAATTCAACCGCATCATTCACATCCATAGTCTGAAAACCCGGATAATCTGAAGTTAATTTGTCAAATACATTGGCAATGGAAATAATACGCGCAAAAAGCGGAATAGCATCTCCTTTTAATCCATCTGGAAAGCCAGACCCGTCAAATCGTTCATGATGCGCACGAATGATTTTCGTGCCTTCCGGCAAAAAATTAATGGAGCGGACAATATTTTCCCCTACCACCACGTGGGTGCTTAATATCTGTTTTTCCCAATCATTCAATTTTGCTTTTTGCCGTAAAATTCGCTCGGGCACTGCAATCTTACCAATGTCATGCAACATGGCCAGATACTCCAAACGCCGCTGCTCCAGCGCGTTCAATTTAAGATTCCGGGCAAACAAGGACGTATACCGTGCCACCCGGGAAGAATGATTCCATACATACGAATCTTTGGCTTCGATAGTTGAAATCAGAGCTTTTACAGTACCATTAAAATAACTCCCTAATTCATTGTAGAGATTGGTATTTTCAATAGCCGCGGTTGCCATACTGGCCGTGACTGACAAAAATTGCATGGCATCGGATTTGAAAGGCTTGGAATTATCCTTGTTGTGCAGCAACAAAGCGCCCAAGACCTGGGATTTGCGCATGAAGGGAATTGCGAGCAAGGAGCCGGTTGGATAACCATCCGAAAAATCCCGATCCTTACTTAAATCCTTTACAAAGAGCGAACGTCGCTCTTTTAACAACCACTCCAAAACATATTCATCAGCCACCGTGGGTTCCACCCAGGCCACCTGACCATTCACATAAGCGCAGCGATACTTATACCCGCTTTTGTCGGGTTGGTAAATTACCAACAAGGCATAATTCGCATCCATTATTTGCTGGACCATACTGATGATTGTGGACCCTATTTTTTCAATTCCTGAGCTGGCACTGACGGTTTTTCCAATTTCATCCAAAACCGAATATTCCAGAATTTTCTTTTGCGTTTCCTGTTCTTGTTGGCGATTCTGTATTTTTTCCTTCTGTATTTTTTCCAACTCCTCTACCGAAGGAAAAGCTGTATGACTCAGGACATAATTCACAGATTCACATACGGTTTTTATATCAAAAGGTTTCACAATCAAATCCCGGGCGCCATTGTCCAAGGCCATAGAAACGGCCGCTTCATTGGCATACGCGGAAATCAAAATCACCGGAGTTTGTGCTCCCCACTGATGCTGAATGGTTTTTAATAGTTCCATCCCATCCATGCGGGGCATGCGCATATCTGTAATAACCAAGTCATACTTCTTCTCCGACAACCGACCCAGGGCATCCAAGCCGTCCTCCGCCGCATCAATGGCATGTCCATCCGAAGCCAGGATCATTGCCAAAGACTCACAAATTATCTTTTCATCATCTACCACTAAAATATTTGGCATGTACCATCCCCCCGCCGCACAATATAATACGCTTCAATGTGTAGGTATTGAAAAAAACGCTTTGTTGTCATGCTTAAATTATTCATTATTATTATTTTCGGTTTTTATTGAATAAAATTTACACTTCATTGGCTTTTTTTAACGGATAGGATTTTTCCAAACTCAACAAATGCCGTTTTTCCGCCCGAGGACCGGCAGTCTGGATTTGTTTGCGCATAAATACGATTCCCGCACCTTTGTAGTTCACCTTCTTTCTTTCTACTTCCGCAGGTCTGCTTGATTCAATGTCCAATTATATTTCAAATAGACAACCGAATATTTTTCTTTTTCCAAACGATGAATGGTTTCTTCACCCAGATGTTTGCTCAAGCAAATTAAGATCGATTGATGCACACGTGAATATTTTTTAAATTTATCCTGCGTTTGATATTTGCCGACAAAATCTTCTCCGTGCCATTTTAAACTGAGCGACAAATAGATCCTCTTGGCTTTAAAATCCAGGCCGAATTTGCTTTGGTCTTTAATAAAGCGCCTTACTTGTTCATTGAGCTGTTCGTGCAGAAGTGAGCCGGTATAGGGTTCATTCCGCAAGCGCGGAGCTCCCAGCGAGGCATTCACCAGAGCCATATGCATCCGTGGTTCATTGAATTTTTTACGTAAAATATCGTGTTGTATGGTATCCAAACTCAAGGGTGTACCCATTACCGGAAACTGAATTTCTTTCCAAACTCCGGGAATCTGACTAATGCTATTATCCGGATAAAAAAGCGCGTGCAATCCCTTGGACTGCAGAGGATAATGTTGCACAATAATTTTAATAACAATGGCATTGTAGGTGTTGATCCAGAAAGCAACCTGCTCATCCACCGGCCATTGTTGATAAACAGCTTTAGGCACTTGATTGATTTGATCCAAAAATTGATCCAGGGCTTTAGAATTCGCAGCCAGTTCCGCATAGTGAACCAGGCCACGGTCATTTACATACTGCTGCAATACTGAAGCATATGACGAATACAATGACGGTTTTTTCTTGATTTTTTCATTACTTGCCATTCCAAGGTTGGCACAACATAATAACCCACAAAACACCAGAATAAGCTTGAAACAAAATATTTTTAAACAAGGCATAGCACCCCTCCCAGAGTCGTTGGCCCCTCTTGCGCATGAATAATACGAAATTATCCCATGATCCTGAGTAAAAATCCAGGCGCAAAATAAGCCCTAAAACCGAAACTTTCCAGAGGGTTTAATCAGAAGTTTCAGTCCGGCAAGACCTCAATCACTTCTTCTTTCCTTTTTTTCTCAACCGGAACTTTAGCGTTGGGCGGATAGGTTTTCTCATTACCAATATCCACAATAAAAATTGTGAATTTTCTTTTTTTGTCTTGTTCCAAGACAAAATGATAGACAATCGGCGCTGCTACTTTTTCCTGGGTCACTTGGTAATAGAGCTGGAGCACGCGTTTGCCGGGCACACTTTGATAGGCATCAAATACAGCTTTTTGCAAGACACCGTATTTATCAACTATGGCAACCCAATCCGCGGAAAACCGTTCCAAGGTAGAATTTGGATTGAACTTTATTCCCGGAGACATATACTGATCATAGGCGTTTTGGTAGTCACCTTGCATCAGGGCTTTAATAAAGGCATTGGTCATGTCAATGGCTGCATTCTCATCCAACTTGACAACCGGTCTTGAGGTACTGCAAGCACTTACGAGGAAACAAAGCATGACAAGTGGTAATAATTTACTCATAATCATGGGCCGCCTCCCAGCAAACAGATTTATCTTTATTGATCTCAAATTTTTACCCGGATGTCAAGCAAATCCGGAAGTACAATTCGATTTTTTACCAGAAAGGATTATTGCTTAGCCCAAGGAAATGTGACTCACTACTCCACCGATTTTTTCCACACAAATAATCGTGGCTTGCGGTGCACGGGTTTCTTTATAGTGAAAGAGCACATTGATACATTCATTACTCTCGATAATTTTCACTTCTTGCTCATTGACTTCATCGGCCCAGGTCTGCTCGCGCAAAAAAACCTTCGCCCTTTGCAGTGCATCCTCACGGGTGATAAATATGGCACGCGTCTTATCATTTAGATCAGTACTCACAGCACATCTTCCTTTTATTATAAAATGAGACCTGTCATTCTTATTAGTATCGACCGGAAGCAGAGAAACACTTACCTCTTTTTGCCACCTTCGCAGCTAATATAATTTTCCTCTCATCTCCATGCTTGACGCCCATCATGTTCCTCTGTGTCGCTCCAGGCAATCCTCTGTGATCTCCTTGTGCCCCGAAGAGGCAAGTGACAATCTTTGCTTTGTTCTATTTTTTTTTCACTTTCCGCTTAGCCTTCTTAACCGCTTTTTTACCGGGTTTCCGCTGGAGCTTGGTTCCCATACTTATAGACCGATTGGAAGTAATCTGGTAATGATGCCCAAACACTTTGACCGGTAGTTTCTTCCCTTTACGCTTGGTTTCCCATCTCAGCTTGACCTCCTTCGAAGATACCGTAATCCAAACCGGATCTCCCTGAAAACGTATACAAAACGAGAGGGTTTTCCAATTAACCGGCAGATGCGGATCAATACACAATTCTCTCCGGACTAAACGCACACCGCCAAAACCCAAGACCACAGCCTGCCAGGTTCCTCCCAGACTAGCCGCATGCATACCGTTGGCTGTATTGTCATGCACATCTT
Source organism: bacterium (assembly GCA_023139775.1). Lineage (GTDB taxonomy): Bacteria > Oederibacteriota > JAAXVQ01 > JAAXVQ01 > JAUVAV01 > JAGLMY01. The sequence continues at coordinate 19,077 of JAGLMY010000192.1, forward strand.
TTAAGTCAGTCATCACCGACGCTTGCAGATACCGTTTGGCATGAGTCATATCATTTTGCCGGGCAGCCACTAAAGCGTGGATAGACGGCGAGAGTGATGATTTGTGCAAGGTACGCCGCTCATAATACTGATAGTTCGCTTTGATCTGTTCCGGTGTAAATTCACTCTCTAAAAGAAAAAGCAACATAACCACGTCCGCCTGCTTGACATATTGCGTGGTTTCCAGTTCTTTGGACGGCATATCCGGCAAGATTGGAATAAAATAATCATTTACCTCAGTTAAAGGCAAATCACGCCGTTTGAAGTATCCTTCAAACGCCTCAATAAGCTCCCCTTTGATACGGATAGGGATGTTGGCCGCTATCCGTCGCCAGTCCTCCGGCTCTCCGGTTCGCAAATCAACTTTGTCAGCCACTTTTTTTACGGCTTGGGGATTTTTCAACCGAAAAATCCGGTATAACTTGGCCGCGATATCCATGTTCCAGCCGGCCATACGGTTGGTAAACGCGTTGTTATTAACTCCTTCATGAAACTCATCCGGCCCAATAACATTATTGAACTCATAACATTTACGTTTACTATTCCAGGTCACTCGGCTGGTCCAAAACCGCGCGGTCTGGATAAGCATTTCCAAACCGCAGTCCAGCATAAATTCCTCATCATTCGTAACAATATAATATTGAAACAGACCATAAATCACATCCGCGGTAATGTGCTGTTCTATGAGTCCGGTGGTTATTTTTTTCAGGGTTCCGTCAAAATCACGATGCCATTCCGGCGTGACCTCTTCTCCGGTATCGGCGGATTCCCAGGGATACATGGCTCCCTCAAAACCTCTTTTTTTAGCATTCTCCATTGCTTGGGGCAAACGATTATAACGATACATCACCAAATTTCTAGCCATCTTGGGAAAATTGAAGGTGAAATACGGCAGCACAAACAGTTCTGTATCCCAAAAAGTGTGTCCCCGATACCCTTCGCCGGACAAGGTCTTGGCGCCAATACCTGTGGTATCCCCTGGATTACCCGCAATTAAAAGGTGATAAATATTAAAACGCAAAGCACGTTCTGTATCCGGATCACCGGGAATGCTCACATCCGCTTCTTTCCAACGAATAGCCCAAGCTTTAATGTGCTCCTGCGCCATGGCTTCAAAACCTTTACGGGCGGATTTCTCGACATTTTCAATAGCCAGGCGTTTTACCCGGGAGGGATTGATATGCCGGGAATTGTAAAAGCTGATGTACTTGGTAATACAAATCGTCTCACCCTTTTTCACATGCAAGGCAAAGGTGCGATGCGGTTCAAAATAAGTGCGATTACGATGCTCAATCTGCATGAGCGAGGCATAAGCAATCAGGGTCTCTTTTTCCAGAGTCTTGACACAGAAATAATCCACATCCCCTTGTTTATCTACCTCAGAAATATTAAACGCCCTTTTATCCCCCTCTGTCACAATCCCTTTGTTCACCACCGCGGTATTCACCTCGGAAATGATGGCAAAATTGGCCGGCCCATCCAAGGGTGTCAAATATACCCGCGCGATAGCCATATGCTTGTCCAACAAGGAAAAGAAACGCAAGGATTGGTAGGAAAAACGTTTTTTCATGGTTGAGGAATACACTGTCCGACGCGTTAAAAAAGCACGGCGCATATCCAGAATTCTGCGATGATCCGTGATATCCATGGCCATGGCCCCGAGTTTCTCACCATCCACAGAAATCCGCATATACATGGGGTTGGGAGCATTCACCAATTCCGGAACCTGAGCGACCATGCGGTCAAAGAGACCGGCAAAATAGGTGCCCGGATGAGAACCTTTGGGATTTTCTTCCAACACACCCCGGCTGCCCACATAGCCGTTCCCAAGGGTAAATATAGTCTCATGAAAATTTTGCAGTTCCGGAGACCAGCCGTTTTCATAAATCTGCCACCGGGCATCCGACATATAAGGATTAAAATAATCTCGATCACGCACTATGCCACCCCTTTAAAATAAAAGTGATCTATTGTAGCAATCATGCTTTTTCTTTGTCAATGCATGCGGCTGATAAATTATCAATAATAGTTGAAATTCTACTGTTTTTAGAAAAATCTGTTGACAATGCTTGAAATGTATTAGATTCACGAGATGTACAAATAGCCAGGATGGTTATCCTATGTCCGATAAAATTCAACCCCTGCCCACAATGGCAAGCATATCCTGCACTTCGATTTCACCGGACCTTCCGGAGTCGTGCAGGTTAAACAAGTAGAAAAAATGTAAAAAACACGGGTCGCTACCACAGGCTCACGCCTGTGGATTTTTATTGAATAAATATATTCCCGGGCAAATCCGTCAAATCAGAAATACCCAACTCTTTTTTTAATCCACCATTAATAAACATAATTACTTTTTGCGGTTCCTCCACTTCTTGTTCTGCGAAATCCTTACCCGCCCTGGCAGCTACTTGACGGCCAATGTCTTTGAAATCCACGGAAAAGGCGGCTAACGCTCCTTTTTGTATATGATACCTGGAAAGACCTATTAAAGGAATACGCTGTTGCTTAGAATAAGCTGCCAGCTTTTTTAATGATTCCGGATGGGCAACTGTTTGATCGGCCACCAGCCACAAGATATTAATTATGCCTTTTGAAAATCGTTTCAAAGCTCCTGAGATTTCTTCCTGATTTCCCACGGGAATGGCAAAAAGTTGAAAATCATATTTTTTCATTAATCCCCGGGCTTGATTTATCTGATTTCCTGAATACTGCGGATTGAACACCACCCCAATTCGTTTGCGCTCCGGAAACAATTCTCTCAAGCGGGCAATCTGTTCGGCAACACTAATTCGAATAATAATTCCGGCTGATTTGCGATTTTCGAATTTTACCGGATTATAGACCATGGTATATATGACAGGTATTCGCGAATCAACCTTTTTCGACAATATAATTGCTTTTATACCTACGGCGATGATCTTATCAGCCTGATCTGGCGAAAGATCTTGTACAGCTTTAACAGCCTTTGGCGAATTATCCGCCAGATTCACCTTTTCAATTTCAAGATTTCCAGACTGCTCAATGGCCTTACATACTTCTGCATAAGGACCATCGTCCCGGCTTGTCAAAAGCACAATTTTCCCAGCTTCTGCCGGCAGAGTAACAAACAGCAATATTCCCGGCAGTATTATAGTCATACTGATTTTTAAACCCCTGGTAAATAAGCGTAACAATCCTTTCATAACATTACCACCTAGTAATTAATGAGTCTGACTAAAAAGAATATTTAACCTGCCCAAAGAAATTTGTCCCCGAATCACCTGGAATAGCATCGATTCGCCTGCGTATATATTCCGGGTAAAGCACATCCTGTCCCAATAAATTTATGACCTGCAAACTGACCTGCAAATTCCGATGGATTTCATAAGTTATTTTCAGATTAAGCAAAGTATGTGACGGAATGGTAATTTCCTGACCCGGAGTAAAACCAGGTGCGGCTACAACATTATAAATATTACCTTTACGCGCACCGACATATCCCAGCGTCAATGTATTGGTAAAACCACCCACTTTGTTCACAACTATAAAATTGGCAACAACTTGATCCAAATATTGAATGGAAGTCCAATCTGTTTTTTCCTTCCCTTCTTTATAAGAACCGTTTAATGTATAAGCTATGATGTCTTTTATAATATCACCTTTTACTTCCAACTCAGCGCCAAATATTTGTTGCCCCTGCGTATTTCCATACCCCGGAGTGGTCACTGTCGGAATTGTAGAATAAGCCCGGGATTCCAGTTGTGCCACTGCCGGCACATCACCTGCATTATATCTCACTACTCTCCCAATCATATCATCAGTGGACAAACCGAAGAAAGTCAGACGAAACATACTTTTCATTAAAACCCAAACTGTGCTTAATTCTATAGTATCTATTTTTTCCGGTTTCAAATCCGGATCTCCATATAATACATTTCGCGTATTCACGTATTTTTCAAAAAAAGTGGGATTACGGTAGGCTGAACCATAAAGCAGCTTCATCACTACTTTTTCACTTACTGAATACACTATACTGACGCGCGGAACAAAAGTGCCGCCGTATTCGCGGTTATTATTATAACGTACACCTCCCAGAATCTTCAAGGGTTCCACAGGTTCAAATTCCAGTTGAGTGTACAGTGAAAAATCACCAGTCTCATATTTTGTTTCAAACGCAGTACCCCAATGTGATTCATTTTGGATTAAATCATAAAACTCATAAGGATCTGTCTTCTGGTATTCATAACTTGCGCCGGCGCTTACCTCCAGGGCGGGAGACAATTCGAAGATACCGCCGGCATCCAATCCAAATTTATTTCCGGAATAGCTCATCTCAATTTCCGTTCCGGCAAAACCATCCATATATCCATTATAGAATGAGTGGTCATAATACACGATTGAGTTCGCTTCCCACAGCCGGGTTTTTTTATAATAACGCAGTGCCAGGCCGCTGGACGACATGTCCGCTTCACCGGTCATAGCATGTATCGGCACAATGCCGAATTTATCTTTTTCCTGTTTAAAATGATACATATCCAATTTAAAATCATCCAGGGAAACATTGCCAAAGATATTATAAAAATCATTTTCATAAGCATCCGGGTCTTGCGTATAATATCCCATCTGCGCATCGGCACCAATTTCGTCCCTTACTTTTGCATCATAACCCGTATTATTATTATACGATCCGCCAACTATAAAATCGACATTTTCAAAATTCATTCCCAGGACAGCGTCCCCATTGGTTGTTGTTTTACTTCCGGCGGTAATAGAAAGCTCTCTGAGATTTACTTTTTCTTTGGTAATTATACTAATAACTCCCGCGAACGCGCCGGTTCCATACATAACCGAACCTGGTCCGCAAATAATCTCGACTTTTTCAATAATATTAGCCGGGATGGCTTCCAGCCAATAGGTCCCGACAGTTACATCACGCAAAGGATGTCCATTTAATAATAATAACGTACGGTTATTATAGTGCGATTCCTTCACTCCCCGAAAAGAGATGGAGGTGAAGCCAAAATAAGATTCGGTAATGGTTACCCCGGGAATGGTCTTGATAATATCATACAATGTTTCTAATGCCATTGTCTCAATCTCCCGGGATGTGATGACGGAAACAATCCCAGGCGCTTTGTGAATATTTTCCACTTTCTTCGAAGCAACTGAAACACCCAGGTAAATTAAATCAGCCAATGAATCGTCTTTGGTTTCTTCCACAGCAAAACCAGCTCCCGCCATGCCGGCATAAAGGCCCAGACAAATAACCATAGTTATAATGCGTTTCAACGTAATTCCTCCTTTTAAACTAACACTTTAACGGCTGATGGAAATTTGCTTTAGAGAAAGGTTATCAATCCCTTCACAAACTGTCAATAGTGAAATCCCAATCCCGGCTGAACGCGACAAAAAAACGGTGAATTGTAATCACAAGTGCAACATTTTATCATTTATTATTGAACTATAAAGACTTAAAGAAAAAGATCCACCACAATACCCAAACTACGGGCA
>JAGLMY010000193.1 GCA_023139775.1 bacterium
GCGTTCATCGGCGGTTAATTTTCTTTCTATTAGTTCACTGACATGTTACCTTCCGATCGGAATTTCAGCATGACAAACCCGGTGCTTTCTTATAAAATAGCCCCATGTCAATTTTTCAACTTCACACCACAATGTATGGCATTATTTTTTTGACAGGAATTATATTTCTGCCGGCAAGTACGCAAGCGGTCTGGGAACACGCTCCGATTACCGAAAACACCCGTTTATCCGACCAGGCGTCCCAGCCTTGGGAATTCGGCATGGTCTATCACCAGGCTACATTGTATCCGGCAAAATTTTATTCGCCTGGCGGCGCTGAAGTTATTTTACACGTATTAAATCTTTCTGAAGTACCCCTTATCGTAACCCGGGCAAATCCTAAGATAAAATACCGGATAGCGCCCAAAACCTATAAAACCATCGGTTTTGGCAAGCTAAAATTCGGTGACCATCTTTTCTTTGTTGATACCAGCAGTGGTCATACTAGGGATGCGGAAACAGGCGAACCCTCCGAAACACTCGATCGTCTTAAATGCTACATTCATGCCAAACGCTGGCCCGGACCGGTCCGCGCTTATCGTAACGCTTGGATAATTAAAAACAACCAATTGTTTCCTAAAAAAGTAGTGCTCCCAACAGGACGCAAATCCGATGTTTTTCTGGGAAGTCTGGGACAAACCTCTTTTTCAAAATTTCAAGTATCCGACTATGAATTCCTTATCAAACCTAACGCTGTAACCCTCACCGAATTGCGCTCACCGGCTGGTGAGAGTGTTGAAATTCATTTACCCTTTAAAAAACCTGCAACTATAATCTTCCGCTAACTCCGGCAGTCCACAGAAAAGCCAGAATACCCGCGGTCCCGCGCATTGCCTGCCGTGGCAGGGAGGCGTTTCTATAGAAAATCAGTCCTCCTGTCAGGCATAATGCCCTGTAAGAACCAACCTGCCCAAAGTTTCACAAAATTTTACGCTGACCCACCAAAACAACGCTGAATTTTACGCTCAAACAGATCGAGCCACTTATCAATAACCACAAACGGCGAATACTCCTGAGAAGTGCTGTATTCGACCAGTTCTTTTACTTTGCCGAAAAATCCTCTGGATACTTTCCTCAAAGCAGCCGGAATATGATATTCGGAATGAATAAGATAAGGATATTGAGACTGCCAGGTTTTATCCATTTTGGCAAAGTGCAGCGGGGTTATGGATTGCATCTGTCTGACCACATGGAAAAACAGAGCCAGGTTTTGATAATGCCTGGGCCCTTTATGCTTTTCCAGGAAAAGTACCATGCTCAGGGCAAATTCCAATTCTGCCTTAGCCGAGGCTTCTTTATTCTTCCAATCAGCGCTCGTAAAATTCCAGCAAGTATTGAAAACCGCGCGTTTGCCGGGCGCCAGTGATATTTCATTGGCTTCATTTTTCACTTTTCGGAAAAATTCCCGGGCCAGAGGCGCATTTCTGAGTTCCATTGGCAGGGTATCCCATATCCGGGCTTTTATGTATCCATAGGGCTTCCTATATTGAATACGCTTGTGAACTGCGATTTTAAATACCCGCAAAGGTATGATTTTGGCCATCAGCAGCCAGAATTGATCAGCCGCAGATAAACCGGTTATGGGCTTATTTGTCACCCAGGCTTTGTATTTACCGCTAAACAACCTCATCTCAGCCTGAGCCGGGGTTTGGCGCTTATAAATCGCTTTGACACCTGCTTGTAAGGCCTCAACCGATGTGGCTGCGAGGTCGAATAAATCCCGCTTAAAAATTTCTAAAACTTCAAATTGCCCTGGGGTGGTTTCAACCCGCACTTGCTTTATCTCGCCCGTATCAGATGCAACCAGCGCGCCATATTGGTCTAACTGGGGTACGAATGCCACCGCCGAACTACTGCGCTGAATACGCATTATTTCGCCGGCCAGTTCCTGAATGAAGGGGCGGTCTTCAGCGGTTAGTTTTATAATCAGCCCGGAAGCAGTATTATCCCCGGCAGTTTGCAGGATACTCTGCAAAACTGTGAGACGTTTAACTAAGCCGGGCGCAGAATGCCTGCCAAGATCTGCCAGCAGTTTATTGACCTGGCGCAACATTGCTTTAGCTGTCTCCCGGGGCAGTAATATTTGCATATCCTGAATTGCCATCGTCTCAGGCACTCGACCGGCCTGTGATGTATCCGGCCTATAGCTTTTTTGATCAGCCAGCAGTGCGTTGAGCATGGTGCCAATATTTGCTAATGGTACTTCCCTGGCTTCAGGATTCGCGGACAACACCTGGACCAGCATGGTTTCCATGACCGGATTTTCCTTGGCCTCGAAAATGATGGCCTCAATGTTTTCCGGCAAAAATTCAAACTCAGCCAGGCCGTATTGGACGGTCAACTCATTCAAGGCCGTAAAATCAATTACTGGATTCCCTTTCTCATCCCTGAGCAACAAATCGTCAATGGGCATTTGCGCTGCCCTGATTAAGGTATCCGCATTCATCCTGACATCACCCAGGAGATATGCTTTCAGCATGAGAATCTTTAGCAAAGGCATGATCATGGGATTTTGAAGCACTTTCTGTACATCCAGACTGTACTGTCCTATCAAGTTCAGCAAGAGCGAGCTGTCGCAGGTCATGCTCCCGGCTGCCTGGATCTTGGCAGTATAATCAGTTACGTCCATATGGCCGGCAGGAAATTTTTCGCCGGACTTTTGGCCAAAACCAAGATGCTTCAAAACATTAACAGCTGCGTCCAGGCCCAGCTCAGATGGGATTAAACTAATCTTTATTATTGTCTTGCAAAGATTGCTCTGAAACCATATTACCAGGCCCAAATGCAATTTTGCCAGCCGGGTAAGCAGCTGCTCTTTCCAGGTTTGAGGCTGATTTTTCGATTCTGCCAGTGCCAATGCCAGCATGCTTTTTGATACGTATATATTCGTTTGATGGGTATCAGTATGAGTTCCAAAAAAAGCTGCTGTGATTGCATGTATAGTGGTTTTGAATTTTTCAAAAAAGGAGGCATTATCATCAGCCGGTTCCACCACCCGCAGTTCGACCGAATCGGTCATGTATTTCAAGTACATTGGAAAGTCATTGGCGCTTGAAAATTTGCCGAATATTAATTCATAGATCGTCTTGCCCGCTGCCAGCTGCTTTGAATTTTTAACAGTTTGTCCATGCAATGCCTGCCGGCAGGCCAATTGCGCTTGCAGAATCTCCTTATTCGTAATTGTCATATTACCCACAACTTTAGACGGGATCAGGAAAAACAAAAGTGCTATAAGCGGCAGCACCAGCAATTTCGTGCCTGGAATTTTAAAAAACCAGTGGCGCTTAACCATGTTTTCGCCACTAGCGCCGAACAAATCGCCAACCCCTTGAGGCCGCACTGAACCGGAAGTCAAAGGCACTGGGTCGGCTTTAACAGTTTGGGCAATGGTGGGTACTATATCTAAATACAGATTAACTGCCGCGTGGGAAAGAATAAAGACCAGCAGGCCAATCACAATACCCCAGGCCTGCAGCAGGGAAATATAGGCCAGCGCGGATATACCGGCAGCGATCGCGGCATTGGGCAAGGGGGTTGGTTCTTTAGTGCGTAAAACCGGGCTTAATAAACGATCAAGATCAGGGGGCGCTCTATCCAATATCCAATTAAATACCTTATCCAAATGCAAAATTGGGAAGAAAATCAAGGCTATCTCAAACATGCTCTGCATTTGCCCTATTATGGTGTCAATCGGAAACCAATCCGCGAGCATTGGCATTCCCAGCATGCTCAAAACCCACAGCCCGGTCATCACTACCCCGCCCAAAAACAGCACCCAGCCGGTTTCAATGAAAACCAGACGAAGCTTGGTATACTTACGCCCTGCCCAATCCGGAAACAGCATAAGCGTCCATTTCTTTAGCAGACTGGATTTCCCGCCAAGGGGTGTAGTAATGCCTGACTGTATATCTTTTCGCTTTATTTCATAATTCTCTTTTAGCACTAAAAATACGCGAAGAAATTCTTCTATCAGTGTGCCCGGGGTATTTATTTTCACATCCTCAATTAGCTTTTCGACATTATGACTGGATTTTGAATCCTCATACTTCTCCTTACGCACAAGATACTCTAGCTCAATTATTGAAATCATCTTTCCGATAGGCGGTTCTACCGCCAGAATGCCATCATGTTTGCTTTCACTTGCGCGAAACTCGCCCGCAGCTGCCGGAGATATTTGTTTTTCCAACTCAGTGAACTTCCGAACAAGTTCAATCATCTCCGACACATTTTCGCGATATTCTTTTTCTGAAGGATAACCGGCTGACGTTGGTTGTACAATATTTATATTAAAACTCAATTGGAACTCTTTGCTTTTCTCAACAATCCCGTTTAAGGTCGACTCCCAAACACTTTTATCAGTACTTTCATCAATTTTTTTCAACAGATCACGCAGTTGTATAATTTTCTGAGCAGAAATCATTTTTTCATTGACTATTTTGACATCTTCATATAATTGCCTCAGAATCATCTTGCCCATTATTTCATATAGTTCCCGTAATACCGAACATGCTTTATGCTGTTCATCTGTTTCTTTAAATGACCCATATCCATAGGTTTTTTTCTCGGCATATTCCACGATCACATCATAATTAATTTCATCCAAAGGGATATCAGGTATATTCAGAATTGTTAAATATTTATTTATTTTTATCTCCGCTGCTTTTAATGCTTCATCAAAGCTTTGCTCCGCTTTTTTGTCTGCTGTTGAGAGCCCCTTACTCCTGGCTCTTAAGCCCTTCCCCTTTTTTCTCCACTCCAGAACTTTTTTATTATACCAGGCAATAATTCGGATAGTTAATCGTCGCGCTTTATCATCCTCCTGTGTTAGTTTTATGCCGTACCACACTCCGTAACAAGCGAGAGTAAAAATCCAAATCCCAAATAATATCCCTGTTATTTTAAATATTACTGATATCACATAAATCAACATAGGCAAAATCAGCATCCTGAAATTCATCGTAACTGCCAAAACAAAGCCGACCCACCATAACCGTTTTTCTTTTTCTCTCCCTTTGTACATTAATTGATAAATATTGGTTCGAACCAGTGTATAAATCAACGACGGTATTGTTGCCGCTATAAGATACGCTATCCCGGGATATTGAAACATTAGGAAAACCGACAAACTCCCTACTATAAAATGTTTGGTCAGCTTTTCATAAGGAAGTATATATACTTCTTCCATCTTCAATTCTATTTCTTGCAGCCCTTCTTTCTCAAGAAGCTCATTTACTTCTGTTCTTAATTTCTTAAATGCCACCTCCCTCTTGCCCCAAATAAATAGTAATGATTCATATTTAGGCACTATTTCCGTAGTGATTTCATAGTATAGGTCAGGATGATTTTCAGCAAATCCTGGATGAGTTTCCTCTAAAGCGCTTTCTGCTATAGAGAGCGGCGAATATTGCATTGTTTTAGATTTTTTTTCGGCACCTGGCTCCTTTTTCAACATTCCAGCTAACTGCTTAATTAATTTCTGTGCTTTTTCCTTTAGTTTAGCCCTGCCCATACGGCTCATAATCCACGGTGCGATCCCGTATAGAACCAAATTCACGGCTAAATGCACAATCAAACCATCGCCCAGGGGCGAAAGGTCAGAATACAAGCCAATGGCTGTTAGTGCAAAAGTGGGCAGAGTATAGCGCAGCTGCCGGCCTTTTTTCCAAAACATCTGAGGAATATGCAGTCCGAGGAAAAGCGCCCAGGCTGCCTGATTCTGAGTGATTTCGGGAAACAAAATTATGAGAGCCGGAGCCAGTAATGGTCCGGCATACTTGACAATGGCATTTTCCGCGATCGAGGCCACCGCGTAGTCATAAGTCTTTTCGCTAAATACCTTCTTAACCCAAGCTGCCTCTACTCCCAGACTATCTAAAAAATTGCCTATCCCGACCCAAATACTCCGCAGCCACAACATAATACCGCCGCCAAACCTCTGCCTTTTTGTATAAGCAGCATGGCCCATCAAATTATACGTTTTTCTCTTATCTGGATCACTTAGGACCGAATAAGCCCCTTCTATTTTCTTAAACTTCTCCTCAGCCTCTTTATTTCCGCGAGTTTGGTCCGGATGATATTTTAAAGCCAATTTTCTATAAGCTTTTTTAATCTCATGGCTAGAAGCATCGCGTGAAACTCCTAAAATATTATAATAATTATTCATACTAGTATCAAAAACCGGGCCCACTGCCTTCAAGTCCACCTTTTGCCCTCTTATCAAGCGAGCTAATTGCGCTTGGTATTCCAGCTCCCGGTCAGCTAATTTCAAACCTACCAAAATCAGTATTTCCGGCATGCGCGTCTGGGGCATTTCCGAATTAAACCTACACACCTCTTCTGTAACACCACTATAAACCGGCACAAAATATTTCAGCCATCCCTCAAGGGCAGTATTTTCATCAATAGCCAACAATGAACGGAATAATTCGTGAGTAAGCGACGCGCCCCGCGGAATGTTATCCGAGTGCAGCAGCAAGTTCGCGAAGCGATCCTTCAAGGTTTTACTTGTCTCGTTATTTTTGGTATTCAACTCTTTATGTTGAGGTATCTTTTTTTCGGCTTCGGTGCCTGGCACTGTTTTCGCCGGCAACCCTTCGTTCAATAAAGCAAGTTTGGTTTTTTGTCTAACCTTGGACATCCATTGTCCTGCCACTCGCGGCACTCCGGCTAATTGCATATACCTTAAATCCATTCTCATTTGTGTTAGTATAGTTAAACTCAACAGTACTGTTATTACAATGCCCGGTACATTGACGCTGACTATAAATACTGCCAGCGCGATTCCAACTGCCACGCCTGCTAATGCTTCTTTTTTTATTGCTTTTATCCATGCCGGTACTGCTAGCACACACGCCTTGAAAAACATTTCAGGCCAGGCCTTCGGACTTTTCCGAACCGCCTGCCGCACTTGACCAACCTTTTTCACGGACCTAACAACCAATAAAATCCATCGCGAATATTTTTGAAAACTAACGAAATTAAGCTGGTTCAGCCATATCTCCGGCACAAGACCTTTACGCATAACCAGCGAAACGTTATCTGATTTCTTCCCGTTAATTGATAAATAATAAGCATAAACTCCGTCCGGAAGGCCTTCGCCTTCTATTTTAAGTAATTTAATGCTGGAAAATTGTTCCATATAGGCAGCTAAAGATTTCTTCTGATAATCTTTTAGGATTATCTTTATCTCGCCGTGTCTCATAAGTTCGCGAAATGTTTTTACAGATAATACAACTTGTTGAGTCAATGATGGATCCTTCTCCCACCCATTCATTATCGCCATTATCGTCTGATTCTTGGCCAGCAGCTTTTCCAACGGGGTTTTACGACCCTGAAGCAGGGAAAAATACGGATTCACCACATCCTGTTGGGTCACGCGTGGCTTGATGGAAACATAGGTGATATCCCGGCGCTTGAGTTCAGCCAGGACTTTGTCAGTATGAAAACCGCCGTTGATCATGACTGCCAGGTTCTCGTCCAGGCGGTCCATTTTGCGGACCAGGTTGTCCACAAAGTGGATGCTCCGCTCATCTGCCAGGCGATAGAACTCTTCCACTTGTTTTAAATATTCATCCAGGATATACATATCACTTTCAATATAATCCACTTCATTGGTGGGCGATTCACGAATCGCCCCTACGAAATTTATAAATGCCTGGGTTGTATATTTTTCCCGCTCTGTGCGAAAGGCTTGCAATTCTTCCTGGGAAACGGAAATATTGAGAAGTCTTTCGACAATATCCAGGCGGGTATATAATTCATCCAACTCCTGTTGCTTTTTATCCGTATAGAGCTGTTGCCGGATTTGGGCATCCAGTTTGTCCAGTTCCTGGAAAAGCTGGTCCGGGTCAACTTTTGCGGAGAAAATATTCTGCTTCAGACTGAGAAAGCGGGCCAAATTGGGATACACGCTCAAATCCACTTGCAGCTTGCGGGCTATACGATGCAGATATGCGCTGTATTTCAGAATGTCTATATCGCCTTCGCGATAAGCCACGCGCTTGCCATCGAATTTCAAGAGTTGGGAATTATAAATATCAGCTTTCAATTCTTCCAGCATATCGCGCAGATCATAGCAATAGCCCTGGCTCTCGGCATTCAAAAAGCTACGCACTGCTTTTTGGCCGGCTGCATACAGTTTGGGAGTTTCAATGCCTTCCAGTTGAATAACGCCGCCGCTGATGGCGGCATAATGCTCCGCGCCTGTGATCTTGCCCTGCTTGACAAAATAATCGCTTACTTCTTCCCGGACTTTTTTTATAGGGAAAGCGCTGATTGGCGAGGTATCGACCGTATGAAATGCCCCTTCCTCGCCCACTAGCTTCAAGCCGTGCTTTTTTACCAGGTGCTGGATAATATTGGCAATATTCTTCTGTACCTCATAATTGCAATGCAAATCCTGGATACAGACCACGGTTTTGCCATTACCCTGAAAACCCTGTTTAATGACGCCGATTTTATCCGGAACGTTCAGCGCTTTTCCCAGGTGAGCAATTCGCAGAAAATGAGGTTGGGATATAGCATAATTCCCGGCATCAAAGGCCCAGGTCACGTAGGGCAGCACAAAACTCACGGTCATCAAAATGGCGCAAGCTTTCAGCCAAATGCTAAGCCGGGGATGGCGAAAAGCAGCAATAGATGGGATTTTATTCATTGAGATTTTTCTCCCTAATATTCGTAACTACTCAGGTGGGTAAAAAAAGTATTCAAATATTCACGCCTGGCAGGTCACTTTGATTTTTTTTCAAGCATTGCAAAGCGGAAAACCAAGGTCTAAGCTGGTAACAGGCAATAGGGGGATATGCTTTTCTAAACCACATTTCCGCAGTTACCGCTGCCACGCTTGAAAAAAGACCAAACCGCCCTGCTCCTTGCAGACCTGAGTAGTTACTAATATCCATATATTTTAAATATAGCACAGAAAATGAAGAAAGCAAGGGTTATAATAAAAAAGAAATTCAATTGTTTTAAAAGGTGTGTTTCATTTCGAAGCGTTATAACGTGTGGATTTTCGCGCTTGCTAAGATGCGCAAAAGCGCGCGTGTCTATCTCTTCTGCTTTTGCAACACATCACGAAAAACAGTTACTACTTGCTCTGCCATAAGATCCAAATTAAATTTACGCAATACAATTTCGCGGCCTTTTTTCCCCATGGCTGTCCGCAAAGCAGTATCTCCCATGAGCTTTTTTAACTTGTCAGATAGATCTTGGGGATCAGTGTAATTAAAAAGCTCCCCACAAACTCCCGGCTCTATTATTTCCGGCACACCACCTGTGTTCGGACCGATAACCGGCCGTTCCATGGCCATGGCTTCTACCATCACCATACCTAGAGATTCAAACTCTGAGGCATTGGCCAAAAGATCAAAGGTGTGCATCACAGCGGGCATGTCCGTGCGATATCCCGGAAAATGAACGCGCGATTCCAAGCCCTGCGTGAATACCTCGGTTTTGAGTTTTTTCGCGTATTTGGTTTCGCTCTCCCCTACCGCTTTGCCTACCAAGACTAAGTGCCACTCCGGGAAAGCCGCGGCCACACGAGCAAAGGCAGCCAGAATCATATGCGGTCCTTTTCCGCGATTCAAGCGCCCGACATACCCTAAAACCGGTTTGCCGGGAGGAACACCAAATTCCGGACGTAGATCCACTTGCTGTGTCAACTCCGGATTCCATTGGTTTGCCAATTCAATACCGTTATAAATAGTAACAACCCGCTCACGCGCTACACAGACCGTAGCTGCGATGTTATCCGCCACTAAATCCGATATGGCAATAACCCGATCTGTGTGCCGGTATACCCAATCATGGAAAATATCACGTTTTATCTCTGTGGAATACACGTGTTTGGTTAAGACCACCGGTATCCGACCAGCCAAACCGGCGGCTAAAATGAGATTGGACAGATCCCGCGACCAATGAGAGTGGATTATTTGAATCTTGTTTGCTTTTAGAAAACGGGCTAACCCCAGAACATCTTTGGGATCAAAATACCAGTGCATTCCGGTTGGCTCGCAAGGCAAATCCCACTCTGCTGAAAGACGATCCACCAGCGTATTCGGGCGGCACATCACCCAAGTCGGATGTCCTTGCGCTATAAGTTTTCGCGCTAAAACCGGAACATCAATTTCCCGTCCTCCGACACCGGGTGAAGAAATTATTTGTAAATTGCGAATGGATTCTGAGATCATAGAGGGATACGCTTACCAAGTGGTCCCTATTTTTCATTCTCTTGAGCATCTGCGACCAATGGTTCCTCAGGACCGGCGGTTTCAGTATGTATGGCAGCAGCCTCGGCGGCAATCGGACCTTCCGGTTCTACCAGTTCGGCGGATATTTCGGATTCGTCCTCCGGACGTTTCTCCTCGATTTGTAACTCTGTTGGATCTGCTAAAACTTCTTCACCAGCCGGACCTTCGCTGATAGTGTCTTCAAGGTTATCTTCCGGTTCCTTTTTTTTATCCGCTGGTTCAGCCGTGGGATGTAACTTTTGCTCCATTCGGTTTTGACAGGCATCGCAAAAGGTCTGCGCTTTACTGTCTAAGCGCCATAATGTGGTTGTGGGCAGCAAGACGCATTTTTTCATAACGCAGGGAGATAATTGCATTGCCATACCAACTTGATAAATGGCTTCTGTCACAGCCCGACGTAAAAACAATTCCGAATTGGATGGTTTTTTATAAAATTCCTCACGCAGCCGGGACAAAGCAATAATACCGATTCCTTTTTCCGGTTTATTCAAACCAAAAACAAAACTTTTTTCCCCGGCAAACATATCCGCGTCAACCACACCCAGCACAGCCACCAGACTATCGCGTTTTCGCGCCGTCGGTAAAGCCAATAGTTTTTTAGCATCGTATTGCCGACGTTCATCCGAATACTCATCCATGCCGGGTTCTTCCGACCTGCCAATATGGACATGAAATTTATATGTTTTCCGCAAGGCGACTGCAATTTCGCCTAAAATGTCAACCAAGACTTTTCCAACCGGCACCAGCAGTATTTCTTTTCTCGACTCCCGATATTTTTCCATTGCACTTTCCTCCTTCAACATTCGTAACCTTATTATTTATTCTAACATATTTTATTTTATTACGTATACCTATTCCGAAGTTCGTAAAAATTATCCCGCGTATTTACCTCCATATCCAATTCATAATCTCAGGGACGTAATATCATTTTCAATCCCACCAAAAACAGTAATACCCCAAAAGTACGTTTCAGCAGGATGGGAGACAATCCTGCGATTAACTTAGCGCCAATATATCCGCCAACCAAAAATCCAACACAGATCCATACTGCAGCCTGCCAATCCGCCTGACCGCGGCGTAGGTATTCCAGAGCGGCCAACAGGCCTATAGGCGGCAACATAAGTAAAAGTGTTGTTCCCTGAGCTATTTTTTGTTCCATTCCAACCAAATATACCAAAACAGGAATAATTAATATCGCGCCACCTATCCCAAACGCTCCGCTGGCTGTTCCCGCCGCCAGTCCAATCACAATCATTCCCAGTGCATACAACATGTTCTCACCTCGTTTAATATTCTCACAACAATAAACTCCAGCGACCACAAGCAGAGGGGCAAGTATATCGTTTG
>JAGLMY010000194.1 GCA_023139775.1 bacterium
CCCCTACATCCGCGTTGCCGGCAATGACGAAAATAAAATAATCCAAAAGGTTGATTTTGATTTGGACCGATTCCATGATTTAAGGCGTATTTTAAAATCGCTGGTTTCTATTTTATGAAATTTCCATTTCGGTTTTAGAGGCCATACGAATAATTATTCGCGTCAACACGATAATATGGTTAACTAAATAAACTTGGTTACTTTTTCAGATCGCTTTCTTCCCGGCGTTCCAGAGTCCGACGATCCAAACGACGTCTTTCTTTAGCCCGGCGGTCATTACTAACATGCACAATAGTATTACGGCGATCATCAAAACGGCGTTCCAAATCACGCCGTTCATCGTTTCTGCGATCATGTAGAATAATAAAGGTTTTCGGACGAATCGCCCGAAAAATCAGGTAATTGCACTTCGTAGCCACGGCCATGAGGATCAAATCCCCGGTCTCAACACCTTGTTTATGGAACCACTCCTTCAGCCCAAAGCCAATCGGCCAAAAACGCTGGCGTTTAAACACCTTGCCCTTTTTTCCTGTGGCCCGGCGTTGCAGACAACGAAACGTAACCGGTTCCTCATTTTTACCGTTTACATTAATCATGACCACATGCAGAAGCTCATTATCAATATAACAACGCGGAGGAATATCCATATTGGACAGATTTAAGTATCCGTCGTTCACCTCGGTGGTTGACAGTCTGTTTTCATAAACACTATCCGGTTCAACAGCTTCACGAAATACCACACGATTCCACAATTCCTTCACCTTATGCATCGCATCATCACTCCTTAGATGTTTTTTGAAATTCAGATGGTCGTAGTATGATATGTATTGCTGCTGGTAAAATCAAGAAAAAAAGGGTTATTAAATTTTAAATTCCACTACTAATTTTCGAATATTTTGCGCATCCTCACTTAATTTCTGAATCGAGGTAGTGATTTGTTCAAATGAAACAGTTTGCTCTTCCACGGAAGCAGTTAGCGATTGCGCAGCCACAAAATTATTCTTCACCAATATTTTCACCTTCTCCACCTGCCCTATCATACCCTTCAGGGAATCGGATTGTTGTGTCAGACTGTTGGAGATGTCCTCGGAAACACCGGCCGAATGCTCGGCGCTCTGCATGATTTTTCCAAGCGAAACACCTGCCTCGTTTACCATGCGAGTGCCCTGCGACACCGCTTCAGTACCCTGCCGTGTGGCCTCGCCCGTGCCTTTGACTTCGGCTTGAATTTTTTCAATCAAATTCTGAATCTTTTCTGAAGCAGAACTGGCATCTTCCGCGAGCTTGCGCACTTCCTCCGCCACCACAGAAAACCCGCGTCCGGCCTCGCCGGCACGCGCAGCTTCAATGGCGGCATTCAGAGATAAAAGGTTGGTTTGGGAGACAACTTTACGAATCGCCTCCACAAATTCCCCAATACCGCCTAACGACTGATCAAGACGCTTCATCCGTTCCTCGATCAAATTCATCCTATCTGAAATTCCGTCGATCATTTTTACTGACGCTTGGACGGTTTTGCCGCTTTCACGCGAGACATTTTTGGTCTCAGCCGAGACCTGATAGGCATCTTGGGATTTCCGGGTAATCTGTAAAATGGTGGTAAGCACTTGCTCAATGGTATTGTGCGTGGTGGTGGATTCCCCCTCTTGCGTTTCCAGATCATTGGTAACGCCTTGCACCGTGACATTTACATTGTCGGCATTCGCGCTCAATTCTTCGGAGGTGGCGGATATTTCCTCCAAAGAAACATTCATTTTGTCGATGAGTTGAACGGTTTCTTTCACAATCAGAGCAACATTTTGAATAAAATCATTGAAATAATCAGCCATTTCACCGAACTCATCATCACGGTCCAAGGCAAGACGCTGGGTTAAATCACCCTTGCGCGAAGCGATATCCTTCATGCGGGCGATAAATTGATTAATGGGGACCAACAGGAATTTGGCAAAATAGGATCCTGCCACCGTGCCGGCACACAAGGCCAGCAAACAAATAATCAGCAGTTGCAAACCGAGCTTCCGAAAGGATGCGTTTAATCTTTGCAAGGACATGCCTACGTGTACGTCCCCCAAAAAAGACACGCCGGATGATTGCTCCGGAATCGCCATTTCTCCCCCAAAACCTTCCAGCAATGACAATTCCTTATTGACCATGGCCGCAGTGTCTGACGCGCTCTTACGGATGCCGATATAATAATTAATGGCCTTTTTCCCATCCGGAAGGCGTAATTCGCGCAGATCGATTTTCTCTTTATGTCCGAGTTCTGATACTTCTTCAACCAAGTAGGTAAAATCCACTGTCCCGGTCTCAGCCAACACTTCGCCTTTTTTATCCAAAACGACAACCCATAGAATATCCGTCTCACGCATTAAGCTGTCCGCCAAAGTAAAAAGCGCCTGTCGGTCCATAGCACCACCCATGACATTTTGACAATTCAAGGCAATATTGCGAGTCAATGACTTGCCCCGCTCTAGAAACTCACTTTTTATATGCCGCTGCGTCTGGATTAAACTGGGAATAAAGAACGCCACGCATAGACTGAAAACAAAGGAATAAATAAAAACAAAAATAAACTTTTTAATACTCTTTCTTTTCTTCATGCAGTTGTCCCTTCGCTATTTTGCGATAACCTGTATGCCTTTTAATTCCGGCAAATTACCAATATCCATTTTTTTTTGGGTTTCTTTATTAATGAACAGAATCAATTTTCGCGGTTCCTCGGCTGGTTGCGAAGTCCCGTCGGCCAACATTTTTTTTGACAAGTGGGCGGTTTGAGCGCCTATGTCCTGGTAATCCACAGACAAAGCGGCTAAAGCGCCTGCTTTCACATGATAACGCGACAAGGCCAAAAAAGGCAATTTCTCCTTTAGCGCGTGTTGAATCAACATTTTAACGGCCTCTGGTTTAGCCACAGTAGCATCGACAATGGACCACAAAACACCGATTTCTTTTCGGGTTATTTTTTT
The DNA here is from genome assembly GCA_023139775.1 of bacterium. Classification (GTDB taxonomy): domain Bacteria; phylum Oederibacteriota; class JAAXVQ01; order JAAXVQ01; family JAUVAV01; genus JAGLMY01. The sequence continues at coordinate 2,967 of JAGLMY010000194.1, forward strand.
CAAAGCACTTGGAATATCGGAAACATTTTCCACTGCAATCGGAAGCAAATAAGCGTTCAAGGCCTTGGTAATTTTTCTGGCTTCATTGATGGTCGCTCCTGAATAATGCAGATTATAAATTACACCTATACCCTTGTTATCCGGAAAAAGTTTGTTCAAGGTCTCCAGTTGCTTTTTTAATTTTACTCGCATTAATACACCTCGGTTGATTTTCCCGGTAATCTTCGGCTGTTCCAGTACCATGGTATATACCATTGGTATGGCGCCCAAGTATTTACCCGCCATCATGGTAGCCTCTGAACCAATGGTTACAACCAGCGCAACAGAATCTCCTGAGATGCCACTCATAATTTTTTCACCCTTTGCCGCATCCCCTTGCATGTCCAGTTTTTCCACTTTCATGCTGGTGTTGAGTTTAAACCCTTCCCAAGCTTGTTCATAAGGCAGCAATGCCCGGCTGAGAACGACTACGATTTTTTCAGCCCAAACTGATGCCGGTACAATCGAAAATAAAACCATCAGCATATACAGGAATACACGCTTGGGGTGTAAAAATGTCCGCACAGTTATTTTTTTTATCAACATATTGTACCACTCCAGTAATCCTCAACAACTCAATCATTAGACCCCGGGTTAGGCCGCATTATAGCCTGCCTGGGATTTGCTGACAATGAATATCCACACGTGAATATCATTGTTTTTCCAAATTTTTTTACTCGATCAGGCAAAAACCGAATCTGCAAAAAAGTCATTATTGTTCAATGATCGCGTTTTCCACTTTCTAAACCAGCTGTACTAATATTCTCGGTCTCAAAACTATCCGCTTAAATCATATATAATGTTCAATTTGACCGGCGACGCGGTGCCGGCTATAAAAATCCTCCACGCTTGGTCAGCTTGGCCTCTTTGGCCTTAAAACCCTGCAATTCCTTGTTATATGAATAAATGACTTCATGTTTGGTTAGAACGCCCTGTAAATGACGATTCTCAGCATCAATCACCGGAAATTCGTTCATGCTGTACTGGGCAAATTTGGTAATCACTTCATGAAGATTTGTGTCCGGCGTGATAAAGGGAAAGGTGGTCTTGGCTACATCCGCAGCAATGACCAGGTTCAAATCCAACTCCCCCTCAAACAAAACATCCCGCAAATCCTGAAAATTAATCATGCCCACCACTATGTCTTGTTGATCCACCACTGGTATCAAATTTTGATCACTGCCGCTTAATTTTTTCAGCATGTCGCTGAGGGAGGTCACTGCACGTACTGTAACCGGCTTTTGCTGTAACGCCTTGGTATCCCGGGTAGATAAGCCGGCCAACAGATCCGTAATAAAATCCCCTTTATGGGCCGGAGAATCGATGGTGGAGAGTACCTGTCTTTCATACAAGGTGTGATGACGCGTAAAGAGTACGGTAATGGTAGATACCAACATCATGGGCACCAGCAGGCCATAGCCACCTGTCATTTCGGACACCATAATAATGCTGGCAATCGGCACTTTGGCAATCCCGGCAAAAAAACCACCCATACCCACTACCACCAAGGCTGTAGGATCAGGCACAAAATTACTTGGCAACCAACCAGTCAGTGTCACTCCCACGCACCCTCCCAACATGGCTCCAATGAATAACGAGGGCGCGAAAACACCGCCCGAACCGCCGGAACTGATCGAAAACGAGGTTGCGAGTATTTTTCCAAACACCAAAAGCAACATTAAGGTCGCTGTCAATTGATGTGTCATGGCTTGTTGCATGACGTCATATCCACCACCCCATACTTGCGGTAAAAAAACAGCCAGCAATCCTAACAACAATCCACCAAAAGCCGGTTTTAGCCACTTCGGTATCTTCAACGGCCTAAAAAAATGATCCCGGAAACCATAAAACACTTTTACGTACACGATACCTACCACGGCACAGAGCAAACCAAGAATTGTATAAATCACCAGTTCTTCGGCCCGTTCAAAACGTAAGGTCGGTATCATGAATAACTGCTCGCGACCCACCAAACGAGTATACAAAGAATAGGCTGTCAGCGAAGAAATAATGCCGGGTATTAAAGCTTCGGTTTCCAATTCATGATTACGATACAACACTTCAGTGGTGAAAATAGCGCCACCCAGGGGTGCTTGAAAAATCGCGGATATACCGGCTGCCGCTCCGGCCAATATCATCAAACGCCGATCTTTCACAGATACTTTCAGAAACCGTCCCAGCACAGATCCAAAACCCGCGCCAATCTGTGCAATGGGCCCTTCCCGCCCCGCGCTTCCGCCAGTGCCAATCACTGCTGCCGAAGCCAGGGTTTTAATTAGCGGAACCCGGGCACGAATCAATCCACGACCCCGATGAAAACTGTGAATTACACCATCGGTTCCATGACCCTCAGCTTCCGGGGCCCAGAGATAAACCAAAAGTCCGGAAATCAGACCACCAACCACAGGAATCAAGGGAATAACCCACCACCATTTGGATTGAAACAAAGTGGAAAAATAACCAGGCAAATCAGCACTCTGGGGAGCCAAGTGATGAAGCAACCCGGTTGTAAATACAGCCCGGACCAGGTTGAGTAGGAGCATAAAAATCCAGGCTCCCAATCCACCCACCACACCGATCAGGATGCCAATAAAAATCCATTTTCCAATAATATTTAATTCAAAATGATGTGATAATCGTTTAAGCGTAGATGAAGGCAAAATTTTCATGAGCTAACCTTCCTTGCCGTCACGACCCAACCCGTTTTCCCAAAACAGCCTTGACACGCGGTACTCAATGCTGTTTCATATCACAGCTGTCATGACAACATCCATCACAACCACCCGCTTCTGCGCTCTGATCACCATCTTTAAATTTTATCGGCGCTCCTTTAATGGTAATTCCAGGTCTGGTAAAAACTCTTTCCCCCGCAGTTTTACATTGCGGACAAGACTCAACCTGACCGGACTGCGCCATGGGTTTATCCACTTCGAATTTTTGCTTACAGGTATCACACAAATACACATATCGTGCCATTTTCAACACCTCTTTTTTAAAAATAATATATCATGATCGTATACTGTTTGATTCGCAAAGTCAATAATCAGCGAGGCAACTCAGAATACACCATTCGGTATAAAAACAGGACTCCAGGACAAATGGCTAAGCAGAAACTTTAGACAGAATCTTGTTCAACCACGCAAAACATAAACCTACGATAAAAACCGGTGTTCCAACGGCGATCCCGGTCACTACCGAGCTTCCCCGCACCGCTGACAAAATAATCAAAGACAATCCCAGGACCATTAAACCAGTACCATAAGGCACAGGCGCTCGCCGAGCCATGACTACTAGAAAAATTATCGCGCTGCCTGGCGCCAAAGAAAGCGGATAGTACCACCAGGCTGCTGAAGCTCCCACTACGGTCAAAAAACCAAAAAGAAACCAAAAGCTACCAATAAATATTCCAATAGCCAAGAGCAGCAAGAGCTGCCAGGGATGCTGCTTAGTCGTTTTTATCATTGCCATACTCTCACTATTCAATAATACCCTGTCGTCGACAAACCTTTACCTAGGGGTTGTGTTCCTGGGAAATTAATATTCATCATTAATCGCCGGTCGTTACAGAATCCCAAAAACGCCTAATCACTTGCCGGCCATACAAGGTTACCATATGGCCATTAACTGCCGCTTGTTCTTTTAATTTTCGCGGTGTGAGATTGGGTACCTGTTCCAACATATCGGCATACGCTTGGCTGAAATTTTCCGCCATTTCCGGTGTGACTTCCAAATGAAATTGCAGACCCCAGACATTTTCATAGCGAAATGCTTGGTTGGGATAGTCTTCTGTCCCAGCCAGTCTTTTAGCACCCCTGGGTAATTCAAATCCTTGTTCATGCCACTGGAATACTGGAAATTCCATAGGAAACCCCAGCATCAGACGATCCTCGGTTCCTTCATGTGTCAGAGTAATGGTCGAATAGCCAATTTCCGCTTTGGAACCATTGGAAATTTCAGCGCCTAAGGCCGCAGCCAGCAATTGCGCTCCCAGACATACTCCCAACACGTGCACTTTGGCATCAACTAATTTCCGCAAATACTCAATCTCTTTTGTCACAAAAGGAAAATTTTCAGTGTCATTCACGCTCATAGGACCACCCAACACTATCGCCGCTAAGGTGTTTTCCGGTTCCGGCAGGGGTGCTCCTTCCCAGACTTTAATATACTCGTACCGGGCATACCAACGTTTAAGTTCTTCTTCCCAAATACCTAACGGCTCACAATCAATATGCTGTAAAACATAGAATTTTTTCACTGGGTTAACCCTCCGCATTTAGGAACACCTGCTCTTAATTCTAACCACAGATCACATATTCTTCAACCCTGAATTTGACAGAACGCCATTTTTCCGCATGGAGCCCCACAGCGATCATAAAGATCATCCCTGCGGTAAATACATCGTTGGCGGGCGAACATACCCAAAAGACGGGCACAGGCAAGGTTCGCCCCTACGCTCTGTTCAGGGCGCACTCAGTGCGCCCCTACGGTTTACATGTCATTCCAGACATAGCGAAAAATCTCTTACGCCCTTATGACTACGGACGAAAATAAATATAATGAGCAGTCAGGCACGCGCCCAAAGACTCAATCAACCCCCGGGCCGCCTCATTTTCCGGATCGCCGGCAGCAACAAAAACATTTCCAGCTCTTATCTCACGAGCAACTGCGTAGGCTGTTAAATAACGTCCGTAGCCATTGCTACGTGCCACGGCCAACACAATGGTAGCAGCAGTAATATAACGCCGGACCAGCGGAATAATATAGCATACGGCAGCGATGTTTCCTTGCACCCGTAAGCGGTAATGTTGCCACAAGGCCAAACTCTTGGTCAGAGACATTTCGTCCGGAATCCCACCATCCTCCAGCGGTACAGAAGCATAGAATGGCAACAGATCCAATGCTTCATCCATAGAACTTTCTTCTATGCGTAATTCGTCATTTTCCGCCCACTGCGGCTCATTTTTTAACAGATAAACAGAATAAGCCACACTGTTAGGAATTCTCAAATCCATCAGCAATGGAAATCCATGCGTATCATCGGTCCGGCCCAAAATAGTCAGAGGTTCCAACTCGCGAATCAGCGCCTCCACCAATTGCCTGGCATAGCGTGTTTGTTCGACTTCCAAGTAAAATTCAGGAATCACCGGTGCGACATTCGGCAAAAAAAACTCGCGCGTAATAATAACATATCCCAACGCATGACCGGCATCTTCCACCATGAAAGCTTCCCCGGTTTGACATAAGGCCTCATGAAAATCCGGAATCACCGGAATACCCAAATAGGCATAATACTTTTTGCGCCAGACTTCCAGACGGTCCCGAGGGATCGGCCTAAGTTTCACTGCTGTTTCCTGCTCTAAAACGCCGGATCGGAATCTGCACTTCTGTTATAAACGAGGCGGGATCCGCCGGCGGTCCAACCAGATAAAATTCGCGCGCAGGTCCGGCCACCTGATAGCCTTTGTCGTGAATCCAGGATATAATCCTTTGATATACGTCCGCCAAGCCCTCATACGGGCCCTGAAAACATTCATACGCCACCGTCATATTGCTCTGCACAACTACTGTTAACTCACCGTCCCCGGTACAATCCCCGGCCAATTCCACGGCTGCTGCATAGTGCGCTTGTTCCCGATTGATCGCCTCGGGCGGATCGTACACAATTACCAGATGATCCCCTTTCAATGGCACCTTACGTTCTCCGGTATAGTCCTTGATCTGCTGAAATAGCGCACTGACATCCAATAATGAACTTTTGGCCTCAAGGCACAACAACTTACCTGACTCGATTTGCTTTAATTCCACCATGGACAATCTCCTTCCTTAAAATGGATTGCCAACTCCTTGGCAACTGAATATTTTACTCGTTATTTTCCCGAAAGACTTCCCAACATTTTCTGTGCTATGCGTCTGGCATCGTCCTGATCACCGTCCTGTAATTGTTCCAACGCTTTTTTCAAAAGTACGCGTGCCTGGGTATCATCTCCTCTGGATTTCACCAAACGCGCTAAATTAATATAGGCAGGTCCGTATCCCGGATAGGCTTCAATACAAGCCTGGTAACTCTTTTCGGCGGCCGCGTATTTTTTTGTTTGGGTGTTCAAACTTCCCCAATAAAAGTGCACAGCCGGTTCTTTCGGATCAATACCTATAATGGTATCCAACCACTGCGCTGCCTCAGCATACTTTTCCTGCTCCACGGCTTTAAAAAAATTTTGATACAACGGCCATTTTTTAATGAACAACCGGTAGGCCTGACTCTGCTGCTCTTTCGGACGCAGGGCAATAAAGACTTCCATGGCGGATATGCCTTCTGTAAAATCATAATGCTTTGACTTCCCGGTAAATTTTTCACCCGGTTTTATCAACAAGGGCAGTTCCTGTGGCAACCCAAAAAAAGTGGTTTTCCATGAAGGAACTTGCACCATCACCAGGCGTGGTTTCTTCGGATCTATTTCCTGTTTTTTCGCTGTTGTCTTTGCCAACAGCGATGAGTAACAACAAAACATCAGAACTAGAACTCCTAAACCCAACTTTTTAACCATGACGTACCTCCTGGTTCTATGTAGAGACGCGATTAATCGCGTCTCTACAGCTTACGTTTCCGGGTTATTTGACAAAGCACAGCACTTCGCCGATATGTTACACAGGTGTAGTATTTAACTTTGACAATTCTTGGCTATATACTTCCAAATCACCGTCAGAAAACAACACAAAAATGACTTGCTGTAAAAAAGTCCTTTTTTCCAGATACGCTTTTACTGTCGATAGTGCCGTGTGTGCCGCTGCCTGAATAGGATAACCGTACGCTCCAGTGGAAATCGAAGGAAAGGCTATGGTTCGCAACGTCATGTCATCGGCCAGACTCAAAGAATTCCGATACGCTGCTGCCAGCAGTCGAGGGGCCACAGCCGTATTTCTTTGCCATATCGGTCCTACAGTATGTAT
>JAGLMY010000195.1 GCA_023139775.1 bacterium
AGGTGCATATCGTTACGAAATACGCGCCGGGCTGGGTATAATCGTATTCCGGAATGCGGATGGGCCGACGGTGGTGGTTATTTGTGTTTGTCATAATTGTTTCCCGTAGGGGCGACCTTTACGGTCGCCCTGTCCTGTGCCGTGCCATCACCCTGACCCGCCCGGTCGCCTTATTCCAGGGCACCCGCAAGGGGTGCCCCTACGATATTTTATGCGTACGTTTGTGTAGGGGCGATTACACGGAATCGCCCCTACGGATAAAATGTTGGGTTTTATTTTGATTTGTAGCGGCGCGCGGACAATCCGGAAGTGGTCACAAAAATATCAAACCGATCACCAGGCTTGGCGATTTGGGAAACTGCGTTGCCGTATACTGCCTCTACCATGGGCAGCTGCGCATCAAACCGCGAAAGCGCCCACCACAACCAATCTTTGCCCGGTGTTATGGCATAGGCCCGGTGCAATCTCTTCGTTTCATCTTCCGCATCCAAATAAATACCTTTAATCTGGTTTAAGCGATAACCGGTATGTAGTCCGAGCAGATTTACTTTGGGGTCCCATTTTAGAATATGCGCACTGATCTCCCATTGATCCCCGTACAGACTAAATGTTTGTTTGGTCTTTATTTTTCCCTGCTCAATAGTTGCCATGCTGACCACCATGAATTTTTCTTCGGCATTCCAGGAAAGACATTCCACGCTGCCTACTTGATCCGCGCGCGTGAAAGAAACATACGTCCTCATGGTAATCCCGCCCAAGAGCAATGAGGTCCCCAGCAGCGCCAAAATAACTGAAATCAGCATAAATAAAATACGCTGATCCAAATCCAAGCGCATACGCCGCGCTAAAGGTTGGCTGCGTTTGGCATAAAAGTTAAGGATATTTATTATTTGCCGCAAAAACATCAACAAGCCCAAAATAAATATTACCGCCCCCAAAAAAAGCAACCCATTGCCTTGACTGAATAATTTTAAAATATTAAAGTCCAAATTCATTATCAGTACCATCCGTTTCTGCTACACCGGCAAAACCAATCATTGCTTGGCAGCACCAATACACTTCTGCTGGGAGAAAGTGCTAATATGTGTTTTCAATTGGTCCCAGGTCAAAGCAACCTGTTCTCCGCTCTGCATATTTTTCACTTCTAATTTTTCCGGATCAGCGGCTGATACAAACAAGGCAAAACGCGCATGTAAACGATCAGCACGCTTTAACAATGCTTTCACACTCCGGGCTTCATGTTCCATTCCAATGCGCAGACCCTGTCTCCGCATATCTGTCACATGAACAAAAGTAGTCTCAAATTCCGGGCCTGGAGCTACCACCAACGCGTCCAATCCGGTTGGCTCCCAAACCGTATCCAACAGCAGTTCCATAAGCCGTTCTACACCTAAGGACCAGCCAATGGCCGGCGTTTGCGGCCCATCCAAGTCAGCGACCAAATTATCATAGCGTCCGCCGGCTGCGACGGCATTCTGTGCTCCCAAATCCTTAGAGATCACCTCAAAGACTGTTCGGGTATAATAGTCCAAACCCCGCATCAAACGCGGCTCCACCTCAAAGCGGATATTGTTTTTCTCCAACACTTGAAAGACCGCTTTTTGATGCGACCGGCAATCCGAGCAGAGAAAATCCGGCAAGACCGGAGCTTGGCTTATCAGCTTACGGCACTCCGGCTGTTTGCAATCAAACAAGCGCAGCGGATTCTTCTCAATTCGTATCTGACAATCCGGGCAGAGTTTGGTCTGCAGTGTCCTGGCAAATTCTTGCAATTTCCGGATATAGGGCGGCCGGCAAATCAGACAACCCACAGCATTGAGTTGAAAGGTCAGGGACGTCAATCCATACTGTGCCAGCAAATCATGCAAAAGCAGTATCACCTCTGCATCCATACTCGGCTGGGTAGCGCCCAAAACCTCAATACCAATCTGGGCAAATTGACGATAACGTCCACGTTGCGGACGCTCATAACGAAACATGGATCCAATATAATAATAACGCTGACATCCTGGGGACACCTTGGCAATTTCATGTTCCACATATGCGCGCACCACTGAAGCCGTGGCTTCGGGACGCAGCACCATCTGACGATTGCGTTTATCGTCTTCTCCATCCTGCTCTTTGGCCGGCACGTAAAACATCTCTTTATTTACTATATCCGTCCCTTGACCCACGCCGCGCTCAAACAGAATGGTATGCTCAACCAGTGGTGTGCGTATCTCTCCAAATCCATAGCAGGCAAACAGGGCACGGGCTTTTTCTTCCAACTGCCGGATTTTCCAACTCTCCTCAGGAAAGACATCCCGCATACCCTTCACACCGTGAAACAAGTAATTATCACGCATTGTCTACTGTACCCGTTGTAATTTTTTATTGTACATTTTTAAAAATACTGCCTCTCGCTTAATTTCACCATTCGGGCCCACCACGGTTTTTCCGGTGACACCGCGGAAACCGTTGGTTCTCAATAACTGTTTCTGAAAATCAGCGCGCCCGATATTGGTCTTCTGAATACCGGCCAATACCTGCTCAATCAAATACAAGGCATCATACGCTTGCACTGCTAAAAGCGAGGGGTGGGTTTTAAATTTCCTTTCAAATTGAGTTATAAATTCTTTGCACCGGACCGAGGGGTCCTCCGGCCAAAAACCCGTGGCCAACACCGCTTGCTTGAGTTCGGGCCCGGCCTGACGAATAAATTTCGGTGTCAACCAGGCATCACAACCAAAAATGGCAACTTTCAAATCATAAAAAGCCAATTGTGAAGCAATTAGGATTGCATCCCGAGCAGGTACTGGAAGATAAATCGCTTCCATATCCTTGACATTTTGTTCCGGCGGAATACTCTTCACCCACTCTTTTTTGAATTTTTTCAGTACTTTACCGGTCAGGGCATTCATCAAATCAACTTTTATCTCATAGCGAATAGGCAGCGGTTCTCCGGGCAGGTTGACCTGTTCTTCTCCTAACTGTCGTATTTGACCAACCAGCAAGTATTGCACATCCAAAGCATCAGCAAGCTTTTGCCGGTCGGATTGACTCATGGCCAAAGTAGACAATCCCAATTCCCGAATAGCTTGAAAGGTCTTGGCTTGGGTTAATACTTTTACGCCGCCACGTGGAGCCAAGGCATAGGAAATTTTTTCCGTAAATAATTTACCTAATTTTTCTTTCTGGGTCTGACTGCCGGTTTCCGTAAAACGGATAATGGCAACCCGTTTGTCCGGAACCAGCGTTGGAGCAGGGCCGGGAGTGGCTTCTTTTTCCGGTCGCAAGACCAAGATACTATGGGATTCATACGCGATAATTTCAACCAATCGCTCCATAACCTTTCTCTGACGCACTTTTAAATCTTTTAAAATTCCCGGATCTATACCACCCAAGGCCATCATCTGGGTTTTAAAATCCGTAGCACCGCGGGGATATTCCAAATGCGCTGTGATTTCTCCGCCCAACTGTTGTGCTTTTTCCTCAAATGCTTCTGCCAGGGAGCGATCATAGGGTGCCTCACCATTGATAATACCGATGCGTCGGTAATTTTTCCGGAGTACCACGTACTCAGCCATGGCTTTCCCTTGCTCCTGGTTGGTCAACATGTACCGGAACAAATAAGGCGACGCTTCCGGCAACCCGGCCTCAGCAGCCGAAGTCGTAATCAGGCAGACTTTGTGTTTATTCAATTCCGGTAGTAAGACTTTGACCGAATTGGACAAGGCCGGACCCACCACCACCATTACCTTCTCTTTTTCCGCCAATCGTCGAAAACCGGCCAAAGCGCCTGTCATAGTACCCAAGGTATCCACAACCGCCAAGCTGAGTTGTTCGTTTTCATCACAATAGCGATTAATGGTTTCCAAAGCCAATTCCAAACCCTGATGAATGGCATTCCCATACGGCGCGTATGGTCCGGTCAATGGCAACAAGCAGCCAATCCGCCGCCGACTCACCGGGACAATGCGCACAGCCTTTTCCATCAATTCTTTGGCCATGGGAGCAAACATACTACGAGGATACTGTAAAAGAAATTGTCCGAAAAATTTTATAGCCAAATCCGGATTACCCATATCCAAGTTGCGCTTGCCTGTCACAAACAACGCTTGTTTTGACCAGGCTGTTTCCGGATAGATTGCCCGTACCCGTGCCAGCTCCGCCAACGTCAGTTCATCATTAATAATCTTCTTCGCCAAGGCCTCAACCGCCTGCCTGCTCACGATTTGTGACCCATATCGATCTTGAACACGTTGCAATCCGGCCAAGGCCGCCAAGCTTTTATTCAGTTTAACCTGACAACGCGCGGCCATAATTCCGGCCACCGGCGCCCATTCGGAATTGGAATGTTTTTTTATTATTTTTAAAAATTGTTTTTCGGCCGAATCCCACTGCGCCCGGTTAAACGAATATTGCGCCACCCAGAACCGGGCTTTTGCCGCTTGCAAATGATATGGATCAACAGCCAGTTGACTTTGATACGCTTCCAATTCTTTAGGGTCAACAGGAATATACGGATAGCGTAAAATGGCACTTGGTGTTTTTTCCAGATACCGCGGCGCGCAACCGCCTAATAAAACAAGAGGAAAAAGAACACTTCCCAGTAGTACACTATTTATAATAATTCGGCTCAGACGTGGGCATTTCACTGGTTTTTTTGTGTCTCCGTTTTCTTTTCGAGAATTATTTCCACTCGGCGATTTAATTGGCGGCCTTCCGGCGTCTTATTCGTCGCCACCGCCCGGGTGGATCCAATCCCTACTGCAGTCAGGTTGTCAAAAGCAACTCCCTTTTGACGCAGATAATTCAAAACACTTTCCGCCCTGGCTTGGGAAAGCATATTGTTGCTAAGCGCATTACCCGTACTATCCGTATGTCCTTCAATGCGCACACGATAGTCTGTGTATTCCAGCAAAACCTCTGCCACCTGATCCAACGCGGATTTTGCCCCAGGCTGCAGTTTTGAACTTCCAGTATCAAATAAAACTTTTCCGGATAAATTAATAACCAGTCCCCGGGCTTCCATTTTAACCTGAGCATTCCGGATTTTCCGGGCCTTACGGAGCATTTCAGCTTCACGCTCAGCAGCTTCACGCTTTTTCTTTTCGGCTGCCAATTTTCCGGCTTGTTCCGCGGCGGCCGCCGCGGCCGCGGCCACGGCGGCTCTTTTTTCTTCTTCGGTTTGCTGAATCCGGGCTTGCATCTGGTCCAAATATTTTTGTTTCTGCAGCAAGGCTGTCAGCATCCCCTGCTGAGTGATTAAGGCTTGCTGCACTGTTTCGTATTCCTGCTTGGCAATGCGTACTCTAACATGGGCTTCGGCAATTTCAGCGTACGCTTTGGCTTCAAAAGCCTGTTCTTCCACTGTGGCAATGCTCTGCTCGGCGGAAAACGAGGCCTCCGCCCGATCCAATTGTTTCCGTGCTTCTGCGTATTCACTGGGCACTAAAATATCCGCGTTTATTTTTTTGGCCACACCCAAAGCAGAGCGGGCATCAATCAAAGCTTGCGGTACCACAGTCGGTACTGTGGCACAACCAGCCAGAATAAGCAGCACCAACCCCGGACTGGAAAACCGGATCAATTTTCTCATGGCTGTGTCACCTCCGGCGTGGTTGGGATTGCCGTGGGATGCGGACTATCCTCCGGCGTTGATCCCATGGTTGGCTCAGCAGGCGCGTTCACAGGCGTTGACTGCATATAGCTTTTTGTCTGTGCTTTTACTTTTTTGAGTTGTCCTTTTAAATCCGCGAGTTTTTGCTCAGCCTGCTTCTGCTCAGTACGTGCCTTGGCCACCAAAGCATAAATAGTTGCTTTTTTAGCAAAATCAAAAGAACGTTCAAAGGCTTCATTGGCATAAGCGTCCTTCGCAATAGC
>JAGLMY010000196.1 GCA_023139775.1 bacterium
CGATTACATGGAATCGCCCCTACACACAGGTGGCAATTTTCAAAAAAACAATCGAAAAATCACAAAAATTCCATATCCAGACCTACCGGGAAAATCCTTCCCTGCAAAACAAAACGGTGGAAACCTATATTACTATAAGTTTCCACCGTGTATATGTAATTCTATTGTTACTTTACGCTTACTCTACTTCTTCGGCTGCTGGAGCTGCTTCTTCAACTGCTGCTTCTCCTTCGACCGCTGCTTCTCCTTCGACTGCTGCTTCTCCTTCGACTGCCGGAGCTACTGCTTCTTCCACTGCCGGCGCTGCTTGTTCTGCTGCCTTGGGAGCGCAGCCGGCAACCATCAGCATGGAACCGCTAAATAAGACTGTCAGCATTAAGGCTAAAACTTTCTTCATATATGTTTTCACCTCCTTTATTTTTAAAATGTGACAGATTTATCAACAAAAATAAAAGTCTTGAAAATTTTACCGTGCGTCTATTGGTTTGTCAACTTTTTTCTGAAAAATTTAGTATCACGGCATATCAGTGAATTGCAGTTAAACAAAGGTTGGTCATACCTGCATGATATTTATATTCCAGTAGGGGCGAACCTTGTGTTCGCCCGCCACCAACGCATCGTCCTAGGGGCGGGTCGGACTTTAGTCTTTCTCCCCCTTTTGTAAAGAGGGCAGGGGGGATTTAATCAACAAAACGCCCGCTCGTATGCAAAATCCCCCTCAATCCCCCTTTTCAAAAAGGGGGATGCGTTCGGGATATTCAGTATGTGCTATTTAACAACGCGGATACTTGTTTTGGATGTGTTAAGACACACTTTTTGAAACAAAGATTTTTGACAGGATAACAGGATTGAGAGGATTTATTTAAAATCCCGTATATCCTGTTAATCCTGTCAAAAGAAATTCTTTGCGCTCTTTTTTAGCGCTCCCCACTTTTTAAGCAGCCGCGCCCATGAGAAGTTTGAACATCCGTTTGAAATGCTTTTCTCTTATATTATCATCAATAATAAAATGATTTCTTTCCAGATAGTCCGCCAGAATACCCGCGGTCCCGCGCATTCCCAATACCCCTTTTTGTTTTTCGTTCAGTGCCTTGGGAAATAAGATCGCCAGAATAGAGACATTGCCCAATGGTTTCGTATTATACCTTTTGCCCCACTTGTTTTCCAGCACTTCATAACCTGTCTCCGGGTGGGCCAGGTTTTCAATTATGGGAATGGAATTCAGGTTCTCCACCAGCCGGGTGGCATACATAATAATCATCCGGTTTCTATCTTTCGCAGTCCATCCCTCGGTATCAGCTTGTGTTTTATTTATATGAATTTCTTCGTATTTAGTCATAAACCTGACTATACTCCTGGCAAACTCCGCCTGCAATTTAAGGTCACCCGGATTTTGCGCCATGCGCCGGTACTGTTGGCGCAAATAACTATTAGGCCGCCTGAATTCCTCTGCCAGGGCAATCTTGTCAATATTTATGCCGGCATCCTTGAATCCATCCTTTTCTTCCAAATCCCTCTTAGCCAAGTCGGCCGCTCGATTTATATTCGCAATCTGGCACGCCTTATCTTTTAGTACCTGGGGCATAATTATATTTTTGACCCCTGCAGGCAATCTCGGCACAAACAACATTAGCACCGCAAATCCAATTTTCTCAATTATATTTGGCTCTATTTCATCCGTCATTTTTGTTTCCCGGCCTTTAAATTCAAACCATTTTAAGGTGCCGGCGTTTACTTTTTTCATAATTTTCTCTTTCAATAGTGTTTTATCAATAACTTCCCCAATATTCGCAGCCAAAACCACACGCTCTTTCCCGGCCGTGGTCTTAAGTGTGACTATCTTTCTTTTGGCATCGCAAACTGAATAAACTGTTTCATCCTCCTCTTTGCCTATCTCCGCAGCCAGCGCTTCATCCTTGGCATGCAACCGATCCAGTTCTCCTGCCACAGCGCTCCTTACTTCTTCATCAGACAAATCCAGCTCCGCCAACTGGCCGGCCTTGCTTTGAGTTTGGGTGGGCAACGCCTCCAATAACGCTTTGAAGTTCTTTACTCTTGTTTGCAATTCCGAATTATTCTCAATACTAATATTTTCTAAAGCCTTATTCATAAATTCAACCGCAGCAGGCGCTGCGACCGCGTATATTTCTTTCACGCCTTTATTTTTTTCTGTCATACGCTTCACGTTTTGCTTATCTGCGTCCTTATCTTTTTCCTGCAATGATTTCAGCACAGCTTCGACAACATTGGCAGCTACCAAATCCTCGCCGCTTTGGCCGCGAAATTCTTGTAATAGTACCTGCCAGAGGGTGTTTTTATCTGATTCCAAGGCTGCCAGCAATTTTTCATTGCCGTCTTTTCTTCCTAGCAATTTATTGTCTTTCAGCAGATCACGCACTTTCTTTTTATCAGTCTTCTTAACTTCTACAGTTTCCGCCTGGTGAGTATTAATATCCGCCGTTAATTCTTCAAATAACCGGCCCAGATCAGTTGGCGTCAGGTCGCGGGAATCTTTTCCCGTGTAATGCTCAGTATATGTTGTCGCGTCTTTTTGCGATTTTTTTATCTCTTCAGCTTCTTCCACTTCCTCTTTGTACAATTTGATCTTATCCGAGGGATTCAATCCCCATTTAACGAACCTCACCTGCCATTTTATGGTTCTCTCGTACCTCTTACTCTGGTGCTCCAGGCTCAGGATTAATAATTGTTTGGCCAAAGATGACCGTAGGGACATTCCTTTTTCTTTTTTGTTTAAAGTGTCCAGATCAAGCGCTGCGAGCATGCCGCGGGTTGCGTAAAACTCATTCTCATTTTGCCAAAAACCAAGCACTGTGCGCACCATAAATTCCAGCCAGTCAACCTGTTTCAGGGTTATGTTTTCAGGATTATCTTTTATTATCGACGCCGGGCTGGTCATCCCATGACTTAGCTTGAATGCCAGCATCTGCGGACAATTATTTATTTTTTTAACTGACAATGGAGTATATGTAGCTCCGATAGACGGAACAATGAATAACACTCCCAGCAGCAGCGCGGCGCCTTGCCGCAGAAACAGAAACCACCAGGTATCAAAATAACTGTTTCGTTTGCCTATCGGCACGCCATATTCATAAATCCCGCCTTCTTCTTTCTCTGGAAGATTATTCAGTTCAATATTATGTAATATTTTCCCGAAAACCGCTCTCACTTCTTCAATGCCTGGACTAGTAGCTTTAAGTTTATCTAATTCATGCATAATCAGCTCAGAATGAGGTCTTTCCGGAATTTTCTTCATCATTTCACGGATTAATTCGATAACAGCATTTATATCTTCTTTACGCTCATCTTCATCTGTGCTTCGTTTGGCTTGGCTAAAATTGATTAAAGAAGGTTCCCTAGAAGAAATCATTATACTACCGGCATTAATAGCATTATGCGTAAATCCCAAAGCATGAATCTCATCCAATATATTAAATATTTTTGAAGCAATTCTGATAACCTGTTTTTCAGTAGTATGAATTTCTTTTAAAATACTCTCCAGTGTATTGCCTTTCACCTTATCTATTACACAAAACGCGCATTCTTGTTCTTTCCACTGAAAATGACCCGCAAAATGTGCTTTTGGTATGCCTGCTATACCATCTAATTGCGTTAATGCCAGGTATTCGTTTAGCATTTTTTTATCAAATTGCTCCCGGCTGTTAGATATCATAATAAAAACGTTTTTTTCGTCTATTTCATCCCAGGCTTCAAAATAAATATCATTAGCAGCTACATATCCACCAATCCGGTCCAATAATACATATCTATCAGCAATAATTGAATTTAGTCCTAGTACATTATCCGTAAAATCAACTTCTTTCAGCCGAATATTTTGTCTAGTATCCGCCGCCCCTTTGTCCTTTTGAAACTCATTTAGCCAATTTATTTTTCCTTTTATCTCTACCAACGCGCCTTTTGTTTTCTTTAAGCCTTCATGCCAAACATTCATCAAAGGAAATAGCTGAGCATTAGGCTGCTCACTAATTTCATCAAGAATATTGTAGATTTTTCTCTGCATTCGCTCTGAAACCCATTCCGTATTGTTATTAATCAGGACCAATGCCTGGTTAATAAGGTGAAAAGCCTTATCATACTCTTCATTTCCAATCGCCTGGGTTGCCTTATCAATCAATACTTCATGTGTTTTCAGGTCTTTTTCAGCAAACCATATATTGGTTTTCACGTGTAAAACTATCCAGGCCACGATACCGGCAAGAATTGCGATAATTGGATACACTGGCGTGAGGTAATGCATTAAAATGAGGATAGCTGCAGATATTAAGGCGGCAATCACGGCATTAGATAAGGGGGTTGGTTTTTCAGTGCGAAAAACCGGGCTTAATAAACGATTCAGATCATGAGGCGCTTTATCCAAAACCCAGTTAAATACTTTATCCAAATGTAAAAACGGAAAGGCAATCAGGGCTAATGTTAAAGTACTCAGAAAAAATTCCATTACTGTCCCGGTTGGAAACAATTCCGTGATAAACGGCAGCCATTCCGTGAAGATCGGCCATCCGGCTAGACTACAGCCCAATATCGCCAGCGCCCCGACCAAGCCAGCTGCCAGCGACCAGGCGGTTTCAATAAAAACTAAATTCTCTTCATAGTCCGCTTCAGTAATTCCAAACCACTTAAGCGTCCACATCTTTAACAGCTCGGATTTCCCGCCGAGTAATGTCTTCTTTGGAATCCTTATCTTAGTTCCATTTGTACTACGAAGGTCTGTGAAATAGAACAGACCGTCTATATGCATAACTGTTAAATGTTCACCTGAAATAAATTTATTCTTATGCAAACCTAATCTACCCGCAGTTTTCCTTCCAACTAGGAACACCGCCTTATTTCTTAATCCATTAAATCCCCTATCACTTTTGTCCGTAAATCCCAGACTATCTATATCCTCAAATTTTAGATTTCCATGATTAATAATAAAATATGGAATCGTTGCATTTAAATTTTCCCGCGCCTTTTCCGGCAAATCATTATAAGAATATATCCAAAGCGTTTGCGGGGCTAATTTCAGTTCTATCGGTTTGGTGTATTTTATCACGTACGGTATATCCGGCTCTAATAAACTCCACTCTTCTTGCCCGCCAGTCAGCTTATTTTTTAACTCCTCGTATGCGTCCTGACCTTTGATGAACATCATTGCTTCAATAGCAAGAGCAAAACCGTCAGTTTGATTAGGAAGGTATTTTTTTGAAAGAACCCGCCATTTATTTCTAAACACTTCCATATTATTTCCCGAACTTGCTCCCAACACCGCATAAGGTGATTTTTTATCCATTTCTTCTTTTACTTTTTGCTCAATGACTTCAACTGCAGCAAATCCCAAATTTAAACTTTCCCTAGCTGAATTACCTTGGGTTGTTTGAAGAAAGTGTTCAATATCAGCTACTCCCTCTGCTAAAAAGCCAAGTTGTCGATCCAAGTCTTCTGAAAATTTATTCTGGCTCTGCTCATCCTCAGGAGCTAAAACTGATAAAATAATTTTTTTCCATCTCACTCCAAACTTCACTATCGATTTCATTTGAGCGAAATCTTTTGTGAATTGGGGGTTATTTGCTTCGAATTTTATTCTCCGGTCGGCTATTTCTTGCTTGCGCTCATTTACCAGTTTTTTCGCTGCTTGGATAAAACGTTTTTTATCCGGATCTTCATCTGGAATATTTAATTTTTGGTAACTTGATAAAAATTCGTTATAAGCTTCATCAACAGTTTTATAAGTCGTGTGTACATAAAGCGAGGTCAATAGTTCAATTGCGGCTTTCCCTAATTCTACTTTTTCTGATTCCGCTTTTCCTAAACGGTCTTGTTTCAGTATTTCCACAGATTTTTCATACAGGGCTGCAAATTTATGTACATGTCCACTCTCAAGCGTTACATCCTCACCGCCAAGCGGATTATTTTTCATTAGATTATGAATATCTTCAAGCAGTTGTTCCACGTCTTGTGAACTTTGTTTTGGCAAATACTCTGCTGCTAAAGTCTCAATTGTTTTTGCTAATTCAATAATTTTCTCTTCTCTGTAATACTTTCTGGCGTTCCGAAAACGTCTAAGAAATCCCTCAACTCCATTAAGCTTTCCGGCCTGAAAGGCTACCAACAAATCAAGCGCAGCATTACACATTATGAATTTATCGCTATTTTCGCCAATTCTTTGTAATGTTTGCGTAAGTTGAATACGAAGTTTTAATACATCCATTCCTGTAATGTTTTCAATATCCGATTTGGCTAATTTTGTAATGTCATCTATGACATTATTAATTGGAGGTCCTTCTGACTTATGCCAGCCCAGGCATATCACAGCAGATTCCAGCAGTGTCATCGGATGCACTATATCCTTGTTGAACTGTTTCAAAAAAGACTTGTAAGCTGCATCAACTTCAGCAGGTGCTTCATTATTATTAAGGGCCATTAGCAGATTAAATGCCGTTGAAAATTTTTCATATTGTGCGTTCCCTTGATTTTCTTTGCTCATAGCCTTAATACCAGTAATATATTCTATTGGAATTTTTTCAGAATCCGCGAGCATGTGAAAACATTCGTAAATATCGTTAAATAACTCCTGATAAGCTGGTATCTGCTCTTCATCATTTGGCACCCAAGTATAGGCAGTACGAAAAAGTTTATGTCTTTCATTGCTAAAAGATAGCATTTCGAAAGTACTGTATATGCTATTTAAAAAATCTATTGAATCACTATGTTTTGATTTACTTCTAACCTTCATTTCGGTAAACCTAAGCATTTGCAAGGCTAAAGCTGTTTTTATTTGCCGCAAATCTTCAGATGTTTTCCACTTATCATGTATTGGTTCGATGACTTTTCTATATCTATAAATTTCTATCCGAGAAACGATATAGCTATTTGGAAACGTATTTATCTTCCATAACATCATTTCAATATTATCAAAAATTCCATCCACTTTGTTTTCATCTTCTGAATACTGTGCCTGTGCCGGCTTGGCCGGTCCTTGTGTACCTTCAGTATGTACCAACGCAGTCAAGGGCAGCCGGAATTTTATCCCCCACTGTCCGAAGAACTGTTCGATGAAAGGATTAAAGATTAAGGCGCAAGAGTTATACACAATATGGAAAGTAGCGGAAATGGCAACTGCATGCTGAAGGGCGATGGCTGTGCTAAAAGGCCAGATATATAACACTCCCATACCATAACGGATGGCAAAATCAAATATATCTTGTTTAATCCGCTCCCGGTTATAAATTTCGTTCCATAGTATTTTATGATTATCTAAAGTAAATTCTGTCAGTTTCCACCCATTCTTTTTGGCGTGCCAAAGCCACCTAGTAATCGTATGCAGAGCGGCAAAAATAAAAGCCAGTCCCCACATACTCATAGTCATACCAAAGGAACTCACAACCGCCGCGATTAACCAGGTTTCCAAAATGGGGAGAATTATTCCATAAAAAACACCCTTCATCCCATCCGGGCTTTCCGACCTTGCCTTTGGCGCAACTTTCTTAGACATGAATGCACCGGCTGATACTCCCCACACTATAAGATCTAAAGCGGTCATATTTTCATCTAAGGACGCGGTCCTTGCCTTAATCCGCTCATCTAGCAAAAACATCCACCCTGCAAAAAATCGACTTACGTTTTTCTTTATTTTATTTATAGGCTCTAGTAGTTGTCTAATAAAATAATTTCGTGGTGTTTTAATTTTTTCATTTATTGTTATGTTTTCGAAACCAAATCTTGTGTCAAGAGGGGGATTTGACAGCGGTTTAATATCAACAGGTTTAATGCCTGATGACAGTAGGTTTATTTCTTTACCAGGAAAATAAGGTTTTATCCATGGTTTAAAGACTCCTCGAAACCACATTTTTTTTGCTATTTCGTCCATTTTTAGCTCAGGCAATTCTAGAAACATACTATTTTCTTGGTATTTATCCTGTATTAATAATTCTGTTATATTCCGTCCTGTTAATTCCAACTTTATTTCAAGAAATTTCTCAACATCTTCTGGATCGACATTACTAAACTTGTCAAATTCTCTCAACAAATCTACTATATATGTATCCTTGAGTGGCCCAGTAGGTTTAGGCTTTTCCCAGCGTAATGATTCGGGGGCCAGCGCCGCTCCTGTTGATTTTTCTTTTTTTATTTTCTCTTTGCCACGTATTAGCCGATAGATAATATAAAGTACAATTAAAACAGCTACTAAACTGATACCAATTAAAGTGTTTGTTCCGTATAGCCCTGAAACTTGCGCATTTGCTTGTTCTCCGGCAAAACTAAGCCCCTTCAAACCACGGGTCGCAAGAATAAACACTAAACTTCCGCCCATAAATTTCTTAAGCCGCGAAAGAAATTTATTATTTTTCCAGGTATGTATTGTATAAAACAGCAACCTTAATTGATTATCATGAACCCTTATCTGAAATCTTTTTTCAGCATATGTTAGGAAAGAGAACATGTTATCTTTTAAATAAACTAGTAAATGACCATGATGCCTAAATCTACCTGAAATCTTTTCAACGTCAAACACATTTCCCATGTTTAATCCTTTATATCCTTTGCCCCCTTTTTCCTCAATTTCCAGTTCGTCAAAATCAATAACATAATATTCAAAATTTGAGTCCAATTGTTTCTTCAACGGTCTTGGCAAATGATCATAAGAAAATATCCAAAACGTTTTTCCAGCGGATCCTTCTATTTGTATCGGTCCTTTATAGACTACATGAAAAACTGTCGTCATTGGTAAAGTTTGCCACCCATCTCCGGCACCCGGTGACTTCTTTTGCTTATTTCTTAACACAGCAGGTATGCTAAGAAATAAAATCCAACCAACAACCAGAGCAATCGAAAAACCAATTCCGTATAATCCCCCTGAAAACTGCGCATTTGCCTGTTCTCCGGCAAAACTAAGCCCCTTCAAACTATGGATCGCAAGAACAAACACTAAACTTCCACCCATAAATTTCTTAAGCCGCGAAAGAAATTTATTATTTGTCCTGTTATTTATTGTATGAAATATCAAACTTAAAGGTAGGGCAATTATTGTCGAGTCAATGAATAACCAGCTTATGAAGTTCATGGGTATTAACATTATGGGTAGTATTAACATCATGGACATCAACATCATGTTCTCGCTTCGCCATTTAAGTTTGTGAAAAACTGAGAGCTTTTCAGATCTAAAAGATTGGAATATTGTGCCTAGTGCCATTTCTTTTTTTGCTCTTATCTGCCGGTATGCTTTCAAACAAAAAAGAAAATCCACCATGTGTACGGGCAATTCAAAATCACTCAAGTTTTTTATTCCGAATGCTGCTCCTATCTTATTAATATATTTATGATTATTAATATATTCATGCGCCAAGGCATGCGCGCGGTGGCTGACTAGAGGGGATTTTAATTCTTCATCAAGTGCAGTAGATTCTTTCCCCTGTAATCCCCTCCATTTGGCCTGAAATGTATATAAAATAGAAAAAGAAAATACGAATAGAAGACCCGGCAGCAAGCCAAATCCTGAAGATGCAGTCTGCCAAATGCCAACAGCGAGGAAGATGAGGGCCAGTATTGCTGAATACTTAAGGTCGCGTTTGTGGATGAGCTGCTCGGATTTTTCACCGGAGGACGTATCGGCAGGTTTGGTGCCGGAAGCCTTCACAGATTTACTGTCACGTGTTTTTGACAAATACTTTGCTGCTAAAGTCTCAATCGATTTTAGTAAGTCGTCTTTCTGTGGTAATTCGCTGACCGACCTCCTGTCTCTTTTGAATTTTTTCAAAAGCTCATCAGTACCATCGAGCTCGTCACTTTGAAAAGCTATCAGTAAATCAATCGCAGTTGTAAGCCATAAAACTTCCGGATTATACCTGTACAACTTTTTTGTCTGTCGCGCAAGTTTGATACGAAGCCTTAAAATATCCCTTGCAGAAAAAGGCTTCGTATCAAAGTTATCGGCCAAAATTGAAATATTTCGACAAATATCCGGCAGTTCTCCAGGGAGATTATCTGAAATCGCCGCAATTGCTTTGCCGATTTTATAAATTCTGTCTTCTTCTTTTTTGCTGCTTTCAATAGCCTTCCGCAAGATGCTCCGTGCTTTTTGATTCAATGGCCTTGCCGTAAACCGCTTAAAAAATTCCATTGTAATCTCAATATCTAGTTCTATTGTATCGCTATTATACTTAACTAATTTCGAAATAATTGATTCAAGTTCCATAAAATCTTTTTCTGAAAATGTTTTATCCCATCCCAGTTGCATCACAGCCTTTTCCAGCCGTGTCGCGCGTATTTTCGGCATAGTGTTTAGCTGTTCCAAAAACGAGCTGTAAGCTGCATCAACTTTAGCAGGAGCTTCATCATTATTAAGGGCTATCAGCAGATTAAGCGCCTCTGGAAGGCCACTATATACTGCGAAATCTCCCTGCCCTTCATGCTCTTCGATCTGAGTCTGAATACCAATAATATATTTTTCCGGAATTTTTTTAGAATCCGCGAGCATATTAAAGCACTCGCAAATTTCGTTAGCTAACTCCAGAGGAGCTGCTATCCGCCCTTTATTATGTGCCACCTTAGAGGCCGCTTCAAAAAGTTCAGGTCTGTTGCCAAAGGCGGAACTTTGGAAATAAACTTTTATATCATCCAAAAGGTCTACTGGATCAACCTCGTCGCTTCCATAACTTCTCGCTTGCGTTTCAGTAAATATAAGCATTTCCAAGGCTAAAGCAGTTTTTCTTTGCTGTAAAATTCCGGATTTTGTCCACTTATCGTGTATTGCTTCGATGACTTCTCTATAGCCGGCAATTTTTATATGATTGATGCTATGAATAGTTGGATAATCTTTCATCTCCTTTAACATATCGTGAATATCATCAAGGATTTCATCCACTTTCTTCTCTTGCGCGGCTTTCTCTGCCGACACAATGTCTGACGTCTTCCTCTTTAATTCTTTTTCCAAATACTCACGAACATATTTTTGAGCAACTTCATTTATTCCCTGACCACCTGCTGCTCGCAACATGTTTATATCTTTATCCCAATAAAGATATCCCTCCTCTATACCCTTTACCGCTATGTCAATGTCAATCTCCACCTCTTCTACAATAACCCCTTCTTTATTACCCAGACTTTTTCTATATGCTTCAGCCATTTTTTTTCTTAATGCGTAAACTTGGATTCCTATTGGTATTATATTCCAGGAACCGTTTTTAATCGCGTTGTAAAAATCATGCCAATCGTCTGCGATCAGATGTTTATTATTTCGCATAAAAAATATAATCTCATCAATATTTACCCATTCTTTTTTATCGGTTGAATCGGAGCTAACATCGCACACAGGAACAAAAACATTTCCTCCTATTGTAAACTGCCTTTTTTTAACATATTCCAGCACTGTCTTACGAATATCTTCAGGCGAATACTGTACTCCATGTTCACCACTGATTGCTCTTTTTGTATCTTCCGCCGTCCAGGATATATGCGCCAAGCCATGGCGACGGCTGACCAGCCGTGTTGCGTAGCTCTCCAGCGCAGCTCTTGCTTCCAAAAAAGATTTGTAAGCTGGATTAACTTTAGCAGGAGCTTCATTATCATTAAGGGCTTTTAGCAGTTTAAACGCCGCTGAAAGGCCACTATATACTTCGAAATTACTATGCACTTCATTTGCTTCGATCTGAGTCTGAATACCGGCAATATATTCTTTCGGAATTTTTTCAGAATCCGCGAGCATGTCACAACAATCGCAAATTTCTTTAAATACCTTCAAAGAAGCTGATATTTGCATCTCAATCCGTTGAAACTCAGAAGCGGTTGAGATCGATTCATTTGGGTTGTAGCTGGGTTCGGGGAATTCTTGTAAGAATGCATTATTATGTTTAAGCCAGTCTTTCCAATTATAAGTACTCCTACTGTAAGCTCGCGGAGATTCAAAATTTATGTTTTTTACTTTCGCTTCAACAACGTCAAGCATCCCTAATGCTATAAAAGCTTTTTGCTTAAACACCTCTTCATTTTTTTTGTCGTGTATTAGTTTGATGATTTTTTTATATCTATCATTTTTTTTATTAGGAGTAGTTGACTGCTCTGTCATCTCCTTTAACATAGTTAAAATGTCAGCAAAAATTCCATCCACTTTCTTCTCTCGCGCGGCATCAATCGCCATATAGAGGTATGGTATCCTTTCTCCTGCCTCAATTATAAGTTTATTGTTTCTATCCTCCACAATCCCATATAGTAATCCTACTCTCAATTGTTTATTGCTCAAGAAAAGGTACTCGGGGGAGGTGTTGTCAGCATAAAAAAATAATACTGGTATTGATTTGCCCCAAGTTCCATACTTTGATATTATTTCCTCCACTTCCTCCGCTCGTCTGGCTTCCTCTGCTTCGGCAATCTTTCCTTGGCCCCTTGTTTTTTGCCTTATCTTCGAAATCACTTCAAGCAGTTGTCCAACTTTATCTATTTCTCCCGTTTCAGTAAATTTCTTTATGTTTTTCAGGGCAGTTTCCAAATCCATTTCCAACCGCAAATAATGAGGCATAAGCGTATCATAAACAGTATGGACAAAGTCAAACAGCGAATCATATGCTTTAACTGCCTTCTCTTGGTAGAAATACGTTGCCATAATCATGGCCAGTAATAGAGCCGTTATATTGGCGGCGTTGAGCGCATCGCCCAGGTGCAGCGCCGTTATCATTATGCTTATTGCCATAATCGGAGCCAGCCCAAACATGATTCCCAGCCCAAGCCTTCTGACAAGCAGCTGAAGGAATCCCGCTTTTCCGGGATAGTACTTATGACAATATTTTAAAAAAGTCGTAAAATCTTGATAAATAATTGACCGCGATTCCCTTTCAGCTGTTTGACGCGCCTCAAACCATCTGTCCGCCAAGGCCTTAGCTCCAGCTCGCAGCCAATTCAACGCACTGACCGGCAAATAAAATATATTTATGGCAAACTTAACCGCCCGGTGACTGGATATCTTTTCTATAGCCTGGACTACCTGGTCCGGTGATTCGAGCACTGAGAGTGTCGCTCCTGCGATAAACTCTGTAGGCAATAGCGTGATTTTCCTTAAAAGGCGTGGATTAATCCGGCCTTCAGGAGCAACCAGCACAAAAACAGACTTGCCCCCTGCTGATTCTAAGGATGTTGATAAAAGCTCAACACCTTTTGGTATTTCCACCCGCAACTCATCAAGTTCATCCGGGCTGAGGCTGATAACTTCCACCATATTATTTTTAGCCAGCCAGGTAAGCGCTTCACTCTGTCTTGCTGGAGACGCTAATTTTAATAAGCTCTTCACTGTAAATTCCGCGCGCAAAAGAAATGATTTGAAGCTCCAGGAAGTAAGCAAACCCATGATCGTCTGGTTCTTGGCCAGCAGTTTTTCCAGCGGGGTTTTTCTGTCCTGGAGCAGGGTGAAATAGGGGTTCACTACATCATGCCGGGTTACGCGCGGTTTGATGGAGACATGGGTTATATCCCGGCGTTTGAGTTCTGCCAGGACTTTGTCCGTATGAAATCCGCCGTTTATCATGACTGCCAGCTTCTCGTCGAAATGGTCCATTTTTCGGACCAGGTTGTCCACAAAATGAAGGCTGCGCTCATCGGCCAGGCGGTAAAAATTATCTACCTGCTTTAAATATTCATCCAGGGCATACATTTCCGGGTCCAGCTGCAAGGGCGAACCGCCGTTCGCCCCTACGGTATTGATGAAATTGGCAAATTCCTGCATAGTATATTTTTTCCGCTCTGTGCGGAAGGCTTGCAGCTCTTCGGGTGAAACCGAGATGTTCAGAAGTCTTTCTATGATATCCAGGCGGGTGTATAGCTCATCCAGTTCCTGCTGCGTTTTATTTGAATAGAGATGCCCGCGGATATTGGCGTCCAGTTTGTCCAGTTCCTGGAAAAGCTGGTCCGGGTCAACTTTTGGTGAGAAGATATTCTGTTTCAGGCTTAAAAAACGGGCCAAATTGGGATATACGCTCAAATCCAGTTTCAGTTGGTGGGCGCTGCGATGCAGATACGCGCTGTACTTCAGAATGTCCAGATAGCCTTCGCGATATGCCATGCGCTTGTTGTCGAATTTCAGAAGCTGCGAATTATAAATATCAGCCTTCAATTCTTCCAGCATATCGCGCAAATCATAACAATAGCCCTGGCTCTCGGCATTCAAAAAAGCGCGCACTGCCTGTTGGCTGGCCTTATACAATTCCGGGGTTTCAATGCCCACCAGCCGGATATCCTGTTCGCTCGTGCACGCGTAATATTCCGCGCCTGTGATCTTGCCCTGTTTGACAAAATAATCACTCACTTGTTCCCGGATTTTTTTAATTGGAAAGGTGCTGATCTTATCCGTATTAACCGTATCAAAAGCGCCTTCTTCACCTATCAGTTTCAAACCATTTTTTTTGACCAGGTGTTGAATGATATTGGCAATGTTCTTCTGCACCTCATAATTGCAGTGCAGATCCTGGATGCAGACTATGGTTTTCCCATTGCCCTGAAATCCTTGGCTGATGGCGCCTATTTTCTCCGGGATGGTCAGCGTTTTTCCCAGGTAAGCAATCCGCATAAAATTAGGCTGGGATATAGCATAATTCCCGGCATCAAAGGCCCAGGTTACGTAGGGCAGAATAAAGCTTACGGCAATTAAAATAGTACAGGCTTTTATCCAGGTACGAAACTTGGGATAATGAAAAGCAGACATTGAAGTGAGCTTGGACATTTTGATATCCCTTTCATATTGATTTATAAAATAGTTAGTTTAGTGAAGTATAAAAATCTATTATTTTAAATATATCATAAAAAAAGAAAAAAGCAATAATCGCAAATGTTTTTTATTGTTTGCAACTGGATGTTTTGATTTGAAACAGTTTTCAAGGTGAATGAAATAGCTGGTAATGTCAAAAATAAAATGATAA
>JAGLMY010000197.1 GCA_023139775.1 bacterium
AAAAACATGGCAATGCGTTCCAAACCATAGGTAATTTCCACAGTCACGGGATTCAGATCAATGGATCCCATCTGTTGAAAATACGTAAACTGGGTGATTTCCAAGCCATCCAACCACACCTGCCAACCCAAACCACCTGCACCTAAGGTAGGTGATTCCCAATCATCCTCTGTGAAGCGCACATCATGCGCAGCAATATCCAAACCAATTTCTTTCAGACTCTCCCGATAGAGGTCTTGAATATTTTTAGGAGTTGGCTTGATGACTACCTGAAACTGATAATAATGCTGTGTCCGGTTGGGATTATCACCAAAACGGCCGTCTTTGGGACGCCGGCATGGTTCAATGTTGGCTGAAGCCCATGGTTCCGGGCCCAAAACACGCAAAAATGTGGCTGGATTAAAAGTGGCGGCGCCTTTTTCCAAATCATACGGTTGGACAATCAGACAACCACGCTGGGCCCAAAACGCTTGTAATTTTTGAATAATATCTTGAAACGTCATACATTTGACTCCCTTTGCTTCCGGATCATACTTTGGCTACGGCTTTTTGAAATTTTTCAGAATTTAAATTCCTTCCCAGTTGGTACTGAAAAGCGGAATTCAATACTGTTTTCATTTCCTGCTCTTGCGCAGGGTGCAGGCGAATTCGGTCTATTTTTTGCGCTTCCAGAGAACGCAGTTTTTTCAGCAAAACGCGTGCACCCTTGGATATACGCAAAAGACTGTGCGAACCGCACGATTGGCATACTACGCCACCCTGTTCGGGCACATAGGCCATATGATCCGCGTCCTTTTTACAGTATAAACAATGCGTCAGAGTTGGGCGATATCCCATATAATCCAAAAGTATTATTTCAAACCAAATCCCAGCTAAAACAGATGATCTTCCTTTTTCCAAAAGTTCCAGACCGGACAGCAACAATTTAAAAATCTCCGGCAAGGACTGGTGATCCGTAGTCATTCGATCCACCAATTCACTCATCCTGGCTGCCTGACCCAGGAGGGAGAGATCCGCTTTTAGGTTGGGATAGGCTGTTACCAATTGGCCTTGAGTAATTAAATAAAGTTCCTGGTGTGGTTTTCCATAAAACTGGAGTTCTGCCTGCGACAACAAAGCTGTGCAGCCGGCCAAGCGACTACGGATTTTCCGCACCCCTTTGGCAACTGCCCGGAATTTGCCATATTTTTCTGAAAAAACAACGAGTATACGGTCAGCTTCTGAATAATCGTAGGAACGTAAAATAACAACTAAGGAGCGATAGGATGGCACTGGTAACTCCTAAAAATATCCGCCTACCAGCCCGGTGGTTTCCGCATTGCCAAGGGCTTTTACCAGGCCTAAGATGCCCCAACAGAAGCAGAGTGCAATCAGACCTAAGCCGGCTGTGATCATACAATTTTGACCAAAGCACTTGGCCTTGGGATCAAGCTGTGAATAGTAAACAACCCCCAAAGCAAACCCCCCGGGAGGAAATAACGAACAGAGATAACCCAAACATTTTAACCATCCCTGTGGTGCCTGCAAAGCAGGTTTTTCCGGATGGAACGCACCTGACTCTATATCAGGCTCTGATTTTTTTCGTTTAGAAATACGACGCGGTTCTCGGGCAGGCTCTGATGCCGGCTTAGATTTGCTTTTACGGGGTACCATGGCTTACCTCAATATGGAAGAACCACGCCCCTGCCAAGACAAGAACGTGGTTCCCCGAACTGATAACTGTAATTCAATAACGTGTGTTCAATTAACCGGCAGGAACGTAACCGGTGATGCCGATCCCGATGATGGCCAACAACACAACTATAATGAAAACAATTGCAATAGCAATACCAACAGCAATGATGGCTTTAACCGTGGACAGGCTGTGGATTTCTTTCATGCCGATTATGGTCAGAACCAAACCATAAATGGAGCCCAAAACCGAAACAATTGGAATCCAACCAATGATATTGACAATATTGGCATACGCGGCAACCCTCAAGGTTGCTTCATAAGTGCCGGTTCCACCCACTATTTTGGCACAGACTAACAGCAACAGAGCTGCCAAGAAAATACTGATTGCAACAGCGATAGGCGCAAAAAGAATTGCTAAAAAACCAACACCCAAGGTAATAGCCGTTAAACCAACGCCCATGATAACTGCCGTAATAATGGCGAAAATCAATGGATCCTTGTACCCACCGGTGGTTGGCATTTCTCTAAAGAATTCAACCGGTTTTAGCAGTACCTTTTTACCTGTGTCATAGTAATTACGAAGAAAGCCTGCCATTGTCTACCCCCTATTTTCTATATAGTGTAAATTTTATTAACATATTATTATACAAGTTATCATTGATCTTTTCGAAAGTCAATATAAAACTATAATTTAATGGAAAAAAATCGTAACTACTCAGGTCTGCAAGGAACAGGGCGCTTTGGTCTTTTTTCAAGCGTAGCAGCGGTAACTGCGAAGATGTGGTTTAGAAAAGCATATCCCCTTATTGCCCGTTATCAGCCTGGACCTTGGTTTTCCGCTTTGCAATGCTTGAAAAAAGACCAAAGTGACCTGCCAGGCGTGAACATTTGAATACTTTTTTTACCCACCTGAGTAGTTACAAAAAATCAGTTTTTTTATCTTTCCACAAAACGCCCAAGAATATGTGACACTACTGAATGGAGTGTCCACAATACGCTCAGCATAATGAAAGAGAATATCCAAGTACCAATACGTGAACTGAGTAAGGTCTTATTGGCTGTCAGATGGAGCAACATACGACTTACCGTATACATCAAAAAACCCAGTCCCAATAACGAGCAGAGAGTGAAATAGCTCGATAAAATAAAGGCCCACAGCCCTGCTGTCTTATTTGCCAAGAGCAAGCCTATTCCATGCAACAGTACCACACCCCACCACAGAATAGCTTCCGGGATACGAATCACAGGTTGCGGATAATGTTTATCTCTGAAAGAGGCGGCAACCGGCAGCAACAGCAGGGGAATGCCCGTACCGGCCATAAATCCTGTAATAATCCGGGTTCCCGGCGTAGCGGCGCGCCATCCCAGCAAATCAGTAATAGCATCCAAGCCCAGCAGCAGCAGCCATACAATGCTCCAGCTGGTGACAATCCCGGAAGGCAGACTACTGTGTCGCAAACGCTTGAATACGATAAGCAATAGGAAGGAAATTCCCATACCGCCGTACCAAGCAGTGCACCGAGCGCAAAAAGCCAGGGTGTACTCCCCAAGGCAAAACAAGTGCGATTCTTGCCGGGCACATACTGCCCAGGCCAGATTTTCCCACACCAACATCATGCTTCAGCAGCAGGGGTGTCTATTGGTTTATCTAACATGCGGATTTGAATTTTATCGATTTTGTGGCTACTGGCAGCTATAATAGTGAAATGAAGATTTTGATGAATGATTTGTTCGCCCTTTTTCGGCAGGTGGCCCAATAAATTTATCACAAAACCACCGATGGTATTTAAATCTTTCATATCCGGGAGCTCTATTTCCAGAACATCGTTAATTTCTTTTATATCGGTTTGGGCATTAACCAACCAGGTTTTATCTTCGGTTTTCTCAATGTTTTTTTCTTCCACATCGTACTCATCACGAATTTCCCCGACGATTTCCTCAATCAAGTCTTCCAGGGTAACCAAGCCTGAGGTTCCGCCATATTCATCGACCACAACCGCCAAATGCAGTTTCCCGCGCTGAAATTCGTGCAATAATTCATCGACCTTTTTGGTCTCAGGCACAAAATAGGGGATACGTAAAATATCCTGCAATACAATCAGTTCCTTGTTTTGCAGGACTGAAATAACATCTTTGGAATAGACCACACCCACAAGATTATCCACACTACCCTTATATACCGGCATACGCGAATACCCGGCTTGTACAATTTGATTAATGATCCGATCCATACTGTGATCAGCATTAACGCATTCCATCTCTGTTCTGGGAACCATTACTTCGCGTACCTGGGTCTCACCCAAACTAATAACACCATGAATCATTTGGTGTTCTTGATCTTCCAGCACTCCTTCATCCGCGCCTATTTTGATCAGAGCGTGTATCTCCTCTTCGGTCACCATGGGTATCGAACTTCCGGGTTTGAGCCCAAAAGGACGTAAAAATATACTGGCAATAAAAACCAGAAAACGGCTTAAGGGGTGCAGAATTTTGGCCAGCAACACCAGGGGACGGATAACCAGCAGTGCGATTTTTTCCGATTTGTGAATGGCCAATACTTTTGGTGTAACTTCACCGAAAATAATAATCACTACTGTCACAACAGCAGCAACCAGAGCTCCCATCTGACCACGACTGTACTGCAAAATCTCTGAAATATGCACAGCCAAAAACGCAGCGACTGTGGTAGCAGTAATATTTACCATATTATTCATAATCAAAATGGTGGTTAATAATTTGTTGGGATCATTTTTCCAGCACTCCAAAGCACGCCCTTGGGCGCCTCCCTTTTCAATGGCATGAGCCAAACGGCTGCGTCCCAGACCCATCAAGGCTGTCTCACTGGCAGAAAAAAAACCGGAAAAAAAGAAGAGTATTACCAGAATAATTGTGTCATTCAGTATCAGTACGTCCACAATTCCTCATTTCTTCTGACATGTTGCCAACAAGCTGGAATGTAAGGCTTCCATGCGCAATTGTTGCGTCTGAGTGGCATGATCATAACCAAGCAGATGCAAGAAACCATGAATTAAAATAAACTGCAATTCCGTTTGTACAGAAACACCACGAGTGCCGGCCTGTTTTTTTATGGTCGGCAACGAAACCACTAAATCTCCTAACACTTCCGGATGTGGAGGCAAAGGTTCGTTGGTTTTTTTTTGTTCACGCATACCAAAGGAAAGAATATCCGTTGATTGATTTTTTCCGCGATGTGCCCTATTCAAGGATTGAACAGTTTTATCGCTTGTGAGCAGGACTGAGATTTCAGCTTTGGCCATTTTCATTTTTCGCAAGCATTTTTCCAATAATACCATAACCGCTTTTTGATTAACGCGTATGGCCTTATATTCATTTCTAATTTGAATAGGCATACGTATCCATCCTTGAACCAATTGATATTATCCGCAGTGAAGTATTTATTAAATAACCGAACCCCGGCTTGCTTTGAGAAAACAATACAGCCAGGACAGTCTCAGGGATGTATACGGAAGCAATAGCTTCCCTGAAAAGAAAGTTTCGATAGGCTTGATGGTTTTTGCACTGCGTTGGTCTATAAAAACCTGAGAGTAATAATGTGTTACTCAAATGGTATCTACTTCTCCTTTGAGGCTGACCTTATATCAGCCTTCATCAGAATCGTATACATTTAGTATCTCCCGGGCCTTGCTCCTGGAGCATTGCAGTTAAAAAAAGGGGCCAACGGAAGGCCCCTTTTTTTAACTAAGTTATTTCTAGTACTCGATCGGCAAGGTCCGACGCGGTGTGGTGTGTGGCACATAGCGCGGAGTTCTTTTGGCATTTTCGATCGCCATTTCCACTTCTTCCTGTGTAAACTCACGTGAAATCGCTAAATCCTGACCAATTTCAATAATATCAGGATCCTCGATCTGGTCGCGGTTGGCTTTGAAAACCAAGGGCCACTGGAAGTTGTCTCCATAGATATCCGCATTCCCGGAAATATCCCAGAGTGTATCACCCTGCATAACAGTGTACCGCTGCATCTCCTGTTCTGGTTCTGGTTCCGGCTCAGGTGCTGCTTCCATAACTGGAGTTAGTTCCGGTTGCACCTCTTGTGTTCCAGCGCAACCAACCATCCCCACCATTCCACCTACCAAAACCGCTACCACTGACAATTTAACCATTTCATTGAACTGCATACGTTTTTCACCTCCTTCCAGTATTAGGGTGGTTTTCCTTCTTGAGAACCACCTATAAAACCTAGTTTAAAACAATACTCTGACTACCCGGCAACACCAAACTGGTTTCCTTTTTGTTTCCTGCACATAGGATATTAAATCCTCTGTATAATAAAATAAATGTTTTGTGTAAAGTATCATGTACGGTTCCTTTTTGTCAAGTCTTACTTAATTTACGGCAGGTTAGATTATTATTAAATCATAAAATACCGTTTTTTTAGACCTATCAGTCCAGCATAACTTTCAGACTGAGCTCCTGCAATTGATCCTGATGCATCTTACTCGGGGCTTGGCTGAGCAAATCCTGAGCTCTTTGAGTTTTCGGGAAAGCG
The DNA here is from genome assembly GCA_023139775.1 of bacterium. GTDB lineage: Bacteria > Oederibacteriota > JAAXVQ01 > JAAXVQ01 > JAUVAV01 > JAGLMY01. Next base: position 6,203 of record JAGLMY010000197.1, read on the forward strand.
ATCACATCACGAATGGTATGTTCCCCAGCTAACAGCATGACCAGACGATCCAAACCAATAGCCATGCCGCCATGCGGTGGAGCGCCGTAATCAAAAGCCTCTATTAAAAACCCAAATTTTATTTTTACTTCCTCGTCGCTGATGCCTATTAAATCAAATATCTTGGATTGTAGGGCAGAGTGATGGATACGAATACTCCCGGAAGCAATCTCCACTCCATTGAGAACCAAGTCAAAACTCAAGGAACGGACTCTACTAGGATCTGAATCTAATAGGGAAATATCCTCCGGATAAGGAGCAGTAAAAGGATGATGCTCCGGATCCCAGCAGCGGTTGGCCTCATCATATTTGAAAAGCGGAAAATCCACCACCCAGCCTAAGTGGTTCTCCTCTTTTGGAATCAGGTTCAATTTATCGCCTAAATGCAGACGTAAACGAGACAACACAGCATGCGTTATAGCCGGCTTGTCTGCAATAAAGACCAGCAAATCACCCGGTTTACCTTGCAGACGTTCTTTTAGGGCTTCAAGTAATTCCAACTTGAAATACTTGGTCAAATTCGATTCCAATCCCTGTTCAGTCACTTTGAACCAGGCCATACCTTGGGCGCCGAATTTTTGCGACATGGCAATTAAATTATCAATTTCCATACGAGAGAAAGAAGACCCCTGAGGAACACACAATCCCTTCACAAAACCGCCGGATTTTACCACTTCCGCGAAAACTTTGAATTCCGCCTGACTGGCAAGATCTGTAATATCCTTCAATTCCATACCAAAGCGTTGATCCGGTTTATCGCAGCCAAAACGTTCCATGGCTTCCTGGTAGGAGATACGCGGCAGGGGTGTTGCCAGGGCCGGAAGTTTGGCTGCCTTAAAAATATTTTCCAGCATACCTTCGGCAATGCTTAGCATGTCATCAATATCCACAAATGACATTTCCAGATCAATCTGGGTAAACTCAGGTTGGCGGTCAGCTCGTAAATCCTCATCCCGGAAACAACGCGCAATCTGAAAATATTTATCACAGCCGGAAACCATGAGAATCTGTTTCAACATTTGCGGAGATTGCGGCAAGGCAAAACAATGACCCGGATAGATACGGGAAGGAACAATATAATCCCTCGCGCCTTCCGGTGTGCTTTTAAGCAGATACGGAGTCTCTACTTCCAAAAAACCTTTTTCATCCAAATAATCCCGGGTGGTTTTGACAATATTATGACGCAAACGCAGGTTTTCCTGCATTTTTCTTCGCCGCAGATCAAGATATCGGTATTTTAAGCGCAGATCCTCAGATACGCTTACTTCATCTTCCACTCTAAAAGGCGGAGTTTTAGCCCGATTTAGCACTTGCAGTTCAGAAACGCGAATTTCGATCTCACCGGTCGGTAATTTCGGATTTATAGTTTCTGCTGTTCTGGCGGTCACACGGCCTTTGGCTAATATAACAAATTCACTGCGCAGATGTGAGGCTGTCTCATGTTCCGCCTTAGCTTCCGTGGGATCAAAAACCAATTGAGTAATTCCCTCCCGATCCCGCAAATCAATAAAAATCAGCCCGCCGTGATCACGGTTGGAATCCACCCAACCGGCCAGCGCCACTTCTGCTCCAACATCACTTTTGCGCAAGGCCGTGCAATGATGGGTTCGTTTGAATTTCATACTAAATTCCATATTTTTCTCCACTACCTTCCTGTTCTTTGTAGAGCGTATGCAATACGCCCATACTGTTAGGTTGATTGGGCGCATGCCATGCGATCCTACTATAAATAAAAAAGACTGGAAAAACAAGTTGAAATTGAACAAAATGGGAAACAGGCAGTGAACTGCGCAGTTAAACAAAGATTGTCATTCCCGAGGGTTTAATCGAGAATCTGGTTTTTTGAACCGTATCCCCGATACAAACATTCGGGGATGACAAACAAAAAAAACCATAACTGACATGTTACACAAAATGGTAACAGGTCAGTGAAGTGCTGTG
>JAGLMY010000198.1 GCA_023139775.1 bacterium
CAAATAACCCGGAAACATATGGTCTGCTAATTTATTTTTTCCCAAGGGGGAAGCGCGCTCTAACCCAAGCCGCATACGAAATTCTAAATAACTTAGCTGATTGGCAATTTTGAATTTGCACTTGCCGGAGGCAAGTCGCGTCCCTGGGAAAAAATAAATTAGCAGACCATATGTCTTTCTTGCTTCACTGATATGTTACACAAAATAAAACCAATCCCCGTAGTAGGGAACAGTCAGGACTGTTCCCTACTACGTCACCTTTTGCCTTAGAATACCATTATGGATTTACTACTGTAACCACCAAATCAAAAACAGCAGGAATCGTTGTCCCGCTATTTATCCATCCCAAATTGACCTTGCCGTCTTCCAGAGAACAGAAATATTTGGTGGTCGTGGCATCTGTCTCAGTATCTGTGAATGGCACCAAGGGTGCATCAGCAAAACCATCAAAGTGCAAATAACAACTTACTGTGGAATACTCGCCTCCGGCATTGTCCACATGAACTACCGGACAATTGGCAGCATACGTTCCACTGGCGTCAGTGGGCATAATCCGGAAGAGATAGGTGGTCTGGGTACCAGGACCTGCCGGACCTTCCGGTCCCACCGGACCACTCGGCCCGCGGCAACCGGCAATCATACTTACGGAAAGAATGGCAATTCCCAGTGCCAACAAAAATGAGCGTCTCATGACATTTTCCTCCTTATTTCGTCACAACGATTTTTTTAATCTTGGATTTACCGGATTTGCCCGGTTTTTTCTCTTCCACAATAACCTCGGTCTTTTTCTTTTGCTTTCTATTTTCCTGCCCATATTTGTCTTTATGTTTATGCTTATTTTGCTTCTCTTTTTTGGTAATAACCACTTTCTTATTTCTTCTGTCTTTTTTAATAATCACTTTGGGTTTGCGTTTCTCTGTGGTAATAACCACTTTTTTTACCTTGCTTTTTCTATGTTCTCCGCGCGGATGTTGTTGGTATTCAAACTCATCTTCAGCATCTTCATACTGTTTCAGTGCTTCCTGTTTTTCCACGGTATCCTTGATTTTTGAGCGTTTGGACGCAGACTCGTTCACGATCACTTTGGTTTTGCTTCTGCCATACGTACCGGTCCCATATTTGGGTTGACGCTGTTTTGGTTTCCACCGGCCGGGTTGCCAATGGCCTTTCCGGTCATAATGCCCTTTTCTGTAATTATAGCCCTGACGGGACTGCTCCCGCCAAAGGCCTTTAACCCATCCCCCTTGCTGATTCCAATACCCTCGCACCCATACTTTTCCTTTAGGAACATTCTTCCAAGAACCTGCAGTCCATATACCATGACGATTGTAGCGTCCCTTCACCCAAACATATCCTTGGCGGTGTTTCAAACGCCACTGACCGAATTTCCAATGTTCATGCTGATCCCAATGCCCGGGTATCCATACATAACCGCGTCTGTGATTTTTGGGACGCCAATGACCATGTGCCCAAACACCTTCATTATTCCAATGTCCGGGTATCCAAACATACCCCGAACGCCGGGTATAACGCCAAAGTCCCTTGACCCAACGACCGCCATACCAATGACCCGGCACCCACATATAGCCGCGAGCATGCTTTTTCACTGGACGCCAAAAACCGGGGATATAAATACCGCCCTGCCAATAGCCATTGGTCCAGGTAAATCCAACCCGTACCTGGGGGCGATAAAATCCGGGAATAATGATATCATCTGCAATTACCTGCGCGCTGACCCAGATATGATCCGGCGCAGCTGTGGTAACCACAACCTCTTCCACCACCTGCACTATTGGTTCAGGCTCAGATTCTACGTGAATAACTTGTGGTGCTGCCACCTGTTTTGATGTATATTGCGGAGTCGGTGCCGGCAAAGCTGCGGTCCTGGATTGTTCCTGCACAGGCAAAGAATACTGTTGTGGTTTTTCTTGCGGGATATAATATGGATACGGCGTTGGTGTGTATTGGGTATATTGCGTGTATGGCGAGTCACTCCGTTTGTACACATGCATACTGCATCCGGTTGTAAATATGGTGACGCTTAAAATCATCAGTAGTATCTTTTTCATTTCATTCACCCCTTCGGTTATCAATCTTTTTTCGAATTTCGTGTTTCGTTTTTTCCTCGTGAAGCTATCTGGCCAGTGAATAGCTTCACGAGGGTAGACACTAAGGGATTTGCCAGGTTCTCAGGGAGATTAGACAGAAGTGTAGAAAATAAAAAAGGCCTTAAAACAAGGCCTTTTTTGAATTAAAAAATATTCACCAATAAATCGTTTGAGTTTTTAGGCGCTGAATTTCCGATCTAAAGAATACGTCTGAGAACAGAAAAAGGTTCCAATTATTTTCAGGGATAAAATGGTTATAATTGATTGCTTACCAGGCGGTAAGTTTTGTAGGCATGGCCGCCCCATTTTTTTATGGGTTCAATCATTTTGGTATTCGTCTCGACAATCAGAGAACATTCGGACCATTTATAGCCTGCCGCCGTACCATGTATAAAAGTCTCCACCACCAGTGCAATGTCAATCCCGATATTACGGTACTCTTTTTCCACACCCAGCATAAAAGTCCGGAGACCTTTGGCGTTTTTCTTGGCAGCCAGGAAATGAAAAATACCAAACGGCAGAAAGCGCCCGTTCATTTTTTTAACCGAGGGATTGATATCCGGCAGGGATACTGAACATGCTACCGGTTTATCACCATCTTCCACCATAAAGCAGACCCGCTCATCAGCAACAATTTTTAAGGCCTCGGCAACATTATCAAACTGTTTATCTGACATAGGAAAGTGTCCCCAATTTTCATCCCAGGCATCGCGAAAAATATGTTTTATTTTGGGCAGCTCAAGGTCCAGACGTTTGAGATTAATATTCCGGAATTTAAGTCCCCGGCGTTGCTCCAGCCGGTTCTTTATTTTCAGAAAAACCTCTTTAATCTGAAAACCATCGGACACCTTGAACGCATACCAATCAATTTCTTTTTGATATCCCGCTTTGATCATGTGGTCCAAATAATATTTAGGTGTATATGTTGTCAGCACTACCGGCGTGGCCGGATCAGCATTCCAGCCGGCTGCCAAAAAACCGATCTCATCATAAATACAGAAATTTTCCGGACCTATTATCTTTAGCATGCCTTTGGAACGGACCCAATCTTCTGCTGCTTTCATTAACGCCACAGCTGCCTCATCATCATCCAGGCATTCATAAAACCCAAAAAAACCCTCTTTAACCTTGCGATACTCATTGTGCATGTTATTCACATGTGCTGTAACCCGGCCCACGGGTTTTCCGTCGCGATAGGCCATGAAATAAGCTGCTTCACTAAACTTGAAAAACGGGGATTTCTGTTTGTCCATCATATTCATGGTATCCATAATTAAAGGCGGAACCCAGTTAGGATCATTTTTATAAATCTGCCAGGCAAAGGTAATAAAATCCTTAATTTCTTTTTTGGAATGAATCTCTTTAATTGTAAGCATATTCAAATCCTTTCCTCTTCTCGTTTTGACCGCAACCAAGCCCGCTTACACATACGCTTTGAAAAAACAGATGTTTTTATTTAAGAATAAATTTCAAACAAAATAGTTTTCATGAATATTTTTTCATTAAAATTACGCCAATAATAAAGACCACAACTTGGCTTGTCAAGCCCTCTTTTATTTACTATCTGTTTTGGCGGATTGTAACTCATATTGCAACATCCTTAACTGAAAGTACTTCTCTATTTAGATCGTCATTCCTGCATGTTTTTA
>JAGLMY010000199.1 GCA_023139775.1 bacterium
AAGCAGGCCTGCCGGGAAGGTGAAATTTCCCCGCTGAAATACGGGGTTTACCTGTGCCGCTACGGCAAGCGGATAAAACTGGAGCTTAGCTCTTATCCCAACCTATTATTATATGTATCCAAACGCCGCAATGTAATTCCCCGGAAGGTGGAGCTGGAACAGGTTTATACAGAAAGCGAACAATTGGATCAGGCTATCAGAGAGTGTTTGTATACCAGTGACGCGCAGCGGCAGTTGGATCAATTGGAAGAGCGGCTGGATATTATGGAGAAACTGCTGAATATTTCAGCTACCCCCAAAGAGTTGCAAGCGTACCGGGAAAATCCAAAAGCCTTTCAGGTAAAGCAGGTAATGGATTTTATCCGGCAATATAATGAATTGAGTGAACTTACGCTGGATACTGATATTTACAGTCTGGACAGTTATTTACAGCAGGTCAGGAGATTTTACCAAATGGCGGATGAGCGGAGTACGGTGTTTGTGGAAAATACCGTAAACCGGATGAAAGAGTATAACACCAAACTGGCTGTATTGGTGACCGGCGGATTTCATACTGACCATGTGCTCAAGGAAATGCAGGCGCGCAACATCAGTTATCTTTCACTCTGTCCGCGCATAACGCAGGAAGACCTGGTAAATCCGTATTTTGCCTTGATCCGGGACCGCAAGACGCCACTGGAAAAACTTCTGGCTAAGAATCAGAATATATTAAAATTGGCGCCGGGCGCACCCCAGGTTTTGCATGCCGATCGCAATGCCATACTGACAGAGATGAATCCAGACCAGAAAGTAAGCAGCCATTGGAAGATTATGCTGAATATAGGTCTGGCTATAGCAGAGCTGCTGAAACAGTCCATCAGAGGAAGTGAAGAATTAGAACCCAGGTTTGAGACTATGGTTAATGCTTATCCTTATAAGGCTGAACTTTCTCCTGAATGGGAAACTATGGCAAAATCAAAATATACTTCAGTCATTTCCATCAAATGGTTATTAGAAAAAACGCGAATATGGCTGAGGTTCCAGCTCAAAGGTGGAAATTCGGCGCAGGGCCGGGCATTGGCGCCGGTGGCGGAAATAGAAAAAGGTGAGATGGCGGTTCTTGATGAAAAAGAGGCTAAGGCAGCGACCGAGCAAATACTAGCCATGAATAGAAAGGAAAAACAGGGAATTACATTTGTTTCAATCTTGGCAAAGCTTTTTGACGGCATGCAGGCGCTTCTGGCGCGGGCGCGAGAAGGATGGACGGGCCTTACTGATGGACAGAAAGCAGTGCTGGTTTTTTCTTTAGGTGTGATTGCCATAAGCTTGGTGGGTTCGCAGGTTTCGCCTGGCAGCATCAATGAAGCGAGCCAATTGGCAGCAGGGCAAGAGACTGAATTTGCAAACTATAATAACGTATTAGCGGCAGTGTGTGGTCTGAATATGATTCCCCGAAAAAATAAAAAGCCAGAGTTATCGCAGAAAAGCTCGGTAGCGGGATTTATCAAAGACAAGCTCTTGAGTTTGGGTATTGTCTGGAAGGTGGGCAGTAGCCTAAGAAATATAGGCCGCAGAATCACGTTTGGCACATTATTTATTCTTGCTGCAGTAGTTATATTTGTAGTGAATTGGGGGCCTACCAAGCCGGTAACCCAAGTTACCACTGTAAGTACTGCTGAAAAGCAACCCCTGGTTATTAGCGGCAAAGACTTTTTGGAAGGCAGTCCGGTTTTTGCCATTGTGGGAAAAGCTCTGAACGATGAAACCTTCTATATGGGCCTGCAGCCTGAAACCATGCGGCCCTTTTACGGTTTGACCATCCTGCATAAAATCAAATTGGATATTAACAAACACCAACGCTTGAAAATCGCGTTGGACATTACAGAAATCAGTGATAATACCATGTGGTCCCTGCCTTTGTCCTTTACAGGCGACAATGGTGTTTATTTTGTGCAAGATGCTTACTTTAAATTCCAGGATGACACGGACAAAAAAGGCAAACTGGTCTATGAAATCAGTATTCAAGAATTGTTTGATGCCTTAGGTATTGTTGCCACGCAGGAAGCCGCGATTGAAGTGCGGTTTGCCGTGGTTTCGAAAAGCACGGACACTAAATTTACCAGTCAAACGCAGCCGCGCCTGTTACTAAATATGGATAATTGCAATATCACCTTGGAACCGTATCCTAAAGGAGCAGAAAGGAATTTTGAAGTTTTTGAAAAACCGGCTGAAGGTGCTTATAAAGACCATGTACGTAAGCGGTTCGGATCAGTCGCAGAAGCGGGGCAGATTAAAAAACAGCTGCGCCAATATATGCCGGAAAATCTGATTGCCGTATGGGCGGGAATGAACCAAAACGGAAAAGCCATTAATCTCAACAATCACAACCGCAACACCCTGATCACGCATCCTGAATATGGCAAGATTAAAGATATTGCTTCAACCAATTATCCGTGGTTTCAGGATTTTGAATCCTATGATCCGGTGATACGTAAATATACGATAGCCATGTTGGAGTCAGCCGGGATTAATGCCATAGTGCTTGAGTACTGTGCTGGTATGGATCAGCGGGATATGTTTCTGCCTGCGTTTATTAATGCGCTCAATCAATCGGATAGATCCTTTGCGCTTTCTTTGGACACACGGGTGAGTCTGCGAAGCACGGATGTATTAAAATCCCATTTGAAATTTTTATTGGATACCTATGCCACACAAAAATCAGCTTTGCAAATAAACGGTTTGGCACTCGTTTTTCTACATAACCTGGATTTGATGGAATTTACCGACGACGACATCAAGCGCGTGGTTGAAGAACTGGAAGCAGAAGGATATGTATTTATTTTAGCTGGAGATAAAACCGGCGCCCAGTGGATGGGCGCTAATAAATTAAGCCTGGGTTTTGGCAATTATAACAATCAAATGGCTGATATTGTTAAAAAGTACGGAGCTGATCCGGCACAATGGCAGAGCGCAAGTGTTGCCAATATTGATCCAAACCAACCCGATAGCCTGGGAATTACTTTGGTTTATCCAGGATATGATAATCGCTTTGTCGGCGGAGCGGACACCTATGAACTGACCAAAGGGGAACCTAAATTATTCCCGGTTTGGAAGCAAACCCATAAGTTGCAAACACCGGATAGTGATTTATTGGCTCAGACAGTGACCCGCGCCATGCAGAAAAAACAAAATCAGTTTATGCTTATTTCATCCCTGGACGGAAATCAAACCGGCACGGAATTATTTCCTTCTCTGCAAAAAGGCTGTGACCGCATTTTGGAAATTGCGCGTTTAAGCGCTGCCAAAAATGGTCATCGCAGTAATCTTACGGAAATTATTCGAATTGCTGAGCAGGCGGTGCATGACATTCATCAGCGCAGAGGGGAAAGCGTACCGCAAGCTATCTTAACTTCCATACAAAAGGCCTACCGCACAGCCAGCCGGCGCCAACCAGAGATTGATAAACTGGTAAAATCCCAGGAAAGCTCGGCGTTTGGATTTATCAAGGCCATGCTCTTGAGTTTGGGTGGTGCCCTGATTACATTCGGAATCAATGTATTGACCGATGGATATGAGGGCCTTCTGCAAGCAGGAGTATGGGGTCTGTTGGTTTTTTTCGCCTACAGCGCAGTCAAATGGGCCGCCATTAAAGTGGCGCAAAAGAACCGGGCCAAGGCGATGGCAGACGAGGGGAAGGCTGCACGTCCTCCAACCCTGATTCCTGCTTTGCAAGGTTACAAGACCTTCAAAGCCGATGCTGATCAAGAACGCCGCGGTGTGCTTGATACTGTGACCCCGGAAGGGGATAGTGCCATCGAAGAAACCGTTGCCTACCTGCCCGCTTACTTCCAGTACACCACAGCAGCCCATGTGTGGTTACACCAAAAATTACATCTGCCTGAATTCTTTGCTTACTTGCTTGAACCCATTGTGGGCAGTCTTTGGATGGCGGGCAGTAGCCTGAGAAATAGGGCCAAAAGAGTTACGGTTGGTACAGTCTTTTTAAGTGGGATTTTTATTTTGTTGCTATTCATGGCACCGGAACAATGGAATGAGGCTTGCCGTGCGACTTATGGAAAACAAGCAAAGGCTAATCAAACGCAGCATAACCAGGTGGAAAGAATAGTTCGAGGATATCCGCGCGTATTTAACAGCCTGAATGATGTGTTGGCAACAGGTAAAGAGAAGCGGGACCTTGATACGTATAAACAGCAATCAGAAGCTGATGATAAGCTGGCGGATATTCTCCGGATTATAAACGTTCAAGACCTTATGTCCAAAGCGCAGGTAGGAACCACGATATTTGCTGTTTTGGAAAATGAGGGTTCGGTTTTTTCGTTTTTAAAAGGCAGGAGCTTAATAAATCTTCTGAAGTTTCTTATTTCTGCCAACAAATTATATTGGAATATTTATACTGGCGTTGAAAAAATCAAACTCTATGCGACCCCGGCCCAATTGCAGGCAGCCAAAGAATTGGATCTGCCGATTAATTCCTATGATATCCCCTGGCAAAAGAAGGTTCTGATACTTCCGAAGATACTGGCTAAAAAACACGCGCGCAACACAGCGGTCAATATCGCTCCTTATGACTGGGCTAATTATTTCAGCTTAAAAGCAAGCGGCCAAACCTTGGAGCAGGATCACTCAGCCATGCTGGCTCATTTGAAAAAACAAGAAGCAGATCAGGATATCCGGGACAATGTAATGGAGCACCTGGAGCTGGCAGCTAAAAATAATCTTACTATTCTTTTTGAAACCACAGTGGCGAGGGAATCATTTGTTCCGCTTAAAAAACTCAGCAAAAGCAGGCATGAATATGTCCGGGATCAGATTCGCTATGTAAAAGCCTTGCGCAAAGCCTGGCTGAAAAAACATCCGGATAAAAAACCGCCGATTGGTATTGTGCTGGATCCCTGGCACTTGACCGGAGATATGCTGGGACCGAAAATTAAAACCTGGCTGAAACAAGGCCGGTCCAGACAGGATATCCGGGAGAAGGAACTACTGCCGCTGTTAATAAAATTTTGTGATGAATGCGACGGCCTGATTGCTCACATTGATATTGGCAATGCCGCGCCCTGGGAGATCAAGTTCTTGCCCGAAGAGCTGCAGCGCGGAAGGGTTATGAGTCCTGACAGTCTGGTGCCGAATCTGGCCGTAATCCAGTATCTCATGAGGACCAATCCGGATATTGTGAATAATATTACTCTGGACGGGTCACCCCAAGCGCCGTTGATGTCCACCCGGGCAGGAAAGTTTACTTTAGGCGCGATATTTGCGGCCTTGGCAGCCTTTTTTGTTATGCTAATCAAGGCTTTCAAGAGACGTTTAGGATCTGCCGGAAACGATGGGTTTACATTAGTAGAAGTGGCGTTTGCTGTGACTGGGGTGGCAATTGTTGTGCTGGGAGTGGTGCAACCAGCGGTTTTTAGCTTCGCCGGATTGATGGCTGCGGTGAGTGTGGCCATGATTGCAGTACCGCTTATCCTGGCGATTTTCGTTCAAATGAATAAAGGTTCACGAATTTCTTTTAGTAAAAGTGTGAAAGTAGGGACGCAAGTTGCATTGATCATTTGTATGTTCATTGTGCCGTCGTTTTGGACACGGTTGTATGCTCAGGTTGGAGTAGATAAGAAAATTGAACAAGTGATTGTTGATCCAAAGCGAATTATAAATATAACCGACCTGTTTGAGAATTCAAGGAGTACAGGCGGAAAAATATACCGCCAGGGCGATAAAGTGATGATTATGGGCCATGAGTGGTGTACTCTTCCTTTTGGTTCTATTAGGAGTGGACCAATTAAAATAGATTTTGATAGTCCGCGTACTATAATTAAATTAAATATCGAAACTGTGACTAATGGATGGTATTTTATTATTCATTCACCTAATCTGCCTGTAGCTCCAGGTGGTAAATATATAAAGATATGGAATGATAACAGTCGAAAAGGTATTCAGATATATGATTTGAAAAAATTACAACGCTTTGGCTTAACCGGGGAGCAAGAAGTACAGTTTGAAATAGGTGTTACCACGTATGGTCGGGAAAAAGTAGATAACAATACCAAGGTTGTATTGAATGTTAGTTCAGTATTGCAGGAGCCTTCCAAAGCTACAAAACGTATTAAACAAAGAAAAACAGAAATAACAAAAACAGTAAGGTTGAGTTTAGCAGATTTATTCAAAAATTCTAATAAAACGGGAGTGTTTTTAACTCAACAAGGTAATCAATTAATCATTAAGGGAGATGAGTGGTGTTTTAATACCTTTGGTTCTATCAGGAGCAAACCTATTAAGATAGATTTCAATAGCTCGCCCGGGATTCGATTAAACATTCTGGATGTGACCCATGAATGGTATTTGATTGTCCATTCTCCTGATTTGGCCGATTTTGTAAAAATCTGGCCAGATAATAGCAGGACAGGGACCCTGACCTATGATTTGACACAATTGGGTTTGGAAGGCACAAAGGAAATTACATTGGAGTTTGGTGTAAGTTCTTATAATACACCAGGTCATAAGAAAGTTAATGAACAAAATACAGTAGTTGTCATTGACGCACAGACACAATTGACCGGAGTTGTTCCAACCGGTTATATTGGTACTGAAAAGCAAGCAAAGTCAAAGACTGAGCTGACTCAATATTTCACTAAATCAGGTCTACATAAATCCTTAAAAGGCGGGCTTAAAAGCACTGTTCAGGCGGCCTTGGTAAGAGATCAAATATTTAAGTATGCTCGGATAGAAGGAAATAAAATCTATATTCATGCTGTGAATTGGTGGGAGAGACCTGGTAAAGGCGCTGATCATTGGAGTTGGTATGGTCACTATCCCAAAATAGATTCCACTGACATTGCGTCAGTCTATCATCCTCTTCTTGGTCTCTATGATTCTTCAGATGAGGAGTATATGGAATGGGTGATTGAGGTTCTCATGGACATGGGTGTGGATGGAATGAATGTTGATTATTATGCCGGGACCAGAGAGCATGATAAATGGCTGGCAAAACTATTCGAAGTTGTGGAAAAAGTGAATAAAAAAAATCCCTTGGGAAGAAAATTTGAGCTGGCAGTTATGTATGAGACCAAAATAATCAGAGAGAATTATGGTTTTGCGGATAGAGGCGTGCTGAAAGAGCATATTAAGCGTGTTCTGAACACCTATGCCTTAAGTCCTGCCTATCAGCGAGTAGCTGGTGTGCCGGTAATATATGTTTTTGGCATGGCTACAACTGGTTTCCAGGGGGAAGATTACAGACAGATTGCACTGGAATTGGAAAAAGAAGGATATATCTATCTTCTCGTGGGCGATAAAACCTATGAATCACAGTATTTAGGGGATAAAGCCGCAGCTGCAGTTCATCAATGGATTGACATGTGGGGATTGATGAATATGCCGGAGGTTGCAAAACTAAGCCGGGATGTAACTAAATTAGAGGCTCGTCACCATGCTCTTTTGCGCACAGCCAGGGAAATGAAGCGTGTGGATATTATGGGAATTGCAGCCGTGTATAATGAATTTACTGACAAGAAACTTGGCGGCGGAGATTGGGGCCGGGGAGTGCATAGGTTCCTGGATTCCCGGGGTGGTGATTATTTTGAGCAAGGCGATGTTTTTAAAGAAACTATGAAATACGCGATTGAAAATCAGGATTGGCTGCTGTGGACATTACTGATTACCTGGGATGACTGGCACGAAGGCACTCAGATGGAACCTTCACTTGAAAAGGGGTTTAGTAAATTTTTCGGAATTATGGAATTTGCAGCCGGATACAAAGGTTTTAAGGCTGACCCACGTGCGGTTATCAAGCGTACTGAAAAGTATGCGCATGAAATATATGGTGAGAAGCTTCCACCACAAGTGAATAAAATTATTAAAGATGCATTACACTACGCGTCCCAGGTAGACAGGAAGATTGAACAAAAGTATAGGAACTATTTGAAAAGACAAGCAGGCATCGAGGCAGCCAAAAAAAGGCATGATGCTGAAGCCAGGGAAAAATTGAAAGCGCATCCTTTCCGCGCAGCCTGGGGTTTTATTTTCGGCGCAATTAGCGGGGTTTTATCCTTAGTTTTGATCGGATTAAGTATTTATCTGGGTACAGGTCTGGATAATTCTCTTCTTGTTTTAGCTGGTATAGCAGTAAGTACTTTATTCGGGCTCTATTTTGCAATGGCAACTCTTGGCTTTGTAAGGACAGGCAGAGCTGTATACAAGGTTATGTATCAAAGCTTGCACCAAGACAATCCTGGAGCCGGCCGGTGGACTATTGCCTGGAAAGCATTCACTGGCGCGATTGCCTGGTCTAATGGTATTTTAGGCAATGAAAAAGCCTTCAGAATATTGCAGAAGGAATATCCTAAAGAAGCGGATCGAGTTTTCTATCATGAGCAGTTTAAAAACCATTTTATCGGCATGCTGGTTATGTTCCCGTTTGTGCAGAATTATCTGGAACGCAAAGTTGTTCAGGCATTCCTGAAGGCGCCAGGTCCCCTGCAGGTGGAATCTAAGATTCAGTCGTATGTGTGGGGCCAACCGGCCAAAGATTCTTTTATTATCCGGTTCTTGAACCGGGCTTTAAATAAGAAACAAATGGATATAAATATTGCAGAGCTGTGGTTTGGAGCGCACAAAAAGAATCCGGGTGTAGTACGAATTGCCGGACTGCCAATGGCGCTGGACCGTTTTGCCAAAGCAGTTGGCGAGCCTTTATTAGGCAAAGGCCGGATGGAAATCGGACAGTTGTTCAAGATTTTAGATGCCAAAGAGCCCTTTTCAATGCAGATGCATGAGCGCTTCAAACCGGATTCCAAGAATGAGAGTTGGATGGTGGTTATTGACCGGGATAGGTTAAAGCAGGAGGATAAGGATCAGACCATTGCCGAGATTCATCTGGGTTTCCGACCAATAGCAGAAATTGATGATAAAATCCTGCCAAAATTCCGAAAAGAATATGAAGCCCTACACACCAAAGCAGCCAAGATAGTGTACTTTAAGACCCAGTATGCCAATGTCCTGAAAAAGGGCAGAACAGATAAAGAAGGCAAAGAGATCAAGGCTTTCAGCAACAAACTGGAACTTCGCTGGGAAAACGGGGTGGTGGAAGCATATTTTAACGGCAAGAAGCAATCAGCAGAGATAAAGAAAAAGCTGGGTCTGGACGATGACATGCTGGTAATGAACGTGCCGGGCGCGACGGTTCACGCTACTTCATACGGGTTAATTTATGAGGTGCAGGAAACTTGCGACAAGACGCTGCGCTTGTATGACCAGGGCCGGAATGATCCCAACCGGCCGCTGCATATCGAAGAAGCGCTGGAAAAACTTGATTTTACGCCTCGGCCGCTTAGTGACTATCTGGTAAAACCGGTTGAGTTGAATGAAAGGACAAGGAATCTGATTCGCACACCGTTATATTCAATGGATCAAATATCATTGGAAACACAGCCGTCTTTGGATAAGGATACGGGTGATGATTCCGCAGTTGTCAAGGTGGATGGCTACCAAATGCTGATGGTGAAAGACGGTGAGGGACAGCTGTGCTATTCTGAACCGGACGGCACTGAGCGGGAAATCCAGTTGCGCCGCGGTGATACTCTAATTGTACCGGCGTTTATGAATAGTTATACGCTTTTCTCGAAAAGCAGGTTGACAGTACTCAAAGCCTATGAAGCATCGGCTCAGGAGATCACAGAGGCGCAGGGGCTGCGCGGCGGCAAGAGTTTATGGGAAGAAGACGGGTTCTTTGAAGCACCGGGAGTAGAGAAGGAGGAGGGACCTGAAAGCGCGATTAAAGCGGAAATGCTCCGCCTGCAGAGGATTCTGCCGAAGCCGTTAAATGTTCCGATCAGGGGGCTGCGGGAATTGCCTGTGAGAATCATGCAATATCTGGTGCGCTCGATTCTGTTTGCCAATGATCGGAGCACCGGCGGACATCCGAACCTGGGCTTGCCGCTCCAGGCTGCGGCTGGAATCGTGCTGGCCGGGATATTCCTGCTGCAAAGCACAGTAGCTGTTTTTGCCTGCCTGCCTGGAACAGAACCAGTAGGCACTATTTCTAATACGCCGCGTGTAGAAGCCTTCAAGCGAAGCACACTGATCGCAGACGATGTAATGGCCGGACGGTTTAACA
>JAGLMY010000002.1 GCA_023139775.1 bacterium
TGTTATGTAAGCAAATTCTTATCAGCATCAGTTATCAGTATCAGTAAGATTTAACGTGCGCTATTTACGATTACATTAAACGTCACAACAAATATCCTAAGCCATTCGTATGGACAGCCAAGGCTGAGGACATCATTGCAAAATACCGTCGCGCTAAGGCGACGCTGGATAAGGTACCAACAGCGTGAGACACTACACTAGTTAAAAATATTTCTGATCTTCTCATTGTTTTGTAATCAACCTTTCACAGCTTAACGGTATTTTCTATTTCATCAGTTCAAAACCGCGTTAACCACTTCCTGAATATCCAGCGTGTTGACGCTTCCGTCCTTGTTCACATCGGCCCTCGCGACAATGTCCGGATCGGTTTCCGTTTCCAGAACAACATTGACGCAGAGTTGGATGTCCTGGATATCAGTCCGACCGTCTTGGTTGAGGTCCGCCGTTGATTGAAGCCAAGTTGGACCTACTTCGTTTTCAGTTACGGGCAAATTAACTTGAGGAATTATTGGGAGTTCGGTGGCGCGAGAAATACCTGTGGAGGGTTCGTTGCAAACTGAAAGACCGGTGCGATTTGTCCAGTATTTAGCATTGCCTGAATTCCATAACAAGTTATTTTTCCAAGACATCCCATTAACATTCCAGCAATTTATCATACTTGATTCATTCTGGATTATAAGATTATCTATAAAGTTTATATCTTTGGGGGGGATATTATCAGATGGGTATCCAAAGTAAATTGAAACTGCTGGGCAATTCACAAAAGTGTTATCTTGCATTAAGAGATTCTCAACAGTTTCATAATTCTGGCTACCTGTTCCAATATTCACAACTATTCCCCATGTTCCGGATATATCTTCAAAAAAATTGCCTTTAACGGTGTGGTTTTTCCCGAATATCCTCAATCCATCAAGTCCCAAGAAATAATTTCCTTCAATTATACAATCGTTCCCTCCCCTTAATGTAATGGACTTGCTGTCTTTGATGACATTATATCTGTAAAAATTGTTCGAACCTTTATTTGAAATGAGCTCGGCTTCTGCAATCCAGTTCTCAAAAAAATTGTATTCTACATTTGTGAACATTTTATCGTTTATTCCGTAATCATCTCCAATCTGCATCGCCTCGCGGGTGTTCTTATTTGCTGCCGGAGCATCCTTGAAATAATTGTGGTCAATTTGGTTATTAATTGTATTATATCCTCTAGGACTCACATAAATGCACTGTTGATAAAAATTAAAAAAAGAATTATGGTCAATTCTGTTGTAACTGGAACCCTTTGTCAGCAATATTGCCCAGCCATTTTCTTCATAACTGGGGTCCCCGATTTTTTGAAAAAGATTATTCGTTATCCTGGAATGATTTAATTCGTGTAATTCAATCATATGATTGAATTGATCTTTATAGTATATTTCCTTGAAAACAAAGTTCTTAATAACCACGTAATCACCGTAAATGTACAAACAGAAAGTTCCGCTAAAGGTCACTCCGCCGGGGGTTTCGGACCTTATTGTTATCTCATTTCCGCTTTTTCCGTTGACAAACACATTTATCTTTTTGTCATATGGCCATTCTTGGGATGATATTTTGTGATAAGTCCCATCAGGAATAATTACTGTGTCCCCCGGCTGTGCTGAGGCGATAGCGGAATTTATTGTTGTGGCAGTAACTGGAGTTTCAACCCAAATATCAGCCGCCTCGGCAGTTCCCCCGCACAAAAATACCCCCGCTCCGATAATTAGAAGCCGTCCTAATTTTCTCATTGTTTTGCGGTTAAGTTTTTTCATTTTAATCGTCTCATTTTAACAGATTATCTTCTCAATTTAAAAGCCCATTAACAACCCTAAAAAGTATAAAAAGGCCCCACTGGTATGATAAAATAAGCTGTTTCCAGCACGGAAAAACTTAACCAATGGGATGTTACTATTATGACGCAAGGTTTGCTTCCAATCAAGCTCGAAAAATCGAATGATGCCATTACTGCTCATACTGGATTGCTCCTCTTATCAGTGCCGGATTTTGCCGCATATTTACTGAGGTGAGCCGGCCAAAGGAACATCCCCTTTAGCCGCTCGTAGAACGGTGCGTGATCCTCTCGAATCACACCGCTCCCATTAACACACTTTAAACACTTTCCAATATTCAAACAAAGTCGGATTTGCCTGGAAAACTCGTCTCAGCCAATCGTACGCTCTTTTCTTGTGCAGCTTGAGGCTTTTGTACTTTGCTACCGATACAGAAGTAAAAACAATCAATTTATTATGACGCGGTGCCTTAGTTGGTAGACTTGCCTGATTAATGACCGAATTACTTTCATCTTCTGCCATAACTCAACTTCTAATTCAATTATTTTTTTCCATCATCACCCCTTTCTTCAAATCCCTCCAAGGCAGCTTACCGCCATACCATTCACTGAACCACTCTTCGTGCCGAAGTGCAGCGCCTGATGCATCTGGCTGAAGCAGCCGATACCGCCGACATCCCCGATGGGATGAGCATTCCGGATGAACTGGCTCGACGCGAAGATCGCCTGGCGGCGATTGCACAAGCCAAAGCTGAGATCAAGCAACGAGCCACCGAACGGGACCACTAGGCCCAAGCAGCCTATGAACAAAAAATGGCTGACCGTGATGAGCGGGAAAAAGCCCGCGGTCAGAAAGCCCGAGGTCAAAAGCCAGAACCGCCCACACCTAAAGGACCCCAAGCGAAAGATCAGGTCAACCTCACCGATGCCGAGTCACGTACCTTGCCAACCGCCGGGAATATCATCACCCCACGTTGGAAACCCGTTTTTCAGGACCGCCCCCACTGTCTGCTGATGCGGATGCGGTTGAAAAAATGAAATGGCGCATGCAAACCCCGGATGGACGAAAGCTTTATGCCCGGCGTAAAAGCACGGTGGAACCTGTATTTGGAATTATAAAAGCTGTTATGGGATTTCGACAATTTTTGCTTCGCGGGTTGCAAGCAGTTAAGGGAGAATGGGCATTGGTATGCATTGCATGGAACTTGAAAAGAATGCACACGCTGAGGTGGGATACAGCCTGATAAAATCCCCCTTAATCCCCCTTTTTAAAAAGGGGAAGAATGCTTAAAACCGGTCCGTGAGTATCCCACCCAGTGGCCTGGGGACACCCGCGGTGACGTGCCTGGCGGAAGTAAAAATATTTACAAAAAACCTCTAAGGGCATATAATTTATTTACCGATAATATTAATAATTAATTTATGGAAGTATTAGAAATATTTGGGAACAGATAACCGGTACATAGGCATTAATCATGGAAAAAGGGTGGGATGCAGTATGCGGCAGATATTGGTTTCCTTGATGGCATTGCTTATATTTCACGGTACGGTTGCAGCCGGGGGACCGGGAAGCACCAGCGCCAACTTTCTTAAGGCCGGACAAGGAGTTCGTCCGATAGCCATGGGCGAGACCTATATCGCCTTGGGTGATGGATTAGATACCCTTTATTGGAATCCCGCCGGGTTGGTGCAAATTACTTCACCCCAGGCCAGCTTCATGCATAATTTTTGGTTTCAGGATATCGGGACTGAATATCTGGCGTACGGTATGCCGCTGGGACCATTAGGGGCCGTGGCCGGTGGGCTTACAGTTATGCATGCCGGGACAGTAGTAGAAACCCTGGAAGATGAGTATGGGAACTACCTTGGAACGGGCGATGAAATCAGGCCATTAAGTTTTGCTTTGGTGGGGACTTATGCGCAAAAATTATCCCGAATTATACT
>JAGLMY010000020.1 GCA_023139775.1 bacterium
AACGTATTACAACAAAGCCAAATCATCGCGATGAATAACCTCATCGCTGTTTATAAAACCTAATATTTTCTGAATTTCGGAACTTTTCTTTCCCAGTATTTGCTTAATTTCTTCTGAGTTGTATTTAACTAAACCATGCGCAAAACGAACTCCTTTTTCGTCCGCCAGAACCACGCACTCCCCTTGCTGAAAAATATCCGCAGCTGAACTTTTAATTCCTGACGGCAACAGACTTTTGCCGCCCTCTTTCACCGCGCGTACAGCTCCTTGATCTAAAACCAACATGCCTTTGGGTTTTAGCGAATAAGCAATCCAACGTTTTTTTGCAGCTTGCTTATCTGCCTGCGGATAAAAAATGGTCCCAATTTCCTCTCCGGCCATGATGCGCAACAACACATTTTTTATTCTGCCGTTGGCAACAATAAGTTCTTCGCCCATTTTGGTAACTTTTTTCGCGGCTTCCAATTTGGTGACCATACCGCCGGTTCCCAACTCATTGTTGGATAAGTTTGCCATTTTGGTTATAGTCTGCGTAATCCGCTCCACCTGATGAATCAGCTTGGCTTGAGGATCTTTGTTCGGATCACCGGTATACAGTCCGTTTACATCCGTTAAAATAATCAAGGCATCGGCCTCAGTCAGATTGGTAACCTGGGCAGAGAGTTCGTCATTGTCTCCAAACTTAATCTCCTTGACGACCACTGTATCATTCTCATTCACAATTGGAATAACCTTCATTTTAAACAATTCAAAGATGGCATTGCGCGCATTGGAATAGCGTTGCCGGTGATTGATGTCTTCCGCGGTCAGTAAAATTTGGCTGGTTAAAAGCCCCCTGCGCTTAAAACTCTCAGTATAGGCTTGCATGAGTTGTGGCTGACCGATGGCCGCCATGGCTTGTTTGGCAGGAATAGTCCGCGGACGGGTCCTGGCATTGGTAGCCAGCATACCGGCACCCACAGCGCCGGAAGAGACCAGGATGACTTCTATACCTAGCTGTTTTAAATGAGCAATTTCCCGGGCTAATTTACCTATAAAGCGTTTATTGAGCAAACCGGTGTCTGTGGTCAACAAAGCCGTCCCGATCTTCACTACAATGCGTTTGGCTTTTTTCAAGAGTTGTCTGCGTTCCATCTTAAGGCCATCCCGGATAAATGTAGGGGCACGGCTTAGCCTAAGCCCCTACGACATTATATTACATATCTTCTTTGAATAGAAATTCTTCCTTGCCTACAATAAGGGTATCATCTTCCGCCACTTTATAGGTCTTAAATGCTTCTGTCAATCCGATGCGGTCGAAAACCGCTTTCAACTTTGTGACCGCTTCTTCATTGTTAAAATCTGTCATGGCCACCCATTTTTCCGGCTCTTTTCCGAAAACCCGCCAGACTCCCGGTTCTACGTTCTCAATACGGAAACGAGGGGCCGGCCCGGTAATGACTTTTTTAGCAATCAGCGCGACCAATGGTTCATCCGGTAAAGTTTTTAAAAGCGCGTAAGTATGCTGCCTGAGTTCCTTTACACCTTGCCGGGATGCCGCTGATATCACAAAAACATCATATCCTTGTTTTTTAAAATCTTTCACCAGCGTCTGCACTGCTTTTTTATCTGAAATTAAATCCACTTTGTTCAGTACCACAATCTGCGGTCGCCGGGCAATCTTTGGATTGTACAATGCCAACTCCCGATTGATTGTGGCAAAATCCTTAAGCGGATGCACTTCCGGAAATCCAATGTCCACAATATGAATCAAGAGTTTGGTTCTTTCCACGTGACGTAAAAACTCGTGTCCCAAGCCAATGCCTTGCGCGGCACCCTCAATCAACCCCGGAATATCCACCATCACAAAACTGGCGCCGGTATCAATTTTGACCACGCCCAAATTGGGGGTCAAGGTAGTGAAGGGATAATCCGCGATTTTCGGTTCTGCCGCGGAGCAAGCGCCCAGCAAGGTGGATTTGCCGGCATTGGGCAGACCCACCAAACCCACGTCTGCAAGTAGTTTAAGTTCCAGGATCAAATCCTTTTCTTCACCCGGTTCTCCCTTTTCCGCCAGTTTAGGCGCGCGCCGCAAGGCTGTGGCAAAATGCACATTCCCTCGTCCCCCACGTCCGCCTTTGGCAATAATCACTTTTTGATCCGATTCGCTCAAATCCGCGACCACTTCGCCTTGTATGGTATAAACCATCGTACCTTGCGGAACACGAACCACACAATCCTTGGCTTGCCTGCCATATTTTTTCTTGCCGGCACCCGGATTACCGGGATCCGCCACAAACTCTTTGCGAAACGAAAAATCCACCAGCGTCTTTAAGCTTCGATCCGCCACAAAAATAATATGCCCGCCGTGTCCGCCATCACCGCCATCCGGACCGCCTAAGGGCACAAACTTCTCACGGTGAAAATGGGATGAGCCATTTCCGCCGCGGCCGGCCTGCACACGAATTTGGGCACGATCAATAAATAAATTCTTTTTCATAATAGCCTCAAATGTAAAATGAATTGTCCGTGTCTGTAGGGAACGGTCGCAACCGAAGGAAATCCCATTCGTAGGGAACAGTCGCGACTGTTCCCTACAATTAATTCCGGTTGGGGGACTGTTCCCTACGAACGAACGGATAAAAATACCACAAGTGTTAGCCGGTGGATTTTTATTGCTTATCCACTACTTCCGCCTCCACTGTCTGGTCTTGCTCAGCAGCACCTGACGACCCTTGGGCACCGCCGTCCTGGCCACCGCCATTGCCGCGATCCTGCTCAGCCTGCTGATACAGCTCAGAGGATACTTTCTGGAACACTTTATTGACCTCTTCCGTAGCTTGTTGAATGGCTGCCAAATCATTGCCTGTGGCTGCTTCTTTTAACCGGCCGAGGGCGGATTCAATCGCCTGTTTATCCGCAGCTGAAATTTTATCCCCTAATTCACTCAGACTCTTTTCCATCTGATAGACCAGGCTGTCCGCCTGGTTCTTGGCATCAATCAAATCACGCTGCTTTTTGTCCTCCTCGGTATGCGCTTCCGCTTCTTTTACCATGCGATCAATCTCATCCTGACTTATACCCGAGTTGGCAGTGATGGTAATTTTCTGCTCGCGACCCGTTCCTTTATCTTTGGCGCTTACATGCAGAATGCCGTTGGCATCAATATCAAAAGCAACCTCAATTTGCGGCACACCGCGCGGAGCCGGCGGAATACCATCCAGATGAAAACGACCAATGGTCTTGTTGTCACGCGCCATTTCCCGTTCACCCTGCAAGACATGAATTTCCACAGTCGATTGATTATCTGCTGCTGTGGAAAAATTCTCGCTTTTTTTGGAGGGAATGGTCGTATTCTTTTCGATCAAGTGTGTGCGCACACCACCCATAGTTTCCACACCCAGGGTCAGCGGGGTCACATCCAGCAACAAGACATCTTTCACATCACCTTTCAAAACACCGGCTTGAATCGCGGCGCCGATGGCAACCACCTCGTCCGGATTTACTCCCTTGTGCGGTTCCCGGTTAAAAAAGCCTTTCACCTTTTCATGCACCAACGGCATCCGGGTCTGGCCACCCACCAAAATGACTTCATTAATATCACTGACCGACAAACCGGCATCCGCCAATGCTTGTTTGACCGGCGCTAAAGAACGCTCCACTAAACCGCCGGTCAGCTGTTCCAGTTTGGCTCGTGTCATACTCAGATTTAAATGCTTGGGACCGCCGGCATCCGCGGTAATAAACGGCAAATTTACTTCGGTTTGCATGGTCGTGGAAAGTTCACACTTAGCTTTTTCCGCGCCCTCTTTTAAGCGCTGTAGCGCCATTTTATCCTGACGCAGGTCAATGCCCTGTTCCTTCTGGAATTCTTCGGCCAGCCAATCAATAATAGCTTGATCAAAATCATCACCACCCAGATGCGTGTCTCCATTGGTCGACTTGACCTCAAAGACACCGTCCCCAAGTTCCAAAATGGAAATATCAAAGGTACCGCCACCCAAATCATAGACTGCCACTTTTTCATTCTTCTTTTTGTCCAAACCATAGGCTAAAGCAGCTGCTGTGGGTTCATTGATAATACGCAATACATTGAGTCCTGCGATCTTGCCGGCATCCTTGGTGGCCTGACGCTGGCTATCATTAAAATAGGCAGGTACCGTAATGACTGCCTCCGTTACTTTCTCACCCAAATAACTCTCCGCGTCAGTTTTCAACTTTTGTAGAATCATGGCAGAAATTTCAGGAGGCGCATACTGCTTATCCTGCGCAATCACCGCGACATCTCCGTTCTTATTCGCTTTGGTTTGGTATGGCACTTTGTTTTCTTCTGAACGCGCTTCATCATAGCGGCGACCGACAAAACGTTTGATTGAAAAAATAGTGTTTTCCGGATTGATTACAGCTTGACGTTTGGCGGTTTGCCCAACCAACCGTTCACCATTTTTGGTGAAGCCGACAATTGAAGGCGTGGTCCGGGACCCCTCCGCATTCGATATAACTACCGCTTCACCACCCTGCATAACAGCCATGCAACAATTTGTGGTTCCCAAATCAATACCAATAACTTTTGACATAACAATCAACTCCCTTCAGTAATAAAAATTTACTAACTAATAAAGCAAGTAACATGCCAAACCACTTAGCCAGTGCTATTTTTTAAATCCGCTTTGGAAAATAAGAATTTTTACGAATAGTTCTTATAAACAACCACATGCTAAGTGTTTCATCTGCCGCAACAGTGTTTTAAAATGAACCGCTTTTCTAGTTAGTTTCTATTGCGGAAAAAGATTTTTTCAAATATTGGCATCAACCGCATAACTTCCAAATGTCGTCATTCCGGCATGATTCCAGCCGGAATCCATTGATTTTATAAGCAAAATCAAAGGCACCTGGACCCCGGCTAAAGACATGCCGG
>JAGLMY010000200.1 GCA_023139775.1 bacterium
GGCAGGATTTTGACAAATTCATTCTCAACAAAGTCACCATAAAGCTTGGTGATAAAGCCTATTCCCTTGCTCTCACCATTTTCCGGAACCTGCTTGCGTTTATTACCCAGGGAACGCGGCATCTTTTCCCAAAAACGATTAAAGTCACGTTCACCGCTTTTCATCAACTCTTCATCTTTGCTTCCTGTGGCATTAATCAGTTGAATCTTACCTTTTCGTTGTTCGCTTTTATGGTTATTGAGTATCCAGATATAGGTTGAAATACCGGTATTGTAGAAAAGTTGGTCAGGTAGGGCAATAATAGCTTCCAGCCAATCATTTTCAATAATCCATTTACGGATATTTGTTTCACCACTGCCTGCTTGTCCTGTGAATAAGGGAGAACCGTTAAACACAATTCCAATTCGACTGCCGCCATTCTCCGGGGCTTTCATTTTGGAAATCATGTGCTGCAAGAATAATAGGGCCCCGTCATTAATACGCGGCAGGCCTGCCCCGAACCGACCGGCATAACCCAGGTTTTCATGTTCATCTTTGATGATTTTAACCGCTTTCTTCCAGTCCACACCAAAGGGCGGGTTGGAAAGCATATAATCAAACTTTTCATTGTGCAATCCATCAACAGTAAAGGTATTCCCAAACTTAATATTTCCGGGATTCTGCCCCTTAATCAGCATATCGGATTTACAAATAGCGTATGATTCAGGGTTAATTTCCTGCCCGAAAACTTCCAGCTTTGCATCCGGATTAAAGTCCATGAGATGTTTTTCACCTATAGAGAGCATTCCGCCTGTACCACAAGCGGGATCATACAAAGTTTTGACAATCCCTGCCTGGGTCAGAGCCTGATTATCTGCATTAAATAGTACATTAACCATCAGTTTGATAACTTCTCTGGGGGTAAAGTGTTCTCCCGCGGTTTCATTGGATTGCTCTGCAAAACGGCGGATGAGGTCTTCAAACACAT
This sequence comes from bacterium, assembly GCA_023139775.1. Lineage (GTDB taxonomy): Bacteria > Oederibacteriota > JAAXVQ01 > JAAXVQ01 > JAUVAV01 > JAGLMY01. The sequence continues at coordinate 968 of JAGLMY010000200.1, forward strand.
AACCCATTTGCATGGTGCCCATGTCCGAAAGATCAATCTCGGCAAACTTTTTAACCACCTGAAACAGAATGTCGGCCTTGGGGTCATCCATGCGCTCGATCTGATCATCAAAATTGAAATATTCGATAATCTCGCGGGCAGAGGCTGAGTAGCCATTGATATGATTGCGCAGGTTGGCGGCAATATGGTTGGGGTCGGCAACCAGTCGTGCAAAATCAAATTGACTTCGGTTATGAAAGTTGGCCCCGGCAATTTTGTTCAAGGCGAGATCTTTGGCGCTATCGGAGAGTTTCTCAACTTTCGGCAGATAGTCCAGCACCTTTTGCTTTTTTGGCGCCAGTACGCAATCCAACCGGCGCAACACCGTCATTGGTAGAATAACCTTGCCATAGTCGGATTGCCTATAATCACCTCGGAGAAGGTCTGCTACTTCCCATATCAGGTTTGATTTTTCTTTGAAATTTGTCATTTACTCTCCATTACCGGGTTTGATTTTGCACATAACATATAGTAGTCTGCCGAATAGTCGTCTTATAATACGGCTAATCTACGTACGAAATTGTTTTATAGGGCTGTTTGGTCGTATAAAACGATCTATTTTTGGATTATACGTCT
>JAGLMY010000201.1 GCA_023139775.1 bacterium
GAGTGTTCGTCCAGCCACTTCACGGCTGACGGATATCATTCCTGTCAAAGTATTGCCTCCTTAGGTTTACCCCGGAAAAACCAGTGTACTTTCTGTAGTTTTACTTACGTAGATTTAATTTGTTTAGAATCGCTTTATAGCGGCTGACATGATGTTTTTTTAAATAATCAAGCAGACGACGACGCTTACTGACAATCATTAAAAGACCAGTACGAGAATGATGGTCCTTGTGATGACTTTTAAAATGCCCGGCAAGCCCATTAATGCGTTCAGAAAGCATTGCGATCTGAACTTCAGGAGAACCTGTGTCAGTATTATGAACTTTATTGTCTTCAATAAGCTCTTTTTTTCTTTCTTTTACGAGTGCCATCTTTATGGCCTCCTTTCTATAAAATTATATTAACACTATATAATTGTTACCTTCGTCACTCGGTTTTTATACGAGAACAATAAGGTATTCGATTGGCTGGACACGATCACCTTCAGATTTTCCTTTAAAAAAGCATTTTTCGGAAAATGTAAATTGCGAATATCTTTGTATCACATTCTTACATTTTTGTCAATATTTTCTTTTCTGCTTCTTTTTCTTCGTTTTTTTGGACTTTTTGCGGCTTTTCCGCTTTTTTGACGGTTTTCGCTTGATTTCCACTGTTATTATACTACCTGGCAGCTGTTTCTCGACTAAAAGTGTGTTGGAAGTGATTTTTTTGCCATTCACATAGATGGTTCCCTTGCCTCCACCTTTTCCCACAACCTTAATATTGATCTTCTTCTTACGCCAGGGAAGATTTTTTATCTCAATTCCCAAATCCTCGGTATACTCCGGAATATTTACTTTTAAGCCATTGTCCGCTATTTCCAGACCGCACAAACCACTGATTAGCAGTTCGATAAAATTCAGAGCCGCCACATCTACAGCCGCAATCTCTATTCCGGATTGACCTGGCATACCTAAAATAGCTGGATCCAGCACCATATTTTTGACATAGTGTCGCAAGCGTGTGATGGCTTCATTGCAGGTTTGAGAATGCTTTAATCCGTGCTGTAATACTTTATGCGTGTAGGGTAAATTGAGTTGGTTCTGATCCAATAGTATTTCCCCGGTGTATTCCGGATCTTGATTTAAATATAAACGATAGCGCTCATGGGACGTGCGCCAGACCGAGGTCTGCCAAATATCCTGAAAACTCTCTTCCAGTTTGTCCGTTGCTCCTGCTTTATTAGGCATAAGGTCCATTATAGCCAGACCTTTGTATGGTAAATGATTCCCTTGTACCAGTACCGCGGCATAATAGCCTTTGCCGTTTTGTTTAGTCCAAAATTTCTCCAGACCGGCATAGCCTTTTTTCGCCAGCGCCCGGCAGGCCTTAATGGTATCCATATCTTTTTCCTCAGGCATGGCAGCTAACAACTCCGCTGCCTGAGTAAAAGCATCGGCACTGGCAATGCTGTGCTGCAGGAACTCCAACTGTCGATGATAGGCTGCTTTTTTCCCCGGCAAGGTTAACCGGTATTCCGGCATTCCGTTTTTGTCCTGATCCAGATCCGCCAGGTATTGTGCCAGTTCTTTTATACGAATATCATTTTCTTGCAGCCAGGTATTATCTTGGGTAGCTTGGTAATACGCCGAGGTCAATAAAATGGTATAGGCTACATCCGGTGTTTCAGAGCGTTGGTCCAGCCAAAACTCCAAATACTGTCGAATGACTTTATGCTGCTGAAAAGAAAGTAATCCCTTGATTCCCTTAAGCACGTGTTCCGGCGTTACCGGATTAGTGGTGGCTAAGGATGCCAAATATAATTGTCCGAACGAATCCTTGCGTACCATCCAGGGTGTCCAGGCCTTTAGGGATTGAAACACATAGGCCAAGTTCTGATCATTACTTGAAAACTGCATACCTGCGCGTACTTGCTCAATCCCAGTCTCCTCCCAGTCCCTGAAGTCTTCTGTTTTTCGCAAATGTATAAACATTTTCGCGATTGTGTCCCGATCAATACCCCAGGTGGTCCAAAAGGTGGTAGTGAAAAATTGTCCGTTGGGCAGATCCTTGGCCGGCGTTTCCAATGTTATGCCAAGACTGGAGGTGGTTTGGTTAAAACGATGCGTAAGCCGGTCATGCGCACCGACGCGTTCACCGGCTGTTATTAAGCCGCTTTCCGTGCTCCAGCCCATACCAACCCAACTTTCCTCACGAACACTATAATCACGTTGATACAGTAACGCCTCGCGAGGATCGGCAAACAATTCATCATCCTCTTCATTTTCTTCCTGCCCGGCATATCCGACAATCTCAGGATCATGCAAATACGCGACAAAACGCAGTCCATTGATAAAACGGTTGGTTTGATTATAGATCACATAGCGGATACCGGCGCCCACTTGCTTTGGTGATTGATAATACCGGCGCGTGAGAATCAACCCATCCGGCCATATCCATTTCTCCTGAACGCTCCCCGGATGCACGGAAAGAGTAAGCGCTGCTCCTTTTTGTCCGGGTATAAGCAGTCGTTCCTCATCTCCCAAATGCAAGGCAAAAACCAAATCTTTCCTTAACTGCCGGAATCCGGGTAATATCAAATTTCCTTTGGGACCGGCATGGGTATTTGAATACTGACAAATTTGGATCAGGGAATGATAATAACTCAACGCCAGGGTGGATGGACGTTTATCAGCAGACGGAAAAACGCGCTGTAGCATGGAAAGTTCAGGAGCTTGGGGTATGTATTTCAATACGACTGTAGCCACAGAGGTCGTAGTCTGCGCTGCCACGTTTTCAGCTTTTACCCCAGACCCCTGAGCTACCACAAAAAAAAGCAATGTGACTACCGCAAAGCATCGACTCCTGCGAGCCGCTGAAGCGGACATAAAATCAAGCTCCGTTTTTTAATTGTTTGATCATTTCAGGAACAACTTCATTTAAGTTACCGACAATACCATAGGTGGCCACTTTGAAAATTTCAGCATCCGGATTATTGTTCACTGCAATAATAACATCCGAGGACTGCATGCCGGCCAGATGCTGAATAGCGCCGGAAACACCCAAAGCAAAGTATATTTTCGGGCAAACAGTTTTACCGGTCTGACCAACTTGGTGCGAATACGGAACCCAGCCCGCATCTACCACTGCGCGGGAAGCGCCTACTGCGCCTCCGATGGCCGCGGCCAAATCATGCACCAGGGCAAAATTCTCTTTACAGCCAACACCCCGGCCGCCGGTCACAATGATATCCGCTTCCGCGATATTACAGGTATCTTCCATTTCCTTGATAATATCCACTACTTTAGCGCGAATAGTCAGTTCGCTCTCCACAATGGATTTTTCCATCACTTCACCCTTACGACTATCGTCTTTTTCCAAGGGTTTCATGACTTTGTGACGAACCGTGGCCATTTGCGGCCGCTTTTCTTCACAAATAATGGTGGCCATGATATTCCCGCCATAGGCCGGACGCGTACCGAGTAATATCTTCTTTTCCGGATCAATATCTAAGCCTGTGCAATCGGCAGTCATACCTGTTCGCAGTTCCGCAGCCACGCGAGGAATAAAGGAACGCCCAATTGCCGTGGCACCGGCTAAAACAATGGCTGGTTTGTGTTCTTTGACCAGATCAGTCAGAACCCGCGCGTATGGTTCATCCGCGAATTTTTCCAAAGCCGGACTGTCCATATAATATACTTTATCCGCACCGTACGCGATCAACTCATCAGCCGCCGCGCGCATGTTGGATCCTAACAGTATGGCAACCAATTGTTGACCCAGATCATCCGCCAATTTGCGGCCCGCACCCAACAATTCGTAAGACACTGTACTCAACTTGCCGGCACGTTGTTCCGCGTAAATCCAAACATTTTTATAATCATCGGTATTCATATTAAAATGTTCCTCCTAATCCGGACAAGCCGGAACCAAAGATATTTGACAGGATAACAGGATTGACAGGGTTTATTTAAAATCCCGTATATCCTGTTAATCCCGTCAAAAAAAATTCTTTGCACTCTCTACGGCGAATAATTTTCTGCCATAAAAAGCACGAATTTGAGAACTAAGATGCTAATGTAATTCATCCAACGGGCACACGCAGTGCGTTGCAATGGGTCACGGACGCACTCAGTGCGCCCCTACGTATAATTAAACAATGTTCATTTCTTTGATTTTCCCAACCAAGGTGGCTGCAGCTTGCGCCGCGTCCCCTGCAATCATTTCACCCTTATACTGCCGTTTGGGGGTAAAGGTTTTAAACACTTTGGTCGGCGAGCCCTTGAGACCTACTTGGGCCACATCAAATCCAGGCATATCCGCCACACCCCAAACCTTTGGCTCATATTTTTTTGCTTTCATTTTACCTCTGAGGGATTCCAAACGCGGCTCATTAATTTCTTTTACTACACTGATCAGCGCCGGCAACGGACTTTCCAAAACATCATAGCCGTCTTCCATCAAGCGCTCGGCGCGGATAGAGGTTTCCGAAATCTCTTCAATTTTGCGCACCCACGCGATCATGGGCAGACCTTCGCAGGCAGCCACTTCCGGTCCCACTTGCGCGGTATCTCCGTCCACCGCCTGTTTCCCGGTAATTACCAACTGATAATCACCGATTTTTTTCAATACCTGTGATAGCGTGTAGGCCGTGGCCCAGGTGTCTGATCCGGCCAGAGCGCGATCTGAAATCAGGATACCCTCATCCACACCCATACCAATGGTTTTACGTATGATTTCTTTGGCCTGCGGCGGACCCATGGTGACCACAGTGACCTTGCCGCCCATTTTTTCTTTAATCCGCAAGGCTTCTTCTACCGCGTATTCATCAAACGGATTTAAAATGCATTCAACACCATCACGAATCATGGTCCCGGTTTCAGGATCCAATTTGACATTGGTGGTCGCTACAACTTGCTTAATGAAAACAACAATGTTCATTTTTGCCTCCCATTTTCTTACCGGGCGAACACAAGGTTCGCCCCTACATTTATATTATGAACGTAATTCACCCAACGGGCGCACTCAGTGCACCCCTACATAATAATCTACTCTCTGTAAGGGCGGATACATCCGTCCCTGCGATTATTTTGCCGCCTTAGCTGCTTCTTTGATCAATTGCAAAGCAATTTCATTTCTCTGAATCTGACTAGTGCCTTCATATATCTGAGTGATTTTGGCGTCACGCATCATTTTCTCTACCGGATACTCTTTCATGTAGCCATAGCCGCCCATCACCTGAACCGCATCCGTGGTCACGCGCATGGCCACTTCCGAGGCAAACAACTTGGACATGGCGGAGATTTTAGCAAAACTCTTTTCTCCGGCATCGATCGTGCGCGCGGCGGCATAGATCAGGGCACGGGAAGCTTCCACTTCCGTGGCCATATTAGCCAACATATGCTGCACAGCCTGAATACTGGATATTGGTTGATCAAATTGAACTCGTTGACGAGAATAATTAACCGCTTCATCCAGGGCACCGGCAGCGATTCCCAAGGCTTGGGCGGCAACTCCCGGACGGGAATTATTCAGGGTATTGACCGCGACAATAAAGCCCATGCCCTCTTTACTCAATATATTCTTAGCAGGAACCCGGCAATTAGTGAAAATTAATTCCCGCGTAGCTGAAGCGCGGATACCCATCTTATTCTCTTTTTTTCCAAATTCAAACCCAGGGGTTCCCTTTTCTACAATAAACGCGGTCGCGCCGCGAGTTCCTTTGGCTTTATTGGTCATGGCTATAATTGTGTAGGTCTCTGCTTCTCCGCCATTAGTGATCCATTGCTTAGTGCCATTGAGCACATATTCATCGCCGGCGCGTACTGCAGTGGTAGTCATATTTCCAACATCGGATCCGGCATTGGCTTCTGTTAATCCAAAAGCAGCCAGCTTTTTACCGGCTGCAATGTCCGGTAAGTATTGCTTTTTCTGTTCTTCACTACCAAACAAAAGAATGGGAAAAGTCCCTAAAGCTGTGGCTGCCATAGCCAAAGAGATACCGCCGCAAATTTTTGATAATTCTTCCACTGCCAGGCAGAGTTCGAAAACACCGCCGCCCAGGCCGCCATACTCTTCCGGAATGTACAAGCCCATCATATCCGCCCCAGACATTTCTTTCACGATATCCCAAGGAAAAATCCCTTCTTCATCGTATTTTTCCCGAATCGGTTTTATCTTGGTCAACGCTAATTCACGGGCTGTGTCGACAATCATTTGTTGTTCTTCGGTTAAAAAGTAGTTCATGCGTCCTCCCATTTTTCTATTTCTGGTTTAATGTTTTATACGCCTGGCCGGCTGCCATTTGCTCCGCCTGCTTTTTACTCGAACCAGTGCCATGACCACATATCCGGCCGGCAATAGCTACCGAGATTTCATAGTTCCGGCAATGATCCGGACCGGTTGTTTTTTCAACCGTATAGTCCGGCAGAATCCCTTTTTCTTTCTGCCAATACTCTTGTAAAAGGGATTTATAATCTTCAGTTGTAGATCCTTCCACTTCAGCCGCGATTTCCTGCTGCCAGAGTTTCAATATAAACGCTTCGGTTTTTTTATAGCCCTCAGTTAAAAACAGAGCGCCAATAATCGCTTCCAAAACATTGGCCAGTAAGGAAACGCGCCGCCGACCGCCGCTGCTTTCTTCCCCATGCCCCAAAAGTATGGCTGCCCCCAAATCCAATTCACGGGCATAATGGGCCAAGGCTGTGGCTGAGACCAACCGGGCTTTGGCTTTGGACAAACGCCCCTCATCCTGTTTTGGCAAACGATGGTATAGTTCCGTCGCAATGATCAATCCCAACACCGAATCGCCCAGGAATTCCAGTCGTTCGTTTGCATCATGATATTTTTCCACGGAAGGATCAGACGTCTCATTAATCCAGGACCGATGCATACAGGCAACCTGCAGCTGTTTTTTAGTCGCGGGTTTGGCTTTGATCATTTGTATAATCCGGGCCAGAACCTGTTCTTGTTGAATTATGCTCATTCTATACGTCCGCACGAGAGATACTGATAAACGTCCGAAAGGCAACCAACATTATTCTACGAACCGTTTTACCAGTACCGAAACGTTGTGTCCCCCAAAACCGAAGGAATTGCTTATTACGTTATTGACAGTTGTCTTGCGTGGTCCTTCGGATATATAATCCAGATCACACTGCGGATCCTGATTTTCCAAATTAATGGTCTGATGCAAGGTTTGATCCATAATAGATTTCACCACGGCCACAAATTCAACCCCGCCGGCCGCTCCCAAGGTATGACCGATCATGGACTTGGTGGAAGAGACTGCCAGTTTTTTCGCGTGCCCGCCAAATAGTTTGTTAATGGCCAGCGTTTCCCCAATGTCGCCTTGTCCGGTGGAAGTACCATGAGCATTGATGTAATCAATATCTTCCGGGTTTAAACCGGCATCCTTAATCGCCAATTCCATGGCTTTGGCGCCACCGGCGCCATCAGGTAATGGTGCAGTCATATGATAGGCATCATCCGTCATACCGTAACCACCCACCTCTGCCAAAATGACAGCGCCGCGTGCTTGCGCATGCTCCCAGGATTCCAAAACAGCCAGACCGCAACCTTCGGCAATCACAAAACCATCACGATCCTTATCAAAGGGACGACTGGCTCTTTCCGGTTCATCATTTCTGGTTGAAAGCGCGCGCGCAGAGCAGAATCCGGACACTGCCAGAGGGCATACCGCAGATTCCGAGCCTCCGGCAATGATCAAATCCGCGTCGCCTCGTTGAATAATACGTGTCGCATCGGCAAACGCATTGTTGGCGGAGGCACAGGCAGTCACCACCGAAATGTTCGGTCCGCGAAAACCGTATTTAATGGCCATCATTCCTGGAGCCATGTTCGGAATCATCATGGGCACGAGAAAGGGTGAAACGCGACTCGGTCCTTTGGATAATAATATTTCTTTTTGTGTCTCTGCCACACCAATACCACCAATACCGCATCCAATGATAACGCCGACACGATATTTTTCCACTTTGTCTAAATCCAGCTTGGCCTGCTCTATGGCTTCCTGACCGGCAACCAAAGCATACTGAACAAACAAATCAAGCCGGCGCAGCTCTTTTTTATCCACAACCGAGGTCGGATCAAAATCCCTTACTTCACCGGCAATGCGTGAATCAAACTGCGAAGCATCAAAATGCGTAATCGGCCCAACTCCGGATTTTCCGGCCAACAAATTTTTCCAATAGGTTGCAACATTATTTCCCAACGGGGTAACCACTCCCAGGCCGGTCACGACGACCCTCTTTGTCATAATTCCTCCTGAATTCAGACACGATCACAAAACGTAAAAGTTCCCCCGTCCACAAATACACAGACGGGGGAACTTGGCAGTTCTCAGGAACTACTCCGTTTCATTCCGTGAAATCAATCTGCTCCAACCCGATAATTATTGGGCAACATTCGCGTGTGACTTGATGAATTCAACCGCATCGCTCACAGTTTTGATCTTTTCCGCTTCTTCGTCAGGAATTTCCATGTTGAATTCTTCTTCTAAAGCCATTACCAATTCAACCGTATCCAGAGAATCAGCACCCAAATCTTCGATAAACGAAGCCTCATTGGTCACTTCATCCGCATTAACACCTAATTGATCAACAATGATTTCCTTTACTTTCGCTTCTAATGACACGCTCGTATAACCTCCTTATTTATTTTTGTATTTGATAATTTTTTTGATAATCATCAGCACTCTGCTTCCTACTGATGGGTCTATCCTAAGCCATTTCAACCCCTAACCTCAGTGTGGGATTTTAATGCATTACCATGCCACCGTCAACCGCTAAAACTTGGCCGGTGATATAAGCGGCTTCATCCGAAGCCAGGAAAGCAACCGCACGGGCTACATCTTCGGCTTCACCCAAAGAACCCAGTGGGATCAGCTTCTTCAAATTGTCCTTCACCTCATCGGACAGTGCCTCGGTCATCTTGGTTTTTATAAAACCAGGCGCAATGGCGTTAACCGTTATATTTCTGGCTGCCAATTCCTTGGCCGCGGTTTTGGTCAGACCAATCACCCCTGCTTTGCTGGCCGAATAATTAGCTTGTCCGGCATTACCCGTCAAACCAACCACTGAGGCAATGTTTACAATCCGCCCTTTACGCTGTTTCATCATCGAACGGGTCACGGCTTTAATACAATTAAAGGTCCCTTTGAGATTTATGGTCAGGACCAGATCCCAGTCCTGCTCGCTCATCCGCATGAGTAGCCCATCACGGGTTACACCGGCGTTATTGACCAATATATCGAGGTGGCTGTATTTGTCAATGATTTTTTTAATTCCTTCCTCAACTTCCGCAAAATTGGAAACATCCATTTTTAGAGGCAAAACCTGTTTCCCGGTTTCTGCTGCCAGCATTTTAGCTGTGGCTTCCACTTTTTCCAGATTGACATCCGCCACTGCCAGATCTGCGCCCTGGTTTGCCAATTCACGGGCAATCGCTTCACCAATTCCTTGTGCGCCTCCTGTGACCAACGCCACTTTTTCTTTTAAATCCATAATATTTCCCCCTTAAAAAAATCACTTTTACCGCAGAGACGCAGAGGTCGCAGAGTAAAATTTAATTTTAAAACATATAAATTTATTTTATGTTTTTTTTACCTTTTTTCTCTGTGCGCTCTGTGTCTCCATGTGCCCGTCTTTCATACCTTAAGCGATTTGTACTCCGGTTAGTTCATTGACAACCACAGTAATTTCCTCCGGCGCAAACGCACTCCAAACCTTGACTTCTTTATTTATTTTTTTCATCAAACCGCGCAACACTTTGCCGGGCCCAATCTCGATCATCTGCTTAACACCTAAGGCTTGCATTTTTTGCATAGACTGTTCCCAACGCACAGAACCGGTTACCTGTTCCAGCAAACGCGCACGGATTTCCTGAGCAGCAATAACCACTTCTGCGGTCACATTGGCAATCACCGGAAATTCCGCATTTTTAAAAGGGGCGGTTTTCAAATCCTGCGCCAATTGATCAGCTGCCGGCTGCATAAAACGCGAATGAAACGGACCGGAAACCGTAAGCGGAATAACTCGTATTTTCTGTTCTTGCGCATAGTTATCCAATGCTTCCAGTGCCTGGCGCGAACCCGAGACCACAATTTGACCGGGACAATTCAAGTTGGCAATTTGCACTTGGCCGGCGGAATGAACCAACTGACAAAGTTCCTGTACTTCGGCCTCGCTTTTACCAATCACTGCAGCCATACTTCCGGTGGAGGCTTTGGCAGCCTCCTGCATCAACTGTCCGCGTTTACGAACCAATCGCAGAGCCGATTCAAAATCAAGTGCCCCGGCAGCGCATAAGGCCGAATACTCTCCCAAAGAATGTCCGGCACATATTACTTGGCCGGCATTAATTTGCCATTTCTCTTGCAACGCCCGCAAAGCAGCTACCGAAGCCGTCAAAATAGCCGGTTGGGCAATTTCCGTCTGTTTTAGTTCTTCTTCCGGACCTGCCAACATGACCTGGGTCAGTGAAAAACCCAACACAGCATCAGCTTTAGCATAAATCGCTTTGGCCGCCGAACTGGCTGCTATAAGCTCCTTGCCCATACCCACACATTGTGATCCCTGCCCCGGGAATATCAGACCTATTTTTGACATTTTTTTATTCCTCACGGGCGCACTCAGTGTGCCCCAACATGTTTTTTTCGTATGCCCTCAACGGCAATCTTTTTTACCACTTTAATATCGCGGCGCCCCAGGTCAGCCCGGCCCCGAAAGTCACCAAGGCAATATGCATCCCTGGATGTAAGCGGCCGTTTTGTTTGGCTTCTACCAAAGCAATGGGTACCGAAGCGGCCGAGGTATTACTGTACTTATCAATATTTATAAAAAATTTTTCTAGGGGTAAATTAAAACGCTTGGAAGCGGATTCGATAATACGAATATTGGCCTGATGCGGAATAATCAGATCCAATTGTGATTCATCCAGTCCGGCGCGGGTCAAGACTTCAGAAATACTTTCCCCAATGCTGCGTACCCCGAATTTATAAATCTCTGGTCCGTTCATCTTCATATAATGTTGACGTTGATTGATGGTTTCATGCGAAGTTGGCATAGCCGAACCACCGGCAGGTATGAGTAAATATTCAATCCCCGAACTGTCCGTACCCAAACAAGTAGAGATGATTTTCCCCTGCTCTGCTTCTGCGGTTAAGACCACTGCTCCCGCGCCATCACCCATCAGCACATAGGTCGAACGGTCTTCACAATCCAGTAGACTCGTGAATTTCTCTGCGGCCACCACTAAGACCCGTCTGGCTTGACCGGATGATATCATATTCGCGCCGGTAACAAATGCAAACAAAAAGCCGGAGCACACAGCGCTCAAATCAAAGGCTCCTGCATTTTTCGCCCCAATACGATCTTGAATTAAACAGGCGGTGGCGGGAAAAGCCATATCCGGAGATGAGGTCGCGCAGACAATCAAATCAATGGATTCAGGATCAATATCAGCATCAGCCAGAGCGCGGTTTGCCGCTTTGACACCTAAATCGGAAGTTGCCTCTGTGTCGGCTGCCACACGACGCTCTAATATCCCGGTCCGGGTACGAATCCACTCATCCGTGGTATCCATTCTGGCTTCCAGATCCGTGTTGGCAACGATTGTTTCCGGCACATAAAAACCCATACCGGCAATACCTACTTTGGTAATTGAATTCATCCTTCGGCCACTCCATTTTCTTTTAACGAAGCCTCTATTTGATCATTAATATGTTTTTCAATAAAGATGGCCGACTGCAGCAGTCCGCTTTTTACCGCTTTACTGCTGGATTTACCATGCCCAATCGTGGAAATACCTTTAATACCCAAAAGAGGCGCGCCGCCGTATTTCTGATAATCCATTTGACGATACATACGGCGGATTGTCGGCGCTAAGATCCCGATGACCACTTTATTTAGCCAGCTGCCGGCTAAAACCTCTTTCTTCAGAATATCAGCAAAAAGCCGGACTGTGCCTTCTCCGAATTTCAGAATAACATTTCCGACAAAACCGTCACACACAATCACATCTACTTTGCCATTCACAATATCCTGGCCTTCTACATTGCCCAAGAAACACAAGGTCTTAAATTTTTTAAAAATCTCCTGACTCTCACGAACCTGTTCATTTCCTTTGGATTCCTCTTCCCCTAATGAGAGCAATCCAACCCGAGGTTTCTTAACATCCAGAACATTCCTGGTATACAAATCGCCCATCACAGCAAACTGGGCCAGCATTTTGGGTTTGCAATCCACATTAGCTCCGACATCAAGAATGGTGGTCCAACCGTGCCGGTTTAAGGATGGAAAATTAATCATCAACGCCGGCCGAATAATACCCGGTATTCTGCCCAGCGTGAGCAATGAAACACCCATGGCAGCGCCGGTATTCCCGGCTGTAAACACGGCTTCCGCCTCTCCGGATTTTACCAGTCGGTTGGATAGATGCATGGATGAATTCTTTTTTTGCCGAACAACCATGGCCGGCGGATCATCCATTAAAATTTTTTCAGAGGCGTGGTGTATCTCCAAGCGTTTATCATCATATTTTTGTTTGTTTTTCTTCAACGCCGCTTGAATAATATTACGATCACCAACCAAGAGAACCGTTAAATCCTGTTTTTCTTGAGTGGCATCCACAGCTCCACTGACATTGTTCAACGGACCTCTATCTCCACCCATACAATCCAGTGCTACTCGCAATTCAAGACCGCCTTTCCAGTTATTCTTTGTCCGGAGTGATGACTTCTTTGCCGCGATAATATCCACAATTCGGACAAAGACGATGCGGCTGCTTTGGCTGTTGACACTGTGGACAAACTGACATACTTACTGGAGACAATTTCCAGCTGGAACGCCGTTTGTGGGTCCTTTGTTTCGAAAATTTTCTTTTCGGATTAGCCATGCCTGTTCCTTCCTCTCAAACGCTTGCCCTAGAACCAAAACACGGTTCTAAGCATTTATTTTTAAAATGCTGAATTATATCCAGCGATATATTACTTGTCAATTAAAAAGCCTTTTTAACACTTCCACATTCCTATCCACCTGTTCTACCATAACTTTATTTTTTATCGTTTTTCACAGGTTGCGGAACTGCCGGCGCTTCAATTTGTTCAGGCGCGGCAGATTCCGTCAAGGGCTTTACCGGCGCCGGCTGCTCCGGCACGGTTGGCAATTTATTCATCACCCCGCGATAGCTCTGTGAACTACGTGACGACATAATTGACAGAACAATGGATGTCACCATAAAAAAAATCGCCAAACCTGTGGTTAAACGAGCAAAGAAATTTTTCCCCCCGGTGGAACCAAATACTGTCTGAGAAGCGCCGCCGCCTAAGGACAAGCCCATGGTTGATCCTTTTCCGGCCTGGAGTAAAACCACGATGATGAGCACTATACAATTCACAATGTGGAATATCCAAAACAATTTTATTAACATTATAAATCCCTCCTTAATTTCAAAAAAAACGTAGGGGCACTATGCTTGTCCGACATCACTTTAGCGAGTCGGATGTCGTGCCCCTACAAATATTATGAATTAAATTTCACCAGTGAAACAAATGAATCCGGCTTCAAACTCGCTCCGCCAACCAACGCACCATCAATATCCGGTTTAGCCATCAACTCTTTAACATTGTCCGGTTTCACACTGCCACCGTATTGAATTCGAACTGAATTACCAACTTCCTCACCGGCCAATTCAAGCAATAATTTCCGGATGTATTGATGCACGTCCTGAGCCTGCTCCGGGGTAGCTGTTTTTCCGGTACCTATGGCCCAGACCGGTTCATAGGCAACCACTATTTTCCTAATCTCTTCTGAACTTAAGCCGGCCAAACCATTTTTCACATGATTGCCTACCACAGCTTCCACTTGTCCGGCTTCCCGTTCCGGCAAGGTTTCACCCACGCACACAATCGGGGTAAGACCGGCAGTCAAGGCAGCTTTTACTTTCTTATTAACTGTCTCATTAGTCTCGAAAAAATACTGCCGCCGTTCCGAATGGCCGATGATCACATATTGACAACCAACATCTTTTAACAAGTCCGATGAGACTTCACCGGTAAATGCGCCGGATGCTTCCCAAAACATATCCTGCGCTCCCAATTTGATATTAGAATTGCGTATGACAGTGGCAACGGTTTCCAGAGCTGTATACACCGGACAAAGCACGACTTCAACATCTTTGACTGATTGAGTCTCCGCAACTATAGCTTGAGCTAGTACCTGTGCTTCGGCACGATTTTTATTCAATTTCCAGTTTCCAGCAATGATTGGTGTTCGCATTTTCTTTTTCCTTTCGATTCTTACCTGGCGGGCATTTTATTTATCCGTTAAGGCCACAATACCCGGCAGTTGCTTTCCCTCTAAAAATTCCAATGACGCCCCTCCGCCGGTTGAAACATGTGTCATTTTATCTGCCAATCCCATCTGTGACACAGCCGCCACGGAATCTCCACCGCCTACAATGGTGGTCGCGTTCGATTCAGTTAGCAGCTTCGCAATAGCCTGGGTTCCTTTGGCAAAGGGTTCCAATTCAAAAACACCCATCGGACCGTTCCAAACCACGGTTTTGGCGTTTTTAATCGCCGCTGCAAATTTTTCTATCGTATGCGGACCAATGTCCATCCCTTCCCAACCTTCATCAATCGTGCCGCGCGGAACATGTTTTTGCCTGGCATCCGCTTTAAAATCATCTGCCACAATATGATCAATAGGTAATAACAACTGCTTATTAAGATCCAGGGCCTGTTTTAAAATATCTTTCGCGGTTGGGATCAAATCATCTTCACACAAGGACATTCCGATTGATATTCCTTTGGCCTTCAAGAAGGTATAGGCCATACCTCCACCAATAATAAGCACATCAACTTTGGGCAATAAATTTTTAATCACTTCCAGCTTACCGGATACTTTCGCACCGCCCAAAATAACCACAAAAGGAGACTGAGGCGCAGTGACCACCTGACCTAAATACTCTAATTCTTTTTCCATTAAAAACCCGGCTGCCGCTTGTTTTACCAAATGCGCCACACCTTCAGTAGAACAATGAGCCCGATGCGCACTGCCAAAAGCATCATTTACATACATATCCGCCAAGGCTGCCAGTTGTTTGGAAAATTCCGGATCATTTTTAGTTTCACCTTTAACAAAGCGAACATTTTCCAGCATGGCAATCTCACCGGCAGCTAATCCCTGCACCAAGGTTTCCACCTCCGGTCCGATCACAGCGCTTGCCATTTTCACTTCACAATTCAATAATTCACCCAAACGTTTGGCTATTGGCGCTAAAGAAAATTTCCGACGATCATCGGCCTCGCCTTTAGGACGTCCTAAATGCGAACACAATATTACTTTAGCTCCGGCTGCTTTCAAATGAGAAATTGTGGGCAGCGCCTTTTGGATTCTGGTATCATCCGTAATATTCTGTTCTTTATCCATCGGTACATTAAAATCAACCCGAACCAACACCCGTTGATCCTTGACTTGCAAATCCTTCACCACTAATTTATTCATCCCAGCCTCCCACCAAACGTCCAAACATAATTTCAGTAATATTTCCAGTAACGTTCAACGGGAACCGGAGTTTTTTCCGATTCCCGCCGTATTGCTTCTTGGTAATATTTCGATTATTTCTTCGAGATATAATCAACCAAGTCTACGACCCGGTTGGAATATCCGTATTCATTATCGTACCACGCCATCACCTTAACCAAATCGCCACCGCTAACAATGGTGGACATGGAATCCACGATGGCAGAGACCGGATTGCCATTGAAATCTTTGGAAACCAGGGGTTCTTCGCAGAATTCCATATACGGATTCGAGGCCGCGGCCTCTTTCAAAATAATATTGACTTCTTCTTTGGTGGTCGCTTTTTCAACTTTTACCACCAAGTCAACCAAAGAGACATTAGGCGTAGGCACACGAATGGCCAGACCGTCCAATTTCCCTTTCAATTCCGGTATTACCAAAGCAATCGCCTTGGCAGCGCCGGTGGTGGTAGGAATCATCGACTCGGCAGCAGCACGGGCCCGGCGCAAATCTTTATGGGGCGCATCTAAAATAACCTGATCATTGGTGTAGGAATGGATCGTGGTCATCAGACCCGAAATAATTCCCAACTTTTCTTTCAAGGCTTTGGCCACTGGCGCCAAACAGTTGGTGGTGCAAGAAGCGTTGGAAATTATGTTATGCTTCGCTGCCTCATATTCGTTTTCATTCACGCCCAAAACAATGGTTTTATCTTCATTCTTGGCTGGAGCGCTGATAATTACTTTTTTCGCGCCGGCGTTAATATGACCCGCCGCTTTGACGGCATCCGTAAAAAAACCTGTGGACTCAACCACAATTTCCACACCCAATTCTTTCCAGGGCAATTTGGCAGGATCACGTTCGGCCACAACTTTCAGACTCTTTCCGTTAACGATAATTTCACCCTCACCGACCTTGACATCACCCTTAAAAGAGCCAAACACTGAGTCGTATTTGAGCAAATGCGCCAGTGTCTTGGCATCGGTTAAATCGTTGATTGCTACGAAATCAATATCACTGCCCTTATCCAGCGCAGCGCGAAAAACACCTCGCCCAATTCGTCCGAATCCATTAATACCAACTTTCACTCCCATCTCAAAATCCTCCTTTATTTCAACCTTTTTTTTGGCAAACGGCGCATATTTTTGCATAGTAATGGTCTGACGTCAATCAATTTTTGCACCTTCTTATTGAATTATTGCGTTAGGCGTAGGGGCACGGCATGCCGTGCCCCTACAATAATCCATTGACATCCATTTTGCCGGGATGGTGATATAGGCTGGAAACCCGATTATTCTATATCCACTTTTTACGTTTCAGAAAGATAAACATGCCCAAAAAAGCAAGCAGCATCAGCCCCAAAACAAATAAATACCCCTTCATACCCCAGGCAAATTCGGGCATTTTTACATTCATTCCGTAAAAACTGGTAATCACGGTCAGTGGCATCATAATGGTCGTGATAATGGTCAGGGTTTTTATAATCTCGTTCATTCGTTGCGAAACCACGGAGAGATAGGCATCCATCGTGGAATTCAGGACATCACGGTACGTGTCCAGCATTTCACTAACACGCACCACGTGATCGTAAACATCACGAAAATAAGCTGAAGTCGCTCGTTTGATAAACAATGTATTCGCCCTACAGAGTCTGCCCAGTATTTTTCTTTGCGGAACAATAAAATTGCGTATGGTTAAAACATTTTTCTTCAAATCGACAATTTTCTCCAAAACCGTCTGGTCAGCGCCGGCCAACACCTGATCTTCCAATTCCTCAATGCGGTTTTCCAACTGATCCACCACTGGAAAATAATTATCCACAACATTATCAATAATAGCATGGAGTAAAAATCCCGCACCCTGCTGCATATAGGATGGTTTGGTTTGTGCGCGTTGAAAGAGCTTTGAGATCGAGGGCAAGGGATCGTTATGAATGGTCAGCACAAAATTTTTACCGACAAATATATTCAATTCCTGACTTTTCACATCCCCGGCTTGACGTGAAGGATAATTCAATTCATGCACCACAATAAACAGATAGTCTTCATAATCATCAATTTTAGGTTGGTTCTGGGGAAAAATCGCATCCTCAATCGCAAGTTGATGGAATTTGAAAGTATCCACCATTAAATCAATATCGTCTTCCGAAGGATTAGTGATATCCAACCACAAGAGATTGCGTTGGTTCTTTAAATAGCGGACAACACTCTTTGGAGTGGCTATTTTTTTTAATCCTATTTCTTTGTTGTAACACAATACGTTTAACATACGAAATTCTCCCACATTTAAGGGTATCGCCCAAACCTGAGTATGGTAATTCCGGATTTTTACATACTAGTTCCGTTTTTCTCCTCTTTGGCTTTGCACTCAATGCACAATTTGGCAAACGGCAAGGCTTCCAAACGTTGCGGAGCAATTTGAGACCCGCATTCTTCACACTTGCCATATTTACCTTTATCAATCCGTTCCAAAGCATCCTCCACTTCCTGCAAGCGGACACGTTCAGTTTCAGAAAGTCCCATGGCCAGTTCACGTTCGTAATAATCAGAGGCAAAATCCGCAGTATCACGAACTTCATCCGAAGAACTCTCTTTGTTCATATCCACACTATTTTTTACCTTTTCCAAGAGTGTCGCTTTTTGAGCTAGCAGCATTTTCTTAAAACTTTCGATTTGAGTTTTTCTCATTGCCGGCACCACCTTTCTATTACTTTTTTATTTTTACTTCGATCCCGTAAAAACTGCGTTTTTCTTTTGTCCGACATGGCGCCGCGACCACTTACTGTCTTTTCCAAGCTCGGCATCAACTATTTTGATAGTGCGCAATTCCGGATCAGATTGACCCTGCACCCGCCCGCCACGTTGCTGCAATTCTTGTAAATACTCAAGTATTTCAGCCGATATCCGTTCCCCGGGATTTAACAAAGGAATACCCGGTGGATAAGGAGAAAAAACTTCAGCGCTTATTTTATTGACCGCCTCGCCCAGTGACACTTTTTTAGTTGGTGAGAACACAGCCTCACGCGGAGACATCACCACTTTGGGAAATTCATCCGGAAAGCGCAGATGGAATTCAATCGCGATTTTTTCCTGTTTCGCGCTTCGCGAGATGGCTTCCAAAGCCGTCAGCAGCCGTCGTATATCCCTTTCAGTGTTCCCAATCGAAACTATTAATAATATTTTGTCCAGATCGGAATATTCAACCTGAATTTTAAATTTTTCGTTCAACCTCCGGGCCACCTGGTATCCGGTAAAGCCCAATCCATTCACATGAACGCATAATTTCGTTACATCCAATTGATATGCGCCCGGCTGTGATAGAATCTCTTTCCCAAAACACATCAACCCCGGAATAGCGCTGATTTTGTGTCTGGCATCTTCGGCCAACATCATGGCCACGGAAAGCAGTTCACGCCCTCGGGTGGCCATCTGCATCCTCGCCAAATCCAGGGATGCCAATAACACATATGAAGGACTGGTAGTTACCAGCAAGCCAAGTATACGTTTTAATTTTAATACATCCACTGTCCGCCGTGCCAATAGCATGGATGTCTGGGTAAGTGAACTAATAATTTTATGCGTACTTTGAATGCATATATCCGCACCGCACTCCATGGCAGTTATCGGCAGATCCGGATGAAAATTTAAATGCGGACCATGTGCTTCATCAACCAGAAAATACATACCGGCATCGTGCACTAGCTGCGCAATTGCCGACAAATTTGTGCCAATGCCCTCATAGGTGGGATGCGTGACCAATACGGCCTTGGCATCCGGATGTTCGGCAATGGTCCGGGCAATGGCTTCCGGAGTCACATTCAGTAACATATTTTTACTATCGTCCCGTTCCGGCATCACATATACCGGTATTGTTCCGGATAGTACGATACCCGCCAAAACACTACGATGCGCATTCCTCGGAATAATTATTTTTTCACCCGGATCACAGACCGTTAAAATCATGGCATGATTGCCACCGGAAGATCCATTGACTAGGAAATATGCATAATCTGCGCCGTAAGCTTGCGCGGCTAATTTTTGCGCTTCTTTTATAACACCCTGCGGATCATGCCAAGAATCCACCTCTTCCAGCAGGGTGAGATCACAATCAAATATTTTTTCACCAACAAAATTACGAAACTCTTGCGGTATCGATACACCATGTTTATGCCCAGGAGTGTGAAACGATATTTTTTTTCCTTTGGCATAATCGATAATAGCTTCAAATAGCGGAGTCACACGTTGCTCACTGAATTCTCCTGACATTGTCTCCGCTCCTTTCTTAACACATCGCAAGGACACCGTATCCGTCTTCGTTTCCAGCTTCGCCGCGACAAGCACTATGCCCCTACTACGGTTAATATCCTTTTACAAAGGTGTATAAATGGGTCGTTTGTCCTCAATGACCCGGCCTTGAGTATCTAAAACCTCACGCAAGGCTTTGGTAATCCTAAAAAGCCCCTCATGAGTTTCTCCATCATAGGCGCGCAAACCACTCACCCCGCGTTGGTTGATTTGCTCGTCAATGGCTGCTGCAGTCAATGTCTTGGGATTTATTCCGAAAGTGGCAACACAAAATCCCCAAGGTAAATCAAATGACGGAATACTGGCTTCAAATCCGCATACCACCGGAAAAATCCGCTTTAAGGTTTGATAGATGGAAGCCATAATTTCACCGTACACCACACTGCTGGAACCGGCTTGTAGTGAAATAATTCCCTGCGGATTTAACCGCCGCGCTATCGATTGATAAAATTGCCGAGTGTATAATAAATAGGCCGGCCCTTCACTTCCCGGATCCGAGACATCAATAATAATCACATCATACTGTGTTTGCGATTTCTCAATATATTTCCTGCCGTCTCCGACAATCAAGCGGGTACGCGGATCAGCAAAAGCTCCCTGATGCCACTCAGACAAGTACTTTTTGGCAAAATCCAAAACCTTGGCATCAATTTCCAGCATTTCCACCTGTTCTACTTGGGGATGTCGCAGCACTTCTCTGAGAGTAGCGCCTTCTCCCCCGCCAATAATAAGCACTCGTTTGGGGTTGGGATGCATAAACAAAGCCGGCTGCACTAAAAATTCGTGATAGATGTATTCATCAGCTTGGGATGATTGCATTTTTCCATCCAACAGCAAGCAACGTCCGTATTCATGGGTATCCACAATTTCCACTTGCTGAAAATCCGTACTCCCTGCGACCAGCACCTGCTTAAAACCATGCAAATGCCCCTCATTTTCAGAGTACATTTCAACAAATAAATGATCTTTATAAATTTCCATAACTACTACCTCTAAAAAAAGGGAATGCAGAACCTAACGGGAACCTTCGTTGAGTTCTGCATTCTTAGTGAAAATGTCAACCGTACAATTTTCAAAAACATTATGCAACGACTTTATGTTTTAATTCCGAAACATCAAATACTCCACGTTTCATTTCAATCGAACTTTTGCTTTGCGCTTTGAGTTTTTCCGCCACATAATGATGTGCGATCCACGGATCCACCTCGTCACCGCAGGTGAAAAAATCCAGCGCCGCATAGCCGTATTCCGGCCAAGTATGTATCGAAAGGTGAGATTCCGCAATTACTACTACTCCACTTACCCCATACGGATTAAAGTGGTGAAAAACGGATTTTACAATTGTCGCCTTCGCGGCAAGTGCAGCCCCTTCCATTATCTGTTCAATCTGATCCGGGCTTTTCAGAATTTCGCTGTCGCAGCCGTGAAGCTCCAGCAGGATATGTCGACCTAGAGCTTTCAACTAAATCTCACCCCCCCTCTGTAAATTTAAAGACTAGTTAAAATATATAATTTCAATTTCAATGTCAACAATTTTTCTGCATTTTTACAAAAATACTGCTTTGGTGCCAAGCCCTGCCACCTAGATATATAAGCGTGCGCCAATAGAAAAAGAAAAGAAAAAATCGATTTCGGGTAACAATGCGCAACTCGGTGACAATTGCATAAAAATCTCAAAAGGTTCATCAAAAAGATAGCTCCACCCCGCTACGCCTCGTCCTCCGCCGGAAATTGTATCCGCAGAACCACCTAAAAAAATCCCGCCTCCAAGATAAATCGGAGCCTGAGGCTGATCCGCAAAAATGTATAAATGATAGAGATAATCCGCATGCACACCAATTCCAGCCCGGGCCAACTGTGAACCCAAAGCAAATTCATAGGCAACATTCTTATTCTGCCAGTATTTAGCTGTCACACCTGTTGGATCACCGATAATCAAGCCAAAACCCCATTCTTTAGGTTTGGAGACCGGTGAGGTTGTGGTTGAATTGCGGGAAGTTTTACGTTTGGCCTGGCATTCCAGAGGTTGCCACAGCATCCAAACGCAGGCTAGAAAAGCAACAAACAGAAGTATTGCATATTTACTTTTAATCATTTCTCACTTCCATCCATAAGAAATTTTAATAAACTGGAGCGGGAGACGGGGTTCGAACCCGCGACGTCCAGCTTGGGAAGCTGGCATTCTACCACTGAATTACCCCCGCTCTACTCACCGCTACTGCACTTGGGTATCCTTGGTGGCAGGAGCAACTTTGGGTTTCACCGGCGGCACATCCAAAGGAATATTGGATTTCCAAATAGCCGAACGAATTGCCGCAATTTCCGTTCTGCCAATTTTCCCATCTTTTAATGCTGCTTTAAATACTTCGCTTACCGGGCCAATCCGCATCACGACAGTCTTGTCCAGATCACTTTGCACCATATATTTTTTCAAGGAATTGACATATATTTTAAGTTCTTCATATTGTTCGTTGGTTAAGGTGCGTTCCTGCTCCAGCCGTTGTTCAAAGGTATTCAGATTAGCGATAATACCATAACGCAATAGACTTGCCGGCCGTAAGTAAATCACCAATGCCAGAACCCCAATTAGTGCTAAAATCAGAATAGCAACAATTGCCATTCCCATAAAACACCCGTCATTACGCTTCACGTTATCCTTGGGAGAAGAATTGATTATTGTAGTATTCGCTGCTTGGTTGTCCATGGATATCCTCCAACATCAATTCCACTTTAAAATATTCATCACCACTTGAGATCTGATAATTGCAAAGGCCGGGATATATCAATATGACCAGCCAGCGTTTCGGCTTCCTGCCCTCCAATTAAAAATTTCACCTGTTTGACTTGGGTAAAATTAGCAGTTATTGTTCGAACTATTGAATAAATTGCCGCCAATTCATGAAAAGCACTATTAGACTGATTATACTGGACACCTTTTTCAAAGTCAAGAATCAGAAACCCGTTTTTTCTGAGATACGCGCTTCTCACTTTCAGCGTTAAGGGCCATAGAGTTCGTATTTTTTTCGTTTCCGGCTGTCTGGCCATGCGTTCAATGATCTGCAATAGTTGCTGACGCAAGTGCGCCTCTTTGTGTACCTGAAACTCCTCGATTTCCTCTTTGTTCGTTTCGCTATTCAGAAAGAATATTTTTATCGTTAAGGCCTGACCCGACGGAATATCAATACCGTCGTATTTTTTTGCCGGCCAGGGACCGCCGAACAAAAAAAGCAGTCCGGCCAGTAAAAGTAACATGCCGATGCCTCCGCCGATCCACGGCAACCATCGTTCCATGTTCTGTTTACTCATACGTTTCACCGCCCTGCCAAATACCGCAGAATACCGCGAGCCAGATTTCGGGCCACCTCTTGTTTGGCTGCTTCCCCGGCGGTTTCCATTGTCTCATCGGCTTTTTTTTTCGGCAACGGTACTTCCAGCAACAAAGCAGCCGCACGAATTCCAGTCAAAACCGCAATCGGTGCTGTAACCAATTCCACACGCGCCTCCTGCCCCTTTGTTTTTACAGATGAAGTATATTCATTCCATGTTTTGGAAATGATTTTCCCCAATTGTTTACTCTTTTTCCGTTGTTCATTTTGCGCCAAATCCCAGGGCACGATATACGCGTTTTTCTCTATTTCATCAGCATACAACTGAGCGACGTTTTTCTCATCCACATGGTGATTAATATATAAATACATCCGGGAATCATCTGATAAATGCAAACTCACAAATACATCGGCTGCTTTACGATTTGCCAAAGTTGTCCGTTCTAAAACCGATACCGGAATATCGCGTTTTCTAGTTAAAAAGACAGCAACCCGAGCCTTACTTTGTAAGGCCTTTTTTAGTTCCCGCGCCAATTCCAACACATATTCTTTTTCAACAACATGTTCCGGTACAGACATACCGGTATTTTTGCCTCCGTGTCCCGGATCAATGACCACGACCGGCACCGGCACCGGAGTAGGCGCAGCCGGCAAAGTTATTTCAAGCGTTGGCAGGACCTCTTCTTCCTCTTGAGCGACAACGCCGGCCGGGGACCATAGGCACATCAGGAAAGCCAGCACTGCCGGCAGAGTATGGCGCAAATATTTTTTCCGCTCCGAACTGTTGAGAACTAAGACTTTTTTATTGAACATCATTGGATTCGGAGGTTTTTTTCTTCTTCACCGTCTTTTTCCCGGTCGCCGGTTTTTCCACCAGGCGCTCCTCGTCTTCAGCGGTTTGGGGTATCACATCTGTAAAAAAGCCGATGCTGCGATATTTTCGATAACGATCTTCATGCAATTGATTTACGGTTTTCTTCGATAATTCCGCCAGATGTTTCTGCAAAAAAGTTTTTACCTGTTCAATAACTACCTGCGGATCATGATGTGCCCCACCCTCCGGTTCGGGTATAATGTCATCTATAACTCCCAAGCGTTTTAAATCCGGAGCAGTTATCTTTAAAATTTCCGAGGCCCGAGCAGCTTGCGCACGATCCTTCCACAAGATGGCGGCGCAACCTTCGGGTGTGATCACAGTATAGGAAGCATTGGAAAGCATAAGCACACGGTCACCGACACCGATGCCTAACGCGCCACCGCTGCCGCCTTCTCCGATAATGACTACGACAATCGGCACATCCAGATACGCCATCTCTCTTAAATTTCGCGCAATGGCTTCCGCCACGCCGCGCTCTTCACCTTCCAACCCCGGATAGGCACCTGCTGTATCCACCAAAGTCACAACCGGCATATTAAATTTTTCAGCGAACTTCATCAAACGCAGCGCTTTACGATATCCCTCAGGCAAGGGCAACCCGAAATTACATACAATATTTTCTTTGGTATCTTTTCCCTTCTGTGTTCCAAGTACCATAACCGGTTTATCATCCAACCAAGCCACACCACCCACCATAGCACGATCATCAATAAATGCCCGGTCACCATGCATTTCCATAAAGTCAGCAAACATCCCGTGAATATAATCCAAGGTATGTGGACGCTTTAAATGACGGCTAATTTGCACTATCTGCCAGGGAGTTAAATTGTCATAAATTCCCTCACGGAGTTCCTGCGCCTTTTCTTCCAGCTGCTGAATTTCCTCCTGCATATCCATCTGCCGGCCATCCGTGAAATTCTTTATTTCCTCGATTTTCTTCTCCAACTCAACCAAGGATTTTTCAAAATCCAATCCGCCTGCTTGCGCCATTGCACACTACACTCCTTAAATATATTGATTAACCCGCCCCCAATTGGTGGGGTGGGCAGGACTTTGAATTATACATGCCACCCGGACTTCGCTGCAAGGAAAAACATGGTTTATTGGTAAGCCATCAGTTAGAAGCTGTGAAATAATT
>JAGLMY010000202.1 GCA_023139775.1 bacterium
ATCTAAATCAGAGATCCGCATTCTGCGACTGCGTATTTTCCGGTGATAGCTGAGAGCAAAACGGTGCGCTTCATCGCGCAAACGGATTAACCAGCAAAGCGCCCGGCTGCTTTTAGGCAATACCAAGGGTTTTTGCTGATCCGGTTGATATATTTCTTCTTCTTTTTTAGCCAAACCAATAACCGGCAAGTGCAAAAGATCCAACTCCTGTAAAACTTTGCGCGCGGCAGACAATTGACCTGCCCCGCCATCCACCACAATTAAATCCGGAGGAGATTCTTCCAGTGTTTTCATCTTTTTAAAGCGCCGGAACAATACTTCCTGCAACATGGCAAAATCATTTGGTCCTTCAACACTGCGTATACGATACCGTCGATACTTGGCCTTGTCCGGCCGGCCATTCCAGAACACCACTTGTGAGCCAACCGCATCTTGACCGGCAAGATTTGAAATATCATATCCTTCCACCCTTAAGGGCGGTCCGGACAAGTGCAAATGCGCGGCTAAATCTTCCAAAGCTTTACGATCTTCTTCGGACAGTTCCGTGGCTGCTCCCTGCACATTGTGCTTTAAATAGAGCCAGGCATTATTCTGTGCCATAGCCAGCAAGCGTTTCTCCTCTCCCTTACGGGGGAGACGAATCCGAGCACCGCCTTCACTCCGGGACTGCAGCCACTGCGCAATCAGACTCTCTTCTGCCGGTAGGGTGGGTATAATAATGTCCGAAGGAATAGTAACCGGTTGCGAGTAATATTGAGTCAGCACCTGGGATAGAATTTCACTATCAGTTTGTGTCCCTATACCCTGCAGATAAAAATGGCGCCGGCCTTCCAAATTCCCGACACGCACATAAAATATTTCCACGGTGGCGGCTGATCCGGAGCGGGCCAGACCAAAAACATCATGATCCTCGCGTTTGGTTGAACTTACTGTGGGTTGCTGCCGAATTTTTTTAATAATCTCCCTTTGGTCCCGCAACGCAGCTGCCAATTCAAATTGCCGCTCTTGCGCCGCCTTCCGCATTTGTACTTGCAGTTGCGGTGAAATCGGATCAGCTCCACCCTCTAAAAAACGGATCACTGCTCTTACATTTCCGGCATATGCTTCAGGCCTAATCTCACCCAGACAAACACCATCACACTGACCCATCTGATAGTACAAACAGCGCCTTTTTCGTTGTTTGTCCGGTTGTACCGGCTGTTTCACTTGACAGAGCCGAAAATAACGGGAAATGGCACGGACCACTTCCGGCAATGAACCGGTCGCTGCAAAAGGTCCGAAATATTTCGCTTCGTCCACAAACGGCTTGCGTGTTGTGATCAAACGAGGAAAAGTTTCAGTTACAGTCAATTTGATATACGGATAGCTTTTATCATCGCGCATCATGATATTATAGCGGGGACGATGTTTCTTGATCAGCGTATTTTCCAAAATCAGGGCGTCCACTTCTGAATCTGTGACCATAAATTCAATATTCTCAATTTTGGCTGCCAGGGCTTGAGTTTTCGGGTCCAGCTTCTCTAGGGACCGAAAGTAGGAGGACAATCGTTTACGCAGTGAGATGGCCTTGCCAATATAAATTATTTTATTTTTTATATCCCGCAGGAGGTACACGCCGGGACGATCCGGCGGATTCAATTGACGCAACGCTTCGGCCTTCAT
>JAGLMY010000203.1 GCA_023139775.1 bacterium
ACTTTACGAGTCTTTCTTTTACGTTTCTTCATCTGATTGGCTTGGGGGATAAAAGCTCTACCTGGATTAATATTACGCAATTCCGAAATGGCATCCCGCAATTCCGCTGCTTTCTCAAAATCAAGTTTACCGGCCGTCTTTTTCATCTCACTTTCCAAGGCAATAATTCTCCGTGGTATTTCTTCCGGAGTCAAATATTCTCCAACCGTTTCGTTGGCAGCCGGGATAGTAAAATAGTCCATCTCGTAGACCGACTCCAGTACACTCCGGATATTTTTTTTAATACCCGCGGGTGTAATGTTATGCTCCTTATTGTACTTCAATTGAAGCTCTCGGCGACGATTAGTTTCCGAAACAGCCTTTTGCATGGAAGGCGTTATTTTATCCGCATACAAAATGACTTCTCCGCCCACATGCCGCGCGGCCCGTCCCATGGTTTGAATTAAGGCAGTGGCGGAACGCAGGAAACCCTCCTTGTCCGCGTCTAATATGGCTACCAGTGATACTTCCGGCAGGTCCAGTCCTTCCCGCAAAAGATTGATTCCGACCAGACAATTAAATGCACCTTCCCGCAACTCACGAATAATTTTCACGCGCTCCAGAGTATTAATATCCGAATGCAGATAGCGCGCCTTGATTTCCAATTGGGTGAGATGTTCGGTTAAATCCTCAGCCATGCGTTTGGTCAACGTTGTGACCAAAACCCGTTCTTGCCGCTCAACCCGGGTACGAATCTCACCTATCAAATGATCCACCTGATTTCCCAAAGGATGTACAATCACTTTGGGATCCATCAAACCTGTCGGCCGAATAATCTGTTCCACCACATGTTTCCCACTTCGTCCCAATTCATATGCAGCCGGCGTGGCTGAAACAAAAAGCAGTTGTTTGGCTCGTGCTTCAAATTCTTCAAAATACAGCGGTCGATTATCGTACGCAGAGGGCAAGCGAAATCCATATTCCACTAATGACTGCTTGCGCGAGCGATCTCCACTGTGCATTCCGCGTAATTGAGGAATGCTCACATGCGATTCATCCACCACAATCAAACCATCCTCCGGCAGATAATCCAATAACGTATAAGGCGGTTGCCCGGGCCGGCGACCGTCCATATGTCGTGAGTAATTTTCAATGCCCTGGCAGTAACCCAGCTCACGAATCATCTCAATATCAAATTCCACGCGACGCTTTATGCGTTCCGCTTCCAGAATCTTTCCCTGTTGTTCCAAGGTGGGAGCCCAGGCGGCGACTTCTTCCCGCATGAGCGAGATGGCTCGCTCAATCCGGTCATAGGGCATCACATAATGCCGGGCCGGATAAATTTTCACTTCCAACAAGCGCTGTTTGACCTCCCCGCTCAAGGGGTCAATAATGCAAATCTTCTCCAGCATATTTCCGAAAAAGTCAAAACGTACGGCGTTTTCATCATACGCCGGATAGACTTCCACCACATCCCCGCGCACCCGAAAACGACCGCGATAAAACTCGATATCATTACGCGTATATAGCATTTCCACCAATTTGCGTAAAAATTCATCACGGGAAATCTGTTGACCTTCCGCCAACACGCGATACATGTTTTTATATATCTTGGGATCTCCCAGACTAAAAATGCAGGAAACCGAGGAAACTACAATCGTATCCCGACGTTCCAGTAACGAATGAGTAGCCTCCAAGCGCAATCTATCCAATTCCTCATTAATAGCGGCATCTTTTTCGATATATGTATCCGGACCCGGCAAATAGGCTTCCGGTTGGTAGTAATCATAATACGAGACAAAATACCGCACTGCGTTGTTTGGAAAGAATTCTTTAAACTCCCCGTACAATTGCGCGGCCAACGTTTTATTATGAGAGAGCACCAGGGTAGGCAGTTGCAGCTTTTCAATCACATTGGCAATGGTAAAGGTTTTTCCCGATCCGGTTACACCTAATAGAGTTGCCGCATCTACACCGGCCATGAGCTTTTTAGTAAGCGCAGTAATGGCTCGGGGTTGATCCCCGCTGGGTTGGTAATCGGAATTTATTTTGAACATGTAATCCCCTGATATATATTTATTTTCGAAGGCAAAATTGATGTGTAGGGCGATTCACGCTTGCTCGTCTTTTGGGTATAAATCGCCCCTCCAGGAAATATATATAAATTATATAAAATTTGGATATTTTCCAATCATTTTCCTGTTTAATCCGGATACTAACTATTCCGGATTAAACAGAGACACTCAGGTGAGGATGGCACAAAAGGAATCAGAGGTTCTTTTTATCGTAGATAAGTTTAAGTATTCTGCGGACTTCTTTATTTTGAGGATCCTGCTCGAGAATATTCTGGGCCAAACGCATAGCTTCAATAAGCATATTCTGATGTACGTACATTTGCGCCTGGGTTAATAAAATCTGAATATTCCGATCCCGCTCCTCGCGTTTTTCCACTAAAGGTTCGGCTGTCACAGATACTTCGGGTTCTGCGGCTGAAGATGTCTGCTGTTTCTCCCTTTCCCGGCGATCCTGCACTGCAAAACGAAGCTCTGCTTCAGCGTGTAAACGTAATTTTTCCATATCCGAGACACTCTTGCCGTTCAAACCGCACAAATTTTCGTTACCAGCTTGATTTAATAATTTGGCTGCCTCGGATTCCTTGTTTCCTCTGGGTTTATTTTTACCCGTATGTTTAACCTGGTCAAAAATTTTTTTTCGTTCCGAATCAAGCCGGCCCCAGACTTCCGTTAATTTGTCCCTTTGTTTAATCTGGCGGTACATCTGCTTCAATTTGTATTGGGCTTTCTCATTTTCCGGTTGAAAACGCAGCACTGTAATGTAGGCTTCCACTGCCTCGTCATGCGCCTGCTTGTTCTCATAATACTCGGCCATGGCCAACAAATTGGTGACAACCTCTTCATTTTTAATAGTATCCAAGGCCTGCTCTTTTTTGGCTTTCACAGTCCCGGATTTGATTTCCGAAGCAGCCTGAGCATCCGGCTCCGCTTGCGGTCCCTGTGTTTCAAGCAAACACTCTATTTCTTCCACTTTGGCCTTTAATACTGCCTGATTCGGAAACTTGAAATAGAGCCGTTCACATATTCCCAAAGCTTCTTCCCAGGAACCGTGTCGCGCCAAACGATCCGCTTCAGCAATCAGCGTATTCACAATCTCTTCCGCCTTGATCTGAGCTTTTTGATTTTCAGGATCCAGTTTCAGAATTTGCTTGTAGGCCTGAACGGCCTTCTCAAGATTGTTGGTAGCTCCCAACAAATTCGCCGCTTTGTTGTACTCGCTGATAGCCTCTTGTTTTTCACCCTTGCGGGTATAAATTTCAGCCATCATGTTATGCACCAGAAAGTCCATCGGATCAAGAGCAATGAGTTTTTTATACTCACTCAAAGCACGCTCCCATTTCCCTTCCTGGAAATAATTGTACGCGACTTTTACAATAACCTTTTTTTCTTCTTGTTCTGTCATATGTTTAGCCCGACTATTTCGTTTTGAGGAAGTTGGACCTTCGCCAATAACTTTTTTTGCCAGTTTAAGCATCACTAAAATTATACCTGCCTATCCCCTGACTGACAAGGATGAAATTTCGTGTCTCTTGACAGTATCGTTGTGCCTTTGGTACGATATCAG
>JAGLMY010000204.1 GCA_023139775.1 bacterium
TTTTTTAAACCGTATCCCCGATACAAGCGTTCGGGGATGACAAACTAAGAAAAACACTTCACTGACATATTACCTTAAACAAGATAGAAATATTGCCATACCTTCCTACATAGTATAGTATACAGTATTTCCGTATTTATTGCCACCTCAACTCCGTAATAGTTTCTGTTGCGAAAAGGTTGTTTTCTTAATGGATTATCGGCCTAAACAGCCCCATTTTTAATCATTGACACATTATTTCGGATTTTGATAAACTTTTCTTGAGAACCAATTGTAAATAGCGTAAGCACGGTTCTGAGAGGGTCTGGAACCAAGCGGTGTATGGTCGCAATATTGTGACCTTGCCGGGAAACCAGGCGGAAACTGGTGAAAACAAACCTCAGCCTGTAGCTTTGGGAGAAACCGGGCTACTTGACTGCAACTAACAATAGAACACATTTTATTACATATATAATATTTATTTCCCCACTATAGTCACTGAGTGTATTTTGGTTGCTGTGAAAGAAAAAAAAAAGGGGGGGGCGATAAAATGTCTATTGTTCATCTGCTAAATTGTATTAATTCTGTAAAAAAAACAAATAAATTAAATCCAAATCAAATTCTTGTCCTGCAAAAGAAACGGCTTAAAAAATTATTAAAACATGTTATGCAAAATTCATCCTTCTATAGAAAATATTATAAACTAAACGGAATTAATGATGGAAATATTGATTTTATAGAACTAAAAGACATACCTCCGATTGATAAAGAAATTATGATGCGAAACTATAATCATTTTGTCTGCAATCCTGAACTTAAAAGACATGAATTGGAAAGGTTTATCAGCAATCCCGAAAACCGCGGAAAATTATACAAGCATACTTACCAAGTTATTCATACTTCAGGATCTACTGGAACCATAGGTATATTTGTTTATGGCCCCAACGATTGGGATATTCTCAAGGCCATGGCAATATCCAGAGTCACAAAATCCAAGATCAATCCGTTTAGCAAATCCAAACTTGCTTTCATTGGTGCAACGGATGGGCATTATGCCGGTATAAGCTTGGCACAAGATGCCCCTCGTTTTTTATTTAAATTCATGCCCTTTAACATCAATTCCTCTATTTATGAAATAATCAGCAAGTTGAACGATTATCAGCCTGACGCCTTAAGTGGATATTCATCCGGAATCTACCTGCTGGCCTCAGAACAATTAAAGGGGATTTTAAATATTCATCCCAAAAAAATAATTTGTTCAGGTGATCATCTAACGCCCGGAATGGCTAAAATATTGTTGGCAGCGTTTAATATTAAGCCAACCAGATTTTATGCCTCTTCTGAATCCATCTGCTCAGGCGCGGAATGTGAACAAGGAACCTTTCATCTTTACAATGATTGGCACGGATTTGAAGTCGTTGATGGCAATTTTAATCCTGTCCCGCCTAATGGCCATGGGAGACTGCTTTTGACTAATCTATATAATTATACTCAACCCCTAATACGCTATAAAATGAATGACGAAATAGTATTAAGCAACAAATCATGTCAATGCGGACTTCCGTTTCCAACTATTAAAAGTATCGCCGGCAGGGACGAAGATTTTCTCTGGTTTGAAAAAACCAATGGCAAGCTTGAGTTTATTCACCCTATCGTATTTGTTGAATTCCATGTTCCGGGACTGGAACGTTTTCAGATCATTCAAGCTCATAAAAATCAGCTTACTTTCAAAGCTATTGTTCCTGGAAATAAACATGAGATAAGCTTATTAATTCGAGAAAGAATGCGCGAGATATTATCACAGAAAGAATTAGTTAATTTAGTCAATATTGATATTGAATTTGTTAAAGAAATAAAAAACCAGCCAAAAACCGGAAAATTCAAACTGATCATCCCATACCAGGCGGCTATTTCAAAAAAGATAAATTGAAAAAAATAGTCAACGTTCACCTGTAATAGTCACGACTTGATTATACAAGAAATGTCAGATCACAGCAGAATTAAGCAGGGGCGGCCGGACGGTCGCCCCTGCTATTTCAGTGTGCATAATGGAGAACCGGTCAAAAAAAAGCGAAGTCAGACCGGTGCTTTGGGTGGCGACTCAAAACTTAAAAGTATAATCCGCGTTCACCCGGACAATTCTTTCCCCTTTGATATAATTGTCCTTAACAGTATTGTAAACCATTGGGTTTTCAAAAATATTGAAAGCAGCTATAGTCAAACCCACACCTTTATACTTTCCACCCACACTGAGATCATACTGGTTCAGCCACTTTGCCTTGATCGGCATAGCCCCTTTTTCAATATCAGAAAACAACTCAGTTACTCCAACCTGCTTGGGCATACGGCCAAAATGCGCATAGAAATTGAGAAAGAAAAGATTTTCATAATTAAAGCCGAGCATTCCATTGAACATATCCGCCACGCCTTCGGCCCAGGAGGGATGCTGAGGCGATTGGCGGGAATAAAGGTTAATGCGGGTATAATTTAATTTCAACTGGGTGTAAGCAATTGGCCGAAAAGTACTTTCCAGCTCTATTCCATGGCCGATCCGGCTATTGTTATTAGACCAGGAAATCATGGCAGGCGCCTGATTCAATTCTCTCGTATAAAATAATGCGGGCGGAGAATATACAAACAAAGGTGCCAGCTCATAATCAAATTGGATCTCATCCTTGGTTTCCCAGTAAAAATATCCGCCTTTGATTTGGAACCATTTTCCTATTTCATACTCAATGCCGGCTTCACATTGTTCGATCTTTTCCGGCTTTAAATCCGCGTTGCCGACGGCCTCATAAAAACCGTAATTATACTGAGTATAACGTTCCATGAAAACCGGCGCCCGGAAGGCGCTGCCATATAAGGCTTTTATTCTCAGCTCCGATAAGGGCGAATAAATAATACTTCCGCGCGGGCTGAGATTGCTGCCATAAGCCGTATTATAGTCATACCGTAAGCCGGCCAGAATAATTAGATTATCCAGGGCATGATACTCATCCTGGAGATAAAACGCATAGTTCTGGTCTGAAACCGTTTCGCTGGAATAAATGATTCCTTGGCACCAGTCGTGGGTCAGGCTCAGGCCGGCAATGAAATAATTATTTTGCGGCCAGGCCAAATCATATTGAGCTTCAAACAGAATTTCATTTAAGGGCCCGCGCCGGCTCATTTCTTCTTCCAGGAAAGTTCCATCCAATAGTCCCATAGCCTCATTAAAGGTTATGTAATAACCGCCTACAGCGTCTGTAATCGGTGAGATGTTGTTGTTTGCATCAATAATCATTATGGCCCCGGGCGGCAGGTCGGCTATGGAACCAATTTTAATTCTGTTTATATTATAAATTACTTGACGCGTATCATTTTTATAATAATAAGTATCTTCCAGACGCAGGCTCAACTTGGATAACTCATCTAACTCGAAATTGTATTTCATGTCCAGATAAAAGGATTCTTCGTAGTTTTGATGCCGCGGAGTGGGGGTATAAACAGAGCCGACAAAAGGATCTTCCATTTTATGATACCCGGCCCGCACCACCCAATCATCCTTGTACTTCAAGGACAGATCGGCCTTATTGCCTTCAAATAGCTCATTGGGAGCTTCCAGGTTAATCGGATCAAACCCTAATTGCCGCCAATAACCGGCGCTCACAGTATAATTGAGATCCCCGGTTTTTTTCCCATAGGTTGAGAGATAATATTGCGAGAGTTCCGCGTCGCCCGGCTTGGAGCCTACGCTCAACTTGGTGTTGAGGCCGCCAATATCCTGCCCGTCCTTGGTAATAATATTAATAACACCGGAAAACGCGTTGGCTCCGTAAAGCGATGAGCCCGGGCCTTTTACTATTTCAATTTGTTTGATATTGTCTAAATTATAACCAAAATTAGCGTTGTAATTTCCAAAATCAATAGTATTTATCTTGCGCCCGTCAATTAAGACCAATATTTTATTATTGTAAGAAGCCTGCATACCTCTAAAACGCATGGTTTCAAATATGCCTTCGTAGGCAATCTCCGTGCCGGCATAGTTTATTAACAGCTCCTTTAAGGTCAAGACTCCTTTTTCTCTGATTTCCTGCTCACTAATAATTGTTACGCTGCCCGGCACTTCGGAAAGTTTCTGCAAACGCTTGGTGGCAGTGGTAACAAAAATTTCATCAAACAGCCATAGTTCACTTACCTTTATATTAGAAAGCACAGTTGCTTTTTCAGTTTGCTTCTGTGGTGCGCTTTCTTTAATTGGTTGAACGTCTTCCTGAGGAACCAACACCTCCGTTGATTTCTGTTCAACAACTGAACCGGTTTCTGTTTGTTCAATTGATTTCTGTGGCGCGCTTTCTTTAATTGGTTGAACGTCTTCCTTGGGAGCCAACACCTCCGTGGATTCCTGTTCAACAACTGAACCGGATTCTGTTTGTTCAATTGACTTCACCGGTTTATTATCAATCGTCTCGGCCATAACTCTGCTTAAACCGAAACTCAAACCCAAAAGCAGACCTGCTCCTGAAATTACCGCGTATTTTAATATCCTCCACCCCATAATAATCCCCCTCTTTGTTTGCAATTATTTGTCTGGCAACAAGCTACGACGTATAATAAATGGGGTAAATATCCCCCTATCCAAGTTAAGGATATATTCGGATACTTTTCCTTAAACCTTTAAATTTTTTTCGGGCCAAGGGCACCATGGATGGTTTTTAAATGAGGGCAGCCGTATGTATTATTAAATTCGCATTGCAAGTAGGGAATGGTCGCGACCATTCCCTACTTGCATTAGGTCAAATAGGTTCTGTACCGCTTAAGTATGCGCCGGTCCCAACATTGTTTGAGTGTCCGCACCCACTTGCCTTCCAGTACTGTATTCCCCTTGATCACCAGGGCATTGGCTTTGCCCAGAGAAACAAACTGCACAGGACACTTGCTGCCGGAAACTTCTTGCAAAGGTTTGCTTTGCAGCGTTGCCAATAAATTTTTTACCAGCACCGGACCTTGCTGCCGGACATTTTGTGTGCTCTGTGAAAATGAGGCGCCTTTGAGCTGGGCGCAATCTCCGCCGGCGAATATTTCCGCATAATTCTGCGCGCGCAGGCTGGGTTCAACCACCAAGGCGCCATTTTCATTAGTTTCTAAGCCCGCTTGCATAAAAAGATCAATGACCCGATTGCCCATAGCCACCACAGCCAAATCAAATTCCAGCGTCTCCCCATAGTCCAACACAATACGGTTGGACTGCACGTGCTGTATTTCACTCTTGGTTCTGATGGTGACAGCACTGGCCTTTAACATTTTCTCAGCAATAATTACCGCCTTTTTTGGAAATCCGGGCAATACCTTGCTTTGTGCTTCCAGCAATGTGATCTTCCAGCCTGGCGCCGGCCGGCGTTCTTCCAGCAAATCGGCGATATTTATTGCATACTCCACGCCTGCCGGACCAGCGCCCAGGACCAGCAGCTCCAAGATTTTTTTCGGAAAAAGTTCCATGCAGGTCTCAATTTCATTGCGAATCTGCAGTACATTTTTCAATGGCTTGACCGGAAAGCTTCCTTCAGCCGGCACATCCCCTTCCGGCATTGCCGAGATAGTCCCGCAGGCAAAAGAGACCAGATCAAATTCCAACATCCGTCCAGAGGCAGTCATAACTTTTTTTTGTTGCGGCAGCAAGGCGGTCACTTCATCTTGAACAAACTCAATTCCGTATTGCTTGGCCAACAGCCGCAGATCAAGATGAAAATCCTTTAAACCATAATAGCCGCTCAACACTTCTGCGGCCATGCCGGAAAAAAACCAGAACGAATTCACATCCAGTAAAACCAGTTGAGTTTGAAGCGCGTGAAACTTCTTGGCTTGGGTAATGACCTGGAGATTCGTCATGCCGGCCCCTACCAAAACTACGGTTTTATTGTAGGTTTCCTGTTTTAGTTGTGCCATAACTTACTCCTGGTTGGCGGCAATGCGTCCGCCGCCCAGCAAGCGTTCTTGGTCGTAGATCGCGACAATCTGTCCGGGCGTGACCGCGCGTATTGGTTGCTCAAAATGCAGACTCGCTTCCTGCTCGTTGCTAAAACGCAAACGTGCCGGCCTGGGAGTTTGGCGATAACGAATCATGGCCTGTACCTCTCCGGCTTTTCGCGGAAGTGTTTCCGGCCAATTCAGTTCCCTGACATGAACATCACGAGACAGCAACGCCTCATCCGAACCAACGACCACTTGGTTCTCGGTTTTTCGTAAGCGAATCACATACAACGGGTGCGCGGCTGCCACACCAATGCCGCGGCGCTGTCCAATGGTATAATGCAACAAGCCTTGGTGTTCGCCCACAACACAACCGTTTGTATCCACAATTTCTCCCGGCACAAAAGCTTCGGGCACACGTTGGCGTAAAAAATCCGGATAACTTAATTCACGTAAAAAGCAAATCTCATTACTGGTCTCTGAGCGCTCTAAAATCAATCCTGCTTTTTGCGCTTCAACAGCAATCTCCTGTTTGGTGGTATCACAGAGCGGAAACAGCACTTTGTCAAAACGCGTTTGTGGAACCAGGGAAAGAAAATAGGTCTGATCCTTGTTCCGGTCTTTGCCCCGGCAAAGATGAATCTCGTCACCCTCTTTTTGCAAACAAGCATAATGACCGGTGGCCAGAGCCTCCGCGCCCAAGCGGAACGCGTGTTCCAACAGCAATCCGAATTTGACATTCAAATTGCAGATCGCGCAGGGATTGGGCGTAAGGCCCTGGCTGAAATCGCGAATAAAGGGGTCAATAACCAGGCGTTCAAAATCATCGCGAAAATCCAGAATCTCATGTTGTATGCCAAGTCGTCGCGCAATCCGGGTTGCGTCCAAACAAGCACACGGAGCAACACCTTGCGAACATCCGGGTTCTTCCAACCCAACCTGTGCTTGGGCGCAGGTTTTGGGAGTCAATGGCAAATCAATTAAATCCGGGCACAAACGCATGGTTAATCCCATAACCTCATGTCCGTCCTGTAAATAGCGATGTGCAACAATGGCGGAATCCATGCCGCCGGAAAGCGCAACTGCAATTTTCATCAGTGCTAACTCCTGGTTTTGTTCAGGGTATAAGAAAAACCATCAGCCGGACGAGCAGTGTATTCTGCGGCCAACGGTTATTTCAACACACATAGTATCTATCTTCGAATAGAAATTATAACGGGTTTTTCTTTAGAGGCAACCGAATTTTACATAAAAACATAACATGTCAGTGAAGTGCTGTGTTTTGGCAAATAACCCGGAAACATATGGTCTGCTGATTTATTTTTTTCCAAGGGGAAAGCGCGCTCTAACCCAAGCAGGATACGAAATTCTAAATAAGTTATCCGTTCGGCAATTTTGAATTTGCACATCCGGAGGCAAGTCGCGTCCCTGGGAAAAAATAAATCAGCAGACCATATGTCTTTCTCGCTTCACTGACATGATACATAAAAACACAGACCTTACTTCTGTTTGTACTCAAGCAGATCCAGTTCTTTCAGGCGCACTTCAATTTCCCGTTTCTCATGCCTATAGGCAGGATATAATCGTAGGGCTTGGCGATAATTGTAGGCGGCCTCATCTCTGCGGCTTAAAGCGTGCAATGCTTTGCCGGCCAAGAAGAAGGAACGATAATCCAATGGATTCAGATGGTTGACCTCTTGCAGCCAGGAGAGACTCTCCTGGTGTTTCCCTTCCTGAAATAGGCGTTGGGCTTCCTGCCGGCCATGCTGATACACCAAATACTCATTGTATTTGCCGGAAAGCAACAACGGCTCTTCAGCTATGACCTCTTTTTTGTCATACACTGTAAAATCGGAGAGTGAAAAAGGAACAAAACGGCCCAGTTGATGCGGCGAGCGCGAAATCCAGGCCTTCTGATTTTCCAAATCAAATATCACGGAATGCACACTATTTAAGGTGTTGATCGCCGCCGGATGTCCCAGACCTAAGCGCACCCCAAATTCACCGCGCCGATCGCGCAGCACACCGGCCACCCAGGTTATCGACAGGGGCGAGGAATGCCGGCGAAGCAATTCCTTAGCCCGGCTTAAACGTGTCAGTGAGGGACCGCTGTTTCGCACTTCCAGATTGATAGGATCATTCCGTAATTCCGGAGAGACAAAATGATTGCCAACCACAATGTATTGCTTTTGCATCTTACGGACAATGGTTTTGTCAGGTGTCTTTTCAACAACCACAAAATTGTTCTCCGGTCCGGATCCGATCAGAAAGCTCTCTGCCACCATGCTTTTCGCTGCTTGCAGGATTTCCACGGCCTCTTTCAGCGTCTTGGCTTGTTCGAGTACTTCCCTGGCCAGCAACATCACCGGCACACCGGACGCCAACGGATGTTGGGTGTGTGCGGTAAGCAAAGCAATACCCAGCCCTGCTTCATTCATACCACTCAGCACTCCAAAGGATCCCGGCCATGAGACAGCCAGAAAAGACAACCCTTGAGCAGGCTTTACCAGGAGTACCAGCTTATTTTGATCCCAAATGATTCCGTGCGAAATATCCAGATTATAGGCCAGCAGCGGAGTCTCTTGGTCTACTCTCTCTGCCAGCAGACCAATCGCGAGGCTTGAAGTTGTGGCCTCTTCCTCCAACGAATGGAGCAAATCATAGAAGGTTTGTGATTGCAGGACCCGGTTGTAAAAAGAACCGTACCAGGGATATAAATTCTCAGTGGTTTGTATGTATCCGAAAATTTCTTTTTGAATACCGGGGGACAGATCGCCTATGCTCTCGCTCTGGCGGATAGTGAGATATCGAATGGCAAGCCAGCGCAGCAAGCTATTGGGTAGTATCCGGTTTAGCCGCTCATGCGCAGCTTGCTCCAGAATCTGGCCGGTTTCCGAAAAAAAACGTCCCAGGACCGCACCCTGAACCTCCGGAGCTCCGCTTAAAAAACAGGCGGTTAAGCCTTCTCTCTGAAAGGTATAACAATCTTCTATTTTCCGGAGGCCGGGTTTGGGTTTGCGTATTTTCGCTTTTACCACAACCTCCGCAAGTGAGCTCTGAGGTGGATGCGGCGCAAAAAACATATCCACACCCCAAATCAGACACCCTGCGGCAACCATGAATAAACCGAGCATAATCATGGTAATACATTTAAAAACCTTCATCCCAACAACCACCAATGCTAAATTTTTCTTGTGTTTTTCATAGCAGACAATTGTACGTCATCTCTCTGGTCCAGGGCCAGAGTAAAATTATAATATTTTGCCGGTATAGGCTTATTTTGCAACGAAATAGTTAGGCACTGTGAAAGTGTAACCTTAACGGCGGTCTAATATTAGAAGTGGTTTTGCATACTCATCAATCTTTTGCAAGGATCTGATTTCGGTATCGGACACAAGTCTGCTCTCTATCTGCAATCCCAGATGTTCATGAATTCGATTAGAAAGCCGTTCTCCCACCTCAGCCTGACCGGCATCCAAGAGGAGTGTTATTTTATCACTACCATTTTCCTCTTTCTCCAGTACCATAACATGCGCACGAACCTCCGGATCCCCGTGCACAATACCATGAATGTCCGATGGGAAAACAGCCTGACCGCGAATAGTCAAGTGTGTTCTGCGCTGGCTCAAAATCGGACCCAAACGCAAAGTCTTGCGGCCGCAGGTACAGGGGGTGGTTTTAATAAAGGTGAAATCTCCGGTACAATAACGCAGCACCGGCATCCCGCTCACACCAAATGGAGTCACACACAATTCTCCCACCTGCCCTTCCGGCACCTGCTTACCGCGATCATCGACAATCTCGATATGTAAGAGTTCAGGATGCAAATGTCCGCCACAACCGGCCTCACATTCGCTCAAGGAGGTGGACAATTCCGTGCTGCTATAGATCGAGAACAAGGGCGCTTTCCATATCCGGCTGAGATACGTCCCCAATTCATTTAAAACAAAATTGCACCGGCGTATGGGCTCGTCAATGCACACCACCCGCTGCATATGAAAATTCCGGACCTGCTCACCCATCTGCTCAGCTGCCAAGGCAATGGTTTTGAGTTGGGAAGGAATACCCACAATGCAGGTCGGTTTTACTTCACTCAGAAAGCGAAACATTTGCTCAGGCGCAAGATGCCCCACACGAATAACAGTAGCGCCAATGCGACGCAATCCGAAATAATAGGCCAATCCGGCCATGGTCCCACGGTCCAGACTTACTGCCAAGGCCACTACATCTTTTTCCGTGATACCAATGATTTTGGCGGAAAGTTGTTCATTGTACGCCAAGCGGGATATATCCGCTTCCGTGACTTTTATCACACACGGCGTCCCGGCTGTGCCGGAGGTAGTCATAATATCCGCCACTTCTTCCGAACGCACACATAAGAAACGGTCTCCTTCGCGTTGCAAATCCTCCCGGGAGGTGGTTGCCAGGTGCCGCAAATCGTCCAACGTTTTGATATCCGCCGGCAATATCCTCTCGCGGTCAAACAGGTCGCGATAAAACGGCGAACGCTGATATATATAATGAATGGTTTTGCGCAATTGCC
Source organism: bacterium (assembly GCA_023139775.1). Lineage (GTDB taxonomy): Bacteria > Oederibacteriota > JAAXVQ01 > JAAXVQ01 > JAUVAV01 > JAGLMY01. Next base: position 10,472 of record JAGLMY010000204.1, read on the forward strand.
GGGCTTGGATAATGGAAGTTTCTTCAGAATCAAACATCTCAGTCTTAGCCATGCCAGAACACCTGATTTCTCTAAAATAAAATTATAAATATTGTAGATTTTCCGCCTGGATATTGTCAACCGATTAAAAAGTCTTGTTGGGCACACTGATTTTTTTTGTATATTGAAAACCATAGGTGCTGCCCTTGGTTTTTATCCAAACCTGATCCTGATCAGAACCCAGGGACAAGGCTTCCTGCGGCAGCTTGGCCTTGAGTACATTTAACAAACAGATCGCTTTTTCAATACCATCCCCACGTTTAAAATTGACCACCTCATCCGGCGTGGCCAACCCGTCTTCATCGTAAATTGATAAGTTCGGATAAAACGAGAGCGCCTCATACACTTGCTCCGGAGTTTGCTCAGTGAAGACTCTGATGGATACCGGATTTCTTTCTAAACAGGCTTTGAGAAAATAGTCCCACCCTTTCGCGTCTACCTGCCGGCGCGCATAAAAAGCCAGATCTACCGTGGGATTTTTTTCGCGCAAGCCATTCAAATGTTCGATAATGGTTTCCCGCGACATGCGCGGATGTATCTGAATAGGTTGCGTAGCAACGTAGATTTTTTCCGGATTAGGCAATCGTGGCTGGGTACAGATAAAGGCTTTCAATTTTTCACACAGCGCGTCCAGTTCCGGCAGCTCTGTCAAGCTGTCACGTAGTTCACGGAAATCATCTTCCGTCCGGCAGTGTAAGGGTTTACCATTGAGTCGTTCTTCAATCATATTAAGCAAAAATCGTTTCGGATTAGGGCAACAGGAAAATTCTTCATTGTCCACTTCTTCCAGGAGTTTCTTGCGGCCGGCATCACCCACTCGGCATTGACTGCCATGCTCATACCGGTACAGCACTTCAGCCTGTAAATAATGGGTATGCCCCTCGCTCTGAAATTCAAACTGGAAGTATTTCCGGAAACGCTCATGCACACGCAGAAAATTCGCAAACATCTCAAAATTGACCGGCATGGTCAGATACTGCTGTAAGGATTCGGTAAAACGAGTGTAAGCTTCCTTCCGTATGGTGGCTTCCGGGTATTCAATATGTGTATATCCGGTACAATGTCCGACAATAGTAACCTGTTCTTTTTCCAAAGCACGTCTCGCTTTGGTTGACAATTCGGTCCCATTGAACCACATTTTTTTAGTCACAATACGCCGGTTGTTGGTAATGACTCCCTCTTCCCGCGCCACAAAATTTTGGGAATGCAAAGGTGTGGCCATAAGAAAAATATCCTCCAAAGGCACCTGCAGCACAATATACAGCGCAGCAGCATATAAAGCAGAGAGCGAAACACATTCGCCGGCCCCTTGCCGATATCCGGGCTTGTGGCAAAAAGCATCCATAGCTTCCACGGTCTCGGTTTTCCAATATGGAATTACATCAGAGGTATACTGATCCAAACCAAAATGGCGGCGAATGTCCAGATCAAAATAATGCTTATCTCCTGCATAGCCAAAGAGCGCGTTGGAACGGGAAAATATCGCCGGATCCACAAACGATTCAAAACGCTGCAATTCCCGCGGCTTGCTGGTCAAACCCCAGGTTTCCAAATCCAGATTAAAACTATAATGATCCATAATATATTGCTTCAAACGCTGCATCTGCCGGTTAAAGCTTAAGGTCTCAACACCTTGAAACCAGGGGTCTTCTTTCCATTTCCAAATACGCGGCGACATGATGTTGGCCAAGACCAGAGCGTATAAGAGCTCGGGAAAGATAAACACTTCCATGTCCGACAGCGTAAAGGCGGACGAATATTTTTCCATGGTTTCTTGATCATTCATCACCGCCTGGGACCGCCTCCCCGGCGAGGACGACGCGGTTTACGTGGCTGCTTCATTTTCTTTACCTTCCAATGTCCAGCCACCCATACTCCATGACGACTGAAATGCCCTGGCACCCAGAGTTTGCCGGCAGGCACTGCTTTCCAGCGCCCAATAACCCAGACACCATTTTTATTATAATAGCCTTTAATCCAAGTCTGGTTGGTTTTGGCTTTTAGACGCCAATGGCCCGGCGCCCACACACCTTTACGATTCCAATGGCCTGGCACCCACACTTTACCTTTGGGCGCTGCTGTGGCCGGACGCCAGTGACCATGTATCCATATCCCGCTACGATTCCAGTGACCCGGCGACCAGACCAATCCTTTACGCTTACGTTCACGCCAGCGACCCGGATGCCATCTTCCGCCTGACCGGAAACCTGGTATCCAAACCTTGTTTCGCTTCACCACTTTAACCGGTTTCCAGTGACCGGAAATATATTGTTGTTCCTGATTCATATTACCCGGAATCCAAACAAATCCGCCTTTGGTTTTAGGGCGCCAGAAGCCGGGTGCGACTACTGTTTCGCCGGCTACATAACTCTCTTCCCACCTGTAATCCGGCCCAGGCGCTGCCGGGCGTTCATTTTCCCGGGCCAATGCAGAAAGCACGCTACCAGCCAGGAACCCAACCACCAATAGATTGATCCATATTTTCATAGTCGTTCCTCCTTGTTGTGTATTTCTTCGTCTATGCCTTTACATACCGTTTCATGCGTTGCATATTTTTCAGGTCCGGTCCCAGATCATTAAACCCCGGGGTTTCTAAAATAAATGGCAATTGAGCAAAGGGTTTATGCTTTAGCATCCGTACCAAACCTGCGCGGCCCACAAATCCCTCACCTAAGTTCTCATGCCGGTCGCGGTGTGATCCGCATAGTTGCTTGGAATCATTCAGATGTATGCATCCGATCTTTTGATATCCTATATATTTTTTTATGTCTTGCTCCAACTTTTCAAAACCCTTTTCCCGGGTTAAATCATACCCAGCGGCAAACAGGTGCGCGGAATCCAGACACACGCCGACTTTGTCACCTAAGGACCGGCTTAAACGCCCGATGGTTTCTAAATCGCCCACACTATTTTTAGTCCCAGCCATGCCCTCCAGTAAGAGGCGACAGCCTTGAGGTATGTTCGGCAGCAAGGTTCGCAATCCCTTGCGCAGGCGCGCTTCCCCTTGGCCGTCACCCAAGTCTGAGCCCGGATGCACTACCAAGCTTTGGGCGCCCAAACGTCTTGCTGAGAGCAAATCCCGCTGCAATGATGCTAATGATTTCGCATACACTTCTATTTTAGGGGAAGCCAAATTGACCAAATAAATCGCATGAATAACCAAGGCCTTAACACCAAGCGCAGCTGCCGCTTCTCGATAGGCGTGAGCTTCGCTCTCTGTAACCGGACTACTCTGCCAGCCGCGCGGATTGCCGGCAAATATCTGCATACAATTGCATTCCAATTCCTGAGCACGCTTCAGTGTTTTACGTATACCCCCGGCTGTGGAGATGTGCGCGCCCAGCAGACGTTCAATCTTCTTTTTATTTTTGCCAGGTGTTGCTTCGGGCATGTTCAGATCACATCCATTCGTAAACTTTGCAGAACAAGACCAAAATATTTTCAAAATGGTCTTTAAGCCTTTCCACTCGTTTGGCACTGATCCCGCCTTCTGCGTTTAAAAACAATTCTTTGGCAATATCAATACGTATCCAGGGTATTTTTTGCTGGGCCTGTACGCGTATTAAATGCCCTCCGGATATCGGGGTATTCAGCAAAACCTGCCCTCGCTCAACAAAATCGGAAAATTTGGCAGTCACAATATCCCGCAAATCACAGAGCATGTCCTGTGGACAGGTCAACGGACCTTGACTAAAACCGCTGCCACCCAAAGCATCGCCATTGTTGGAAAGACAGATGATGGAACGCGACGGTTTGGCAGCTTCCTGAGTAATAGACGTTGCAGAAAAAACATGGCAATCAACGCCTGCTTTTATTCCGCCGGATTCCATCACTTTGGTAATAGCGGCATAATAGGTCTGATAGTATTTTGCCAGCATTTGCCGGCGCAAGCTATGAAACAAGCGTCGATCACCGGGATAGATCGGATGTCCGTCCGGCAAATATTCGGGCAACGCATCCTCTGCCGGTACATCCAAATGCATTAGCACGGGATGGATATGCGGAACAAGTATGGAATCCATGCGATGTGACAAAGCAAAAATATCGCCAAGCACGTGTTGCACTTGGTCTGTTTCCCTAAGCTCGGAAATATATCCCATTGCCTTTATTTCTCCAGGTATGGCGTGACCTGCTTCCGGCAATGTCAGACATAGTGGAATTAATTTGTGCAGCATACTTATTTATTAACTTTCCCAAAACCACTGCTGAGTTTTCGCAGCAACTCAGCCACAGCTTTACCGGCCCGCTTGAGAAACCCATCCGTGATTTTCCCGGCGTGAGCAGTGGCCTTTTCCGTAGAAATCGCAGCCTGCTCCAGTCCTTGCTTTGTATGTTGTGACGCTTGTTCCAAAGCTTGCCTGGTCTCTTTTTTTGCGATATCCGCCGCTTTTTCCGTTTCCCGAGCAGCCTGACCCAAGACTTTTTCTACGGCTTGGCCGGCTTCATCCAGAGCTTTTTTTGCCTGCTGCACACTCGCTTTTGGCTCTTTGCTTTGCGCCGGCATAGTAAATAAAATAATTAAAAGGACACCCGACAAAATACCCACAACGCTCTTACCTGTTATTAATCGCATAATCATCACTCCTTTGATTGATCCTGCCCGTTTTACCCTTCTTAAGCTAGCACGCCGAAGGAAGGATAAGCAAGATTCTTTTCCTGGCAGGAGAATTATCGCCCTTATGATGACCCGGCAATATATCTGCGCCATGAAGGATTGGGATTCCGGTATTTATCATACAATTTGATTTTTCCTTCAGGATCAACGCTGCGAATTATCCAATACACACGTCGTCTTTTTATTAACCTGGCCGGCAACGATATGGTGATACTTTGACCCTTATGATTAAGCGTTCCTATGGCCATAATTTTCCGGTTTGGATAAATGACTTTAAACATCGGCTGCAATATTTCCTTCATCAAGCTTTCCGGATCCTCGGCACTGATAAGTTCTTGTAAAAGTATTTTGGCTATAGCTTGCATGACTTTTGGTGATTTATTTTTATGAATCAAGCCGTCCCTGACTGCCGCCAAGGCCGGAGTGCCGGCAATAGTTGATTCAGCCAGCATCTCTTGGGCTTGAAGTACCTTTCCAAGATTGGTTTTAGTCAGGTAAGCCCGGCCATTATAAGCAATCATTGCTTTAAGCAACCAGCGCGAAAGCCGTGATCTCCTCTGCTCTTGCGCTTCCCTAAGCAAGCGTTCGCTCAAGAAACCCGGCAAATAAAAGATATACCCGCCGTTTGGATTTGGCTGCAGCCACGAACCCGTCATCAAACCTTGCCAGTAACCTAAAATAGTTTGTGTTCTGTTCAGGGTTTTAATCGTAAGTGTGCGCCCCGTGAGCAAGTCATTGGAAAATACCGGGTTAAAAGATAAGCTTTTAATTAAATTTTCAGCAAACTTAATTTCAATCGTTTTATTAGTTATCTCTGATCTTGCTTTGCTGCCGGTAAAGCTTGGAATACTTTTCACAATTATAGACAAAGTCATAATGAGTATAAAACGCAAGCCTTGCCTAAGTGCATCCAAACCAAAAGGCAGGTAATCTTTTGATAAAGATTTGTTATACGAACGCTGATCTGAACTTATCAGGTCTATGGTTGCCAAAACCGATGCGTCTTTCGCGCTTTCAAATACTTTCTCCTCTATCTTATTAATAACCAGGGTATGCATGAACGCTCTCGCATCATAACCAATATGCCGGCCGGCAGCTGCCAAGCCAAGGCTGACAATGATAAGCATTGGTGTGTTTAAGACAAAGGATGCGGTAAAAGCAATATAAGGTGAAAAAGCTATGAATTGTTTAATTGAGTTTTTAAAATATCCTTTATAATCAGGTATTGCACCCCCAGCCAAATCGGCCCGCCATTGCAACACCTGATGTGTCAGTGCAAAAGCTGCCAGAGCAAGGCCATACCATATTTGCCATCCCAGGAGCCCTGATATTGCCCCCGCTATTACTAATGCCGGTATTTCCCATTTTAACCCTGTTTTCCCTGCTTCAACTGCCGCTGCCATATCACTTGGATTTTTGTATAGCTGCCAAAAATAGGCGATGGAGACAGGGGATTTAGCTTTGGCCGCTTCCATCTTCTGCTTTTCTGCTTTGTACGCTATTATTGGCGCAATTGTTTTGGCAAAGGCTGTTACAAATTCAACTATCAGAAATACTCCGTTAAACACCCCTATGGCTTCATATTCACCGGCTTTGCCTTCTTTCTCCTCGCCGCGAAATCCGTTTTTATATGTTCCGGTACGATATGTCCCAAACTCCACTTCAATATTTTCTCCAAATATTTTCTTTAAATCTTTATCTTCTTTAAAATATTTTTCGCGTTTTTCTTTGGATAACTTTGGATTACAGTATTCATCATAGGCAGCAGGATTCATCCAAAATGCCATTTGTCCGGCAAGCCTTTCCCATTGAACTGAATCCAAGGCCCCCTTGAAAAATTCAGGCATTTGGCCTTCTCCTAAAATACCGGTACCCAGGCTTTGAAATAATTTTCTCATAAATGCCGCGCTGGTTGCCATATGTTCAGCATTTTTCCAGTCCATATGTTCCCACTTGGTGTCATGATGCCATTTGCCATACAGCAGCATAAGGGTCAGCATGTTTCTGAATAAAATTTCATTCAGCAATATTTTCAAGCATGCCTCTTCCGAATAAATATCCTTAATATACCCCAAATCCATAGCAAAACTTCCTGGATTCCTTTTAAAATCAGCCAGTACATCTTCAATACGCATATATTTCTTGCCATCACGTTCATAGCCATCTTTATCAATATTTACCGCAAATACAGCGCCCAACCAATTACTGAGACGGCCAAGTTCCTCGCCATTATGGGCCGCCATAGAAAGAAGCGCCAAAGCTCTTGTTTGATCCGACGAATTATGACAAAAATCAGCCGGTTCCATATGTACTTCACCTTGGGCGGCATTTTTGCCGCATACTTTGGCATTATTCAGCAATGCTTTTTCAAGCTCTTTTTCTTTTTTGATATATTCATACGTAGGCGTGCTGTCATAGTTTGATTTTGGCGGAACAATATACGCTGTTGAAATTCCGTCTTGATCCCAGGTGAATTTCTTTCCAGTTGCTTTATAAGCTGTTTCTGATGCCGCTTTAAGCTTTTTTGCTATTTCTGAACTGTCAGGACAATTTTTAAAATCGAACTTAAATGGAATATCAAATACCGGAATTGGTGTTCTCTTTGCCTTTTCCTTATTCTCGCTTTTTTTCCAATGCCTAAACACCCCAAGCTCATTTACCAGCAACCTTAAATCTTCCTCATGCTTTTTGCGTTTGATTACCAATCGCGTGCCGTCTTCCCATGTGAAAATCACTTTTCTTCCCATAACACGTGTAAAATCCGGGAGCTTCCGGCAATTATATTTATCCGATAATTCTTTAAGATTATAACGCTCAAGTGAGTTTATATTTATCCGCTCTAATTTAGAAGCAGATTTGGGAAACTCCGGGTTGGTTTTAAATTCTAATTTCGCGCTATTGGCAAGTATTCCCCGCATAAATATCAGTGCCGGGTTGAAAGCTTGGCCTCCATCAGATGCTATAACTATCTTTTTTACATTAGGTATTAGTTCAAATATTTTTATAATCCCAGCCCGAGAAAATGTGTCGCGTATTTCTTCAATACTTTTAACTAATAAAATATATTTATTATTCTTAAAAAACGACATAACCTTCATATGTATCATTTCTGATATAAACAAAATAATAAAGGAATCCTTAATTTTGGGATATCTTTTATTTTTAACAAATAATCTGGCACTTTCAACATTGCGCATTTCTATAAATCCAATCACTCTATTTGCTATTTCTATAAATTCCTTTTTATTTGTTATCAATTCTTGTTGCTTTGATATTATTTCAAATAATTCCCAGCAATTTTTTCCAGCTGCTAATCCCAGCACCACCAAATCCGGCCATACCTCTTTAAACTCCAGGCCATCTATTCCATCTATCATTTTCTTAATTGCCGGCAAAGCACTATTAAATAATTTATGGCGCCTCTCTCTTGAGACAGGTTCAACAAACAAGGTTGTAAATGGTTTGTAGCCGTAGGCGTCTATGACCTCTTTAAACTCCTCTTCAAATGCTTCGAAATCATCTATCTCTCCGGACAAATGTAAAATATTTCTTACGTGGATGTCCCTGAGAGTTCCTTTTTTCCAATAATTCGACGCAGACTTGAGTGTACCTATTGAAGTCTTGCCGGTAGTATCTTTTTTGCCGGCCATCATGAACACGGGTTTTTCCCGTGAAAATAGCTTCGTTATATATTCAACACCCGGTATCGCCCATGCCGCTCTCTCCCGGAGCTTTGTATCCCGGTACATATAGTGAGCTGTGAGTATTAACAGCACGGCACCTAAGGTCAACAGATTGCCTGTGAATAAAGCCGCAAGTATTGCAATTGCACTGGTAAAATTTAAAATTCCATTGGGAGTTTGCAGGCCGGATTGAAATTTTGCCGGCATTCTCTTTAATTTTGATAGGACTGAGGTTTGTTGACTTAAGGCTTTTTTAGCTTTATTGATGGATGTGAAAAGATTATATCTCCGGCCGGCAATTTCAGGGGACTCCAATGCATTTTTAAGTTTTCCGGATGATACGATTGCGGTTATTCCTTTGATTTTGGCCTGTTTGAATTTGACTGCTATAAGCCCCGCTCCTTCTTCGGCCTGTTTTACCATATCTGTAAATGCCATAAATTTGTCTTTAAATATTTTCATGGTTGGTGTGACTATTTCACTGTCTTGAATTTTTGATCGTAGCGCCATGATATTTTGATTTTTTTTCAATAACTTTTCCAACGGTGTTTGTTTATTTTGCAGCAAGTCAAAATATGGATTAAGCACATCATGTTTAGTCAGGCCGGGCTTGATGGAAAGATAAGTTATATTTCTGCTTTTAAGTTCCGCCAATACTTCAGCTTTATGAAATCCACCGTGGATCATCACACTTATATTTTGCTCCTGTTCTTCCATCTGTTTCAGCAGGTTTTCCACAAAATGTGTGCTGCGCTGGTCAGCCAGAGCATAGAACTTTGCCACTTGTTTTAAATACGCATCCAAGGCATAAATATCCATAAGCCAATCTTCCGGTACGGACGCATTGCCATACACCCCTGTCTTTTGAATAAATTCCTGGAATACCCGCACAGAATATTTTTCCCGTTGAGTACGGAAAAAGTGCAATTCTTCAGGAGTTACTGAAATACTCAGGAGCTTCTCAACTATATCCAAGCGCTGATAATAAGCATCCAACTCTCGCTGCCTTTCGGATGTATACAATCTTCTTCTAATGGCTTTATCCAGGCCGTCTAATTCGCCAAACAATTTTTCCGGTTCTATATCCGGCGTGAAATAACTACGCTTGCTATTTAAGTAGTGCCTGAGATTTGGATATTGACTGAGATTTATTCCGTGTGTTTGGGCTTTTTTGTGGAGATAGGCTCCATAATGAAAAGTGTCAAACTTACCTTCGCGATAAGAACAATATTTAGTATTATGCTTTTTTAAGGCCGGATTATAAATATGGGTTTTTATTTCTTCCAGTATCCCACGTAAATCATAAATATATCCCTGGCTTTCACTATTTAAAAAGGTTTCAACTGCTTTGCGGCTTCCGTAATATAATTCCGGAGTTTCCAGGCCAACCAAGTGTATCGGCTGCTTGCTGGTAATGGCATTGTACTCAGCGCCGGTTAATTTCCCCTCGCGCACAAAATAATCACATACTGCTTCTTTGATTGTGTTAATTGGAAACGCGCGATATTCCGAGGTATCAACTTTTCCAAAGGCTCCTTCTTCCGCCACCAGCTTCACCTTATGACTTTTTATGAACCGGCTGATTATTGCGGCAATATTCTTTTGCACCTCATAATTGCAATGCAAGTCTTCTATACAAATAACGGTTTTGCCGGTTCCTTGAAATCCGTCTTGGATGCGTCCCAGTCTTTTGGGAATAGTAAAAGACTTAGCCGAATGCTTAACCTGCAGATAGGCCGGCTGTTGCATAAGATAACTGTTTTGATCAAAAGCAAACGACAACCAGGGCAGAATAAAGCTGATGATAACAAGTGAAACTGTTGTTTTTATTAATCTGTGGAATCGCAATGGATTGGCGCCTCTTTGCAAAATCATGTCTCTATATCAACATCTGCCTTAAGAATTACAACTTGCTTTTAGAGTATTAATATCTGCGCATTATAGCAGGAGATTTGCCGGCAAGCGTACTTTTATTGAATCAAATTATTTTTTTTGTTGCATGTCGGTGAACTGTGGTTAAACAAAGGTTGTCATCCGACCGGAAAAATATCGAAAAGGGATGCTAACGCAGCCCGAGTTTTTAATCGGGAATCTAGTTTTTTTAAACCATATCCCCGATACAAGCATTCGGGGATGACAGGGTGGGGACTGCATTCACGGATGACAAACAAAAAAACGCATGACTGACCTGTTACCAATTGCGGTCTATTTTCTATTGTTCAATTGTTCAGGAATTTAAAAAATCGACTAAATGC
>JAGLMY010000205.1 GCA_023139775.1 bacterium
TTCCGGCATGATTCTAGCCGGAATCTATTGATTTTATAAGCAAAATCAAAAGCACCTGGACCCCGGCTAAAGACATGCCGGGGTGACGGCCAAAAAGGCTTTTTTAAAAAATACCCTTTCCGCAACAGAAACTAGTTAAACCTGGTGATTCATTACATTTCTAAGCGCTTCATTGATTAATGTCTGGTAGCCTATCTTTTTTATTTTCGCGAGTTTTTGATAATAAATCAAAGTATCAGAATCAAGGCGTATCGTTTTTTGAACTTTATGAGGCTGGTAAAATCTTCTTCTGATTCCCTGGGAAAAATCATATTCTTTTTTCATTTCGTATTTTTCAGATTTTGTAATCTTCATATTATCCCACTCGGTCTTTATAACTACATTTTGGCTACATTTCTGCTCGTGTCAACTGAAAATTACTGCTACAAAGAGGCTGTTTGGATGCTGGGAAGCACAATTTTTCCATTTTTATCAATTAGGCGACTTAAACCATTCTTTTGATCAGCTTGTTTCGAAACGAAACACCACTCTTGAAAAACATTAATTTTTCCCACTAAAATTGCTTTTTACATTTTATATGATATATTTAAAGTAGTAACAATAAAGGCATTTCCAGCCAAAATTCATGAGTTTGTTGTTGAAAATAACATGAGGTATATCTGGCTCCAAGTACTTATGAGATATGACACTAGTTTTTTTAGTTTTAACTAAAATACAACTAACTGAAGGAAAAAATAGAATGTCTAAGATAACCTTAGTATCTGCTTTTCATCATCCCAAGTTTCGTACCTGGATAAAAGCAGGTATTATTTTAATTGCAGTAAGCTTTGTTCTGCCTTATGTGACCTGGGCCTTTGATGCGGGCAGTTACGCTATATCTCAGCCTCATTTCCTGCGGATTGCTCACCTGGGAAAAGCGCTGACCATTCCGGAGAAAATAGGCGCCATTAACCGGGGTTTTCAGGGCAAGGGAAAAACCGTGGTCTGCATCCAGGATTTGCACTGCAATTATGAGGTGCAAAAGAATATTACCAATATTATCCAGCACCTGGTAAAAAAACATGGCTTGAAGCTGGTGGGTGAGGAAGGAGCTTTTAACACGGTTGATACCTCGCCGATCAGCGCCTTTCCGGTGAGGAAAGTCCGGGAAGAAGTAAGTGATTATTTTGTCAAACAGGGCAAAATCACAGGCGCGGAACATTATGCTGCCATAAGTGGCGGAGCCGTTCAACTGGAGGGCATTGAAACTCCGGAATTGTATGCAGCCGGCCAAAAAGCAGTGCGCAGCTTTTTAAATGCCGAGAGCCAGGGTTATTGTTATGATTTGCGTGACATTTTGGATGAGTTGAAAACCGATATTTATAATTCCCGGCTCCTGAAATTTGATGGCAAGCGCGCGGCTTACCGCGAGGGCGATATGGACATCTTAAGCTACAGCGCTTATCTGCACCGCACGGCTTGCAGGCTGCAAGTGGATTTGAGCGTGTATCCCAATTTAGCCCGCTTTTTCAGCCTAAAGCAGAATTTTTTCTCTGTGGGAGTTGATTCGGATCAACTTTTCCAGGAACTGGACCAACTGGATGCTGCTATCCGGCAACAGCTCTATACGGATAAAACGCAACAGGAGTTGGATGCTTTTTATCATCGTCTGGATATCATCGAAAGACTTCTCAATATCTCTGTTTCCCAGGAAGAACTGCAGGAATTCCGCGCACAGCGGGAAAAATACCGCATGAAAGAATTTGCCAATTTCATCAATCAGGTAGGGGCGGGCTCCCATGCCCGCCCGATAGAGGAAATAATCCTGGACCCGGAGATGTATATCCTGGATGAATATCTAAACAAAGTTGAAGAGTTCTATCGCCTGGCAGATGAGCGGAGCATCCATTTTGTGGACAACCTGGTCCGGAAAATGAACCGTTTGGACGAGAAGCTGGCAGTCATGATAAACGGCGGATTCCATACAGACAAGGTTTTGGCCGAGCTCAAGCGCCGGGATATCACCTATGTTTCCATCAAACCGCGCGTGACCCAACAGGATGTGGTAAATCCTTATTTTGAATTGCTGCAGGATCGCAAGACACCTTTAGAAAAGCTGCTGGCCCAAAATCAGACGATAATGGCGATAATGAATGGGTGGGAGAAGGGTCCATCATTGACTCAACAAGTTGTATTATCTGTAAAAACATTTCGCGAACTTATGAAACATGGCGAGATAAAGATAATCCTAAAAGCTGATCAGCAGAAATCTTTAGCAGCCTATATGGAACAATTTTCCGGCATTCAATTGCTTGAAATAGAAGGTGAAGGCCTGCCAAACGGAGTTTATGCTTATAATTTATCAATCAACGGGAAGGAATCCGATAACGTTTCGCTGGTTATGCGCAAAGGTCTGGTGCCGGAGATATGGCTGAATCAGCTTAATTCCGTTAGCTTGCAAAAATATTCGCGCTGGATTATTACGGTTTTCAGGTCCGTAAAAAAGGTCGAACAAGTGCGGCAGGCGGTCCGTAAAAGTCCAAAGGCCTGGAGTAAAATGTTTTTCAATATGACGGATTATATGGCGCCGCTTTATGAAATCCTTGTTATGCGACCCATTTCAATTCTGGTTTTCGTTTTCAACCTGCTTGGATACACGGAAGCTACACGAAAACTCAACCAAATATTTGTAAATGCACATAAGGGCGATGAAGTTTATTCCAAAGCAGCTATCGTGCAAATGCGGAATATAAATCACTGGACTGTTATGGCGGATATAACCACATTCATTGGTGTGTTCGCCATGGCAATTTCAGCGCTATATTTTGGGGCGGCTTTTCCAGGTTACTTAGGAGAGGTTGGTAGTTTGGGTTCTGCTATCAGCCTTAGCTTGAGATCGGCTTTAATAGTAGGAACCTTGGTTAATACAGCAGGGCATTACTATTATCAGTTTTTCGGTGTGCCTATGAATTTAGTTGGAGGAATACTTAGGGAAAAGGTGGCAGGTAAGGATACGGAAATTCTTTCGCAAGCAAATATCCGGGCCGCAACCAAGCACCCATACTCAAAATGGCTGTTTGTTACCGAGGATGTGGACGCGCTGGATGATGCGCTGGCTTTTAATGCCAGGCAAAGCGGCCAAAAATATATACGCTTGACAATCCATAACCAGGAAGAACTGGACGCGCTGATGACCAGCGTACATTTGGATACTGATGGCAAACCGCATGTTTCACCGGGCGCGTTGCCGGAACTGCTGCAAAGTGAGAAAACGGCAACCCTTTTACTGGATTTCACCGGCTCAGCCTCGCATTTAATCGAACAATTTAATTCACTCTTCAACGATGAACCATACTTTGAAAAATATAAAGTTCCTGGTAATGGCGAGAACTTGAGGATTATTGGAGCGATATCGGAAAAACAATACATGAAATCGGATTCGACTTTTCGTTCCCGGTTTAAAGTGACAGACAGAGTGAAAATAAAGCACAAAGATATAATAGATAATATAAAAGAAGCGCCAAGTGGAATTGAGGCAGTTGCAGTGGATACTTTTGGTTCGCCGCTGTTTAAGGAGAAACTCGTGCGTAGTATTGTGAAGACCGGCCGATATAATGAACAAGAAGGCAGGATTGAAAAAGGCCTGCCCCTGGTCTTGGAAGGTGACACCTGGAAAAACGAGGCTGCGGTTTACTTTATCAGGCAGTTATTGCTGCGCCGTACAATTGAATTTAACGGCAAAACCATAGCCATTCCGGAGGATTTCAAAATTTACCGCAAAGCTAAAAATTATCAGGAAGGAGTTGATAATAAATCTATTGTCGCGTTAGGCGAAGGAAAACTTAAAGACGCAGAAACCTGGGTAATCAATGAAGAGAATAAGGATATTCTTTTTTCCCGCATTAAAGTGACAGGAGACAAGCTGGAACGTCTGCCCGGACTTTTAGAAAAACAAAACTTGCGTCTGCGCATTCAGGGCAGGCCTGCTGACTGGGTTTGGCATGAGATCATGCACTCGGCCGCGAATATTGAATTGGAAGTATCGAATCCGGACGATGTCCCGGCTGTGTATGCGAAATTTAAAACCAAAGAAGCAGGCAAAATATTTTCCCATGATACGTATTCCACCTGGGAGCAAGCGGCTAAAGCGCCGGTAATATATCTGGAAGGTGATGATACCGGTTTTCTAAAAGCAATGGTCGCCGGCCGGGTTGAAGGCAAAATATTGTATAAGCCAAACTCGCCGCAGACCAGTATTGCTCAATTAACATCAACGCTGCACTCGCCCAGCCCTGGAAAATATGAGGTAAGAATAAGCGAGGTTGTCAAGGCCTTGCAGCGCAACGAGACAGTTCTTATTGAAGGCGTCGATTCAAACACTTCGCTTATGGCAGGCCTGGCCACGGCTTTAGGACCCAATCCCTATCTGATGGTTAACGGTGAGCGGTTTAATATTACCACTGGTCAGCTTATTATAACTGCGAATTCCGCCCGGGCAAACCCGTACGATGTGCGCACCCGCGTATCCATGTCTTATACTGACGAGGCGGCACAAGAGATGCTTGACATTGAACCCGGTGATTTCCAAAAACTCCAAAAGTTGCGTGGGCTAATGAATACTATTCACGCTCCGCCAATACCAGGCCTTTATCCGGAAAAACCGAATTTATCCTTTGACCGTCTTAAAATGCTGGCGCATCATTATAAGCGCAATCAAAACTGGCTTAAAGCTATTGAAGAGGTGATACTGCCGTCTTATAGCTCTGCTCCGGAGGTTGTTGCCTATATCCGCGTCATGACCCGCCTGATTTTTGACATGGAAGAAGATGACCGTACGCCTGATTCCATACACGGTCTGAAACTAAATGCGATACTCAACCGCATGTCTCCCCCTAAACAGTGGCAAGCCGCTGTCTGGCAGCTAGCTGATACGCTCAGCCTTGATCTTTTGATAAAATCCGGAATAGGCACAAACTATGGCCAACCAAATTTCAACGATGTTGAAAAAACCATCCAAAAGGCTTTAATCTTTAATTCATCAGGTGAAAAAAAGGAAATGTATGCTGCCAGATTTGGAATGGCTGAAGAAATAGCGTCAGGGCCAATGATAGACAGCAGCGTGCGGACAGGGATGGAAAACAGTATCCAGCTCGAAGAGAGTATTGTGCGTATTTTGCGCGATTTTCGCGCTGTTTTCTTCCGGGGTTCGCCTGGTGTGGGAAAAAGTTATATTGCCGAACGCATAGCCAAACATTTGGGTTTATCCTTAAAAAACGTTATCGGCCCCATAACCGTTGGCATTGAAACCGGCGAAGATAAGGTAATAGCACGGGAAGCCTATCAGGATGGGAAGCTGGAGCTCGAAGAAGGTCCAATTGCCCGCTGGGTACCGGAAAATTCCAACCGGGATCCCCGTTTGTTCGTGGTTGATGAAGCCAACCTGGCCAAGCCTGAATTCTGGAATTTTCTGGAAGCTTTTTTCAACGAAAAATCCGAAGACCGTTATGTTTGGGTAAACGGAGGGCGCCGCTATTTCGTTCCGGGCGACCGGATAATCTTTACCGGCAACCAGGAATCAGTGGTCGGCCGTAACCACATTGACCTGATTGAAAAACATTTCATAATTAAAAACTTTCCGGAATTTGAAGAAAGCTTTTTGCGGGATAAACTATCGGAATATGTGTACGGCAATAAGCAGGATCTGGTTGAAATGATGCTGCAGTTGCACCAGTTGTGTGCGCGCGCTAATCCGGCTATTGTTCGTTCGCTGCGCGATTTGCAGGAATTCGCCACCCGTGTTAACCACTTACTGCCCTTAAAATGGAATATGGATGATGTGGTAATGGTTGCCTGGAATATTTATAGCGGAGCTTTTTCACCGAATGAACAGGAAGCGCTCAAACATCAGTTTTATAAAAAAACCGGGGTGTGGGTTACTGATATTCAAAAAAAACGTATTGTTGGGATACAGACGCGGTATGGCGAAGTTTTCCGTCAGGCAGGTATAACACTTGTGCCTGCGGTCGCGCAAATGGTGGACCAGGTTGAAGAATTTCTGAAAATCAGTCAGACGCGCATAGACGGGAAATCTATTCTGCAGGGCAAAACCGGCATGATAAACATGGGCGCCTCAGGCCGCGGCAAAGATGCCGTGCTGGTACAGATATTGAAGGCTAATGGTATGGTTGACGCCAAAGCCGCTCCTGACCATACCCCGGGCACGAGTAAATATTATCACTTAAACGCGTCATTTAGAATCGACGATATTGTGGCCACTATCGAGCGCGCCAAAACCGACGGTTCCAAGGTAATTATCAGCGAGATGAACCTGCTGCCCTCGGCATTTATAGAAGGGCAACTGAATGATGTTCTCACTGGTAATGCTCACCCGGGTTTTGGGCTGTTTGCCACCATTAATAATGAAGAATTTGGCAGCCGGGAAAAGTTTTCCAGCGCGCTGCTTAACCGCACCATATTTAACCGGCTTACTGATTATCCGCAAGCGGAATTGAAAAGCATTGCGCGCGGCCATATGCAACGCTTTTTAAATGCTGGAGAAAAAATGCCGTCTGAGGATGATATTAAATACTTAGTCAGCGCGCATTGCTGGATAAGGGAACAGATTCCGAATACCAACTTTCACCCCACAACCAGGGATATATTAAATGCCGCGTTTGCTTGCATTCGTTCTGCAAAAAGGCCAAAGCCCGAAGATGTAATACAAACTATTTATGGAAGTTTCTACCTTAAAAAAATAGCCGAAACCAGTGGAAAAGAGCTGCCGAAGAGAAAATATCTGGTAAAAACCTTTCAGGAAAAATCTTTTGTGGATAACAACGAAGTATTGCGGCTTATCGGCAGTTTTATGTGCAATTATCCGGTTTCTCTGGCATGGGATGCGGTCACTAAAAAAAGCGGTAGCAAACAGTTTGTGAAAGATAAACTGCTGGTGTCATTGAGAACAAAGAATACAGTTGCTAATAATCTGGAGACCATGGACCATGAAGCCGGCCATGCCCTGTTCACTAGGCATACTCCTGGTTTGACACCCGCGCCATTGTCCAATCAATCGTTTGATCACTTGTATATGTCGCTGGAAGATATGCGCATGGAACACGCGGTAAAGAAATTTTATCCCCATTCTACTCTGGACGCAGCGGATGTCTGGGAACAGGTGTTTGCCGAAAGTGTCAGGAGTTTGGATATTGAACATCTCGGGAAATCCACGCCTCAGGACATGTTTGAATATTTGTTGTCCTGTTTTGCCAAAGGCCTTATTTCAGAAGAAGACGTAAGTGAACTGAGCGCAGTGCTGGAAGGTTTGGTGCCGCTAAACGTTGCCGCTTTGGCAGGAAAGCATTTGCAGACAGCAAAACAGATATATGAATGCGTGCCCAACTCGCTTGACGAAGAAGCAGTACAATTTCAGCAGTTCCGTTCACTTAAATTATTGGAAGCAATGAGAGCAGATTATGCTGCCATAGACGCCTTGCGTAAACCTGACCGCGACAGCCGGGATGAAATGTCACTAGCTGATCAAAGGCAGTCAGCAGAGGAAGCTGCTGAGCGCATGAGTGCGCAGGAACTTTTGCCAGGTGTACCTGAAGAGGCGGAACAAAAAGCTTTGCTAACCCCGGAGCAAAAAGCCGCGCGTGCTGTTGCCGCCCGAGAGGCGCTTGAAAAACAGAAAAAAGAAGCACTTAACGCCACGATAGCAGAAGTTAAAGCGGAACTTGATATCATGCAAGCTGATTTGCCTTATGCTGATATAAGCCGCCTGGAAGAAATGAAAGCCCAACTTGAAAATCCTGTTTATCCGCACTCAATTGTTTTAAAAGTCAAACATATTAATAACAAGAAAATTAATAAGAGAGTGATGGCCATGCGTAAATCCATAGATGCTGCTATTGAGCGGCTGGAAAAAAGTAGTCTGCTGGAGTCGAGTAGTGGTTTAGACGGTACTATCAGGCGTGGTTTGACTGGTATTTTTGGTCGGGAAATTGGAGCAAAATCAATTTCCTGCCGGTATAAACCTGTTGCCATTGCTCACAGCGAAAGCCGGCAGTCTAATCCGATTGAATTGGAATTGCCAAAACCCAAAGCAGAGCAGCACGCGCTGCCGGCAGTAGAAACAGTCCCGCGTAATCCGCAAATGAAAGAATTGTCAAAACGTTTCCGGTCTTTGCTGGAAAATTCCGTTTATAATCTTTTTCGCCTGATATTCGGCTTTGACAGAATTTACGGTCCGGAAGGCGTAATGCTTGACGACCGCCGTCTGGCTGCCAATCCCGATATTACCCAAGCCCTCTGGCGCACTGGCGGTATGCCAGAGAGATTCTCTAAAGAAATCATACTGCGTGCTTCTCCCAACATGCCATGGAATATTATCAATGAAGAACTGTTGCATTTTCTGATTGAAAACGACTGTAGGTTTACGGTTTATACTTCTGAAACCACGTATGTGGAAAATATTCATACCCTGACCGGGTTGAAAGAAGTATGCAGTACGGCAAGTGCAAGTATTGATGAAAATAAAATTAGCGAAGACCTACAGTCGCGCAGCAAGCGGCCGGAAAATTATGCGGTCTTTACCCTGCCGCAATTACAGGAACTTGCCGAAGGTGTGTTCCTCTACGGAGCAATAAAGCATCCTTCCACTGCTCCAGCCGCACAACCGCCCACTGTTGCTGCCAAAAAGCTGACGTTTAAAAAGCAAAAGAAAATAGTCGAGCAATTTCTGCGAGAAAACAATCTTGGAGAAGCGAATCGCGAATATGATGATGTGGAAGAGACTATAAAATTGCGTCTCAACAAAACCTCAGTGAGTGACATCAGCGCACTGGCAGACTTGAGAAATTTGACGGAATTGTATCTCAACGAGACTTCAGTGGATGACATCAGCGCCCTGGCAGGATTACCGAATTTGACTGTGTTATATCTCGCCAATACCTCAGTGGAAGATATTAGTACGTTGGCAGGATCGACGAGTTTGACAGAGTTGGATCTCGAAAACAGCTCAGTGAGCGAGAAACAGGTGTATGAACTTTTTCGCGACAATTTAAATAGACAGAGTCTGATAGTGTACATCAAAAATAAAACCATTAAATATTCAATATTTCAAGACTATTGCAAGCGTCACCCTGAATTTGAAAAGCAAAAGAAAAAACCAGTCGCACAACCACCCGCTGCTATTGCCAAAAAGCTGACGTATGACGAGCAAGTGGAAAAATTTAAGCAATATTTAAAAGACAATGGGCTTGAAATAATTATCTTGAAATACCCTAATGACAAAGAACAGACTTGCGAGGTATGTCTTACAAGAGTTCATAACATACACGCATTGGCGTCGCCAAAAAATATAGCTGACGAATCATTAAAAGGCACCTTCTTTAATGACACCCGCTTACCAGCAGGATGTAAAGAGTTGAGCGGGGCCTGGCTCACTGGCAGTCTGATAAGCGAGAAAATCTATGAACTTTTCCGTGATAATAAAAACAAACAGGAACTAGTTATAGTATGGAGAGGGACAACTCGTTTATATAAAGAATACACCTATTCAGACTATCAAGACTATTGCCGGCAACACCCTGAATTTGAAAAGCAAAAGAGAACCGCTATACCCATCCAAAAGGATGCATCTCCATTGGTTAAACAAATTTATAATGCCTTGGTTAATAAAGAAAAAGCAGAAGAATGGGCGCGTGAACGCCTGCTGGCAGAAGGCAATGAACAGGCATACCTGGCTGCCATTCAGGAAATTGAAAGTAATAATAAAAAAATCACACGCGGCGGCAGATCCACGCTGCTAAAGGATTGGACGTTTGCGCTGTTTCCGGATTTAGCAGAGCAGAAGTATATTAAGTACCGCGTCCTTATTGAAACCGGCTGGGTGCTGTTTTTGGGCGGAGTTGTGATGTCCGGGCTGTGGGGCCTGAGCATGCTGGGAATGCCGATCCTGGCAGACTGGTTTCCGATTGATACTATAACAGGGCAAATGCAAAGCTCGTTTGAAATAGCCTTGATTCTCTTTCCGATTTTGCATTTGGATAAGGTATTTAACTGGATTTTGGATAGAGCGCCCCCTGGTCTGAATCGTTTATTAAGCCTGGTCTTACGCACTAAGACCCCAACCCCATTATGGAATGCCGTGATCGCAGCCGGTCTATCAGCACTGGCGTATATTTCCCTGCAGGCCTTCTCACCTGTCCTCGGCCTGCTGGTTTTCATTTTTTTCCATCAGGCAGTTAATCAATATTTGGAATTTAAAAAGGTGCTAACCACCAAATTCAAATTTGATGAAATGGCAAGAACGCTTTTTAATTCGCTGGAACAAAGAGCAACATGGGTTTTTAAGGGAGGATTTACTGCTTTTTTTGAAAAGTTTCTGTTTTCGCAACTAGTTAGAATCAAGACATTTGTAAGTCCAAAGCATAAATTTATTGTGTCTTTAGTCCGGGTCGTGCCTATGGCATTACTGATTTTATTTTTCGTTGGCATTGGCCAACCTAAGGCTGGAGGCACGAATAATTTGTATCCATGGAACATGAATAAATTGAACATAGAAAATTCGGTGGGGCCTGTTTACGGAGTAATTGACAGCGATTCCGAAGGTTCTTTGATGAAATCTAGAATCAATGTCAATTCTAATATCAAAACAGATTCTTTTTTATTCAATTGGGATCTTGGATTTTTTCATGAACCTTTGAATTTAAGAGAGCCGGAAAAAAGCCAAAAGTTCGAAAAAAAACCAACGCCTTATAGCATACAGGTTGCATTCAATAATTTTAAATTAGGTGGAAAAATAGTCTCGGAAGGTCCGGTTAGCCTGAATGTTGGGATGATTACAAATAATTTTCATCTGAGGAATGTGGGAGGAGACTATTATTTTAAGGATCAGCCTGAATTTGTTCCTGGTATTGCTTTCAATTATGGTGATAACTTACAATTTGGAGGTGGAATGACTTATGCGCTGGGACCCCAAAAAGTACAAGATGCGAGTGACCTGTGGCTATATACGAAAAATAGTAAAATATGGCTAAACCTACTAAGCCTATATGATAAGACCGGCTTTAACTTTAAAGGCGCTGCTACTTTTAGCCCTGATTGGACTAAATACGATATTAGCATTGCTTATCCGCTTTGGAGGTTTGGGGCCGGTTCTCTTGACGTTTTCAGACAAAATTCAAAAAGTTCATTATTTCCGGATATCTGGAGAACAGAAGCAAAATTCAAATCAAACCTTCTGCCTTCCGGTTATAGGTTGCAACTTGGAGGTGGGATCACTTATGAGATACTCGAAACAAAAAAAGATACGATTGCCAAGCGGTTACATAAAATATGGCTAAGATATGGCAAGACCGGCTCGTATTTAAAATACGCGGGCATTTTTAAACCTGATTTGCATAAGCACTATCTTACCTTTGCTCATTCGCTTGGGAGCTTTAGCAACGTCTCTATTGGTGTTTTCAGACAAGATTCAGAAATTTTATTATTTCCGGATATCTGGAAAACAAAAGCAAAAGTCGAATCAAATCATCTTCTGCCTTACGGTTATAAGTTACGATTTTGGGGCGAAACGACTTATGAGCTACTCGAAACAGAAAAAGAGGCGATTGCCAAGTGGTTACATAAAATATCGCTAAGGCTATATGATAATGACGGTTTTAATTTAAAAGGCACAGCTATCTTTGAACCTGATTTGTATAAATACTATCTTACCTTTGCTCATCCGCTTGGGGGTTCCCTTGGCGTTTTCATACAAGATCCAAAAAGTTTATTATTTCCGGAGATCTTGAGCGTAAAAGGTAAATTTAAACTGATAAACATATATGGAAACTTGGGAGTGAATTTGAATGCGGCTTATAGGCAAATGAAATATAAAGACCGGTTGCCTGATGAATTTGAACTTTCGCTTATTTTTACTGTTCCTTTGGGGGCTAAATCAAAAACAGTGATTAAGCCTGGAAGAAAGGGCGAAGATAAGTATCACTTTTCCGCTGACGGAGACTTTTATTACGATAAAAAATCACAACCCGCTTCTAATAAAACCGGATTTGAAGGATTGCAACAACTATTCGAGCAACTGCTGGTTGAAAAACCGCCAACTGCCAATGACCCATCCTCTCTTGCTTTTTATTACGCCATGGCCCGCTATCCGGATCATGTCGTCCGCTGGGTGAGTTTGGGCAAAGCGGGATTGAAATGGGAAAAAAGGATTATATTTAGTTTAGGCCTAATAACCGCGGTGCTGGGGCTTTGGGTAACTCCTCTGGCTTTTCCCGCTTTTATAGGCCTTTACCTGTTCTTTCTTTTTCTGCATCAGCCCCTGAAATTAATCGCCCAGTTCCGCGCCTCCGGAACACTTGGAAAATTAAGCTTAGACAAGACTCCATTTTTCAAAAGCTTCTATGCACAATTTTTACACACAGTTCCTTATGTTTTTCTGACTCTGCCGGCTTTCTCCCTTTGGTTCCTGCCTTTGGCTCTTTTTGGCCTCCTGGCGCCTTTTATCCATAACCGCTTTGACCAACAAATTTTCGCGAAAATACTTGGAGAAAAATACACACCCGTCCAGTCATGGATCGCGAAGCACCTACTGGAACCGGTTTATCAGGTTTTATATACCGCGATTTCCTGGAATCATTTGGATAAAGCATTTAACTGGATTTTGGATAGTGCGCCCCCTCTGGACGGAATTTTAAGTCCTGTTTTACGCACTGACACCCCAACCCCTTTGCCTAACGCCGTGATCGCTGCGGGCATATCAGCGTCGGCGTATATTTCCCTGCAGGCCTTTTCCCCTGTCCTGGGTTTTGTGATTGGCATACTGGTCTTCATTGGTGCCCACTTGGCAGTTAATCAATATCTGGATATCCCCGTTGGTCTGGCAGAACATTCGGAAGATTATCAGCAAAATATTTCAAAACCCCAAGCAAATGAATCTCCCTTTGAACCTGTTATTGAGCAAACCTGCGAAGATTACCGGAACCGGCTTTTTGGAAAATATTTCAAAATAAAAGAGAACGTAAAGTACGGGACAGCGCCTTGGTTAAGAGTTCGGATCAGGGTAGACGAGGAAGCCGAAAAGAACAGAAAAACAGATGCAGCCTTTGACAGGGAATTCTTTAATACCAACACAAAATATTCGCTTGAGATGCCTGGGTGGGCCTGGGAAATGGCTTTAAATACTAATAAAGGACTGCTGCCTGTTATGGGGAACGCGTTCATCAGGATTTGGCTGAGCGCGGCGCTGGAGACTCGTTCTATCGCGCGCAAATTACGTTTCTTTTTGTTGGCGTGGGGCTTTGGCAGTCTCAAAGACAGGATTTTGAAGAAGCGGGTGGAAACACAAAGAGAATCCCTGCGGCCGTTTGGAAAAACAGACCGGCAGTTGGCAGGTGAAAACCTTACGATCGGATGGGATGTATTATTAAGACTAATCGAGCAACAGACCGGCGTGCCCCTGGTTGACAGGCAGGCGCTGGAAGCAAGTTTTAGCCCTGAGGCGGTGAAATTACAAGCCCGGAAAGACCGTGGGAATACGCAGCGAAAGCAGTCACATCTGTTCCAATATCGCAGCGGCAGGGCTTTGGTTAGTTGGGTTACCAGGCAAAAAAATACGCTGGCTGCAATGCTGGCGCTAGACATGGTTGAGGCTGATGATGCGTATAGAAAAATGGCTGATCATGCCCTAACTGCGGCTACGGTCCAGCGCCACGGCCTGGATTTCCTGCAGGAATTTGATCCGGATGGGGAGGAACTGAAATCAGTCTCAGTGGCGGCTGTTCCTGGTATGGCGAAGACTTTATTAGCGCACATTAAAGAGCAAAAGCTTGAGGTGGAGGCTGGATTACCGGCCATACTTAAGGAGATGGATAAGCCGGGGGTTAAGACCGGAGATATTGTTACGCTGGACAAATCCCAAGTTTATTCTCTGCTGAAAAGCTTTGGGCCAGGGACTGAAAAGGCAAATTTGCAGGCAGTGGATGCAGTTAATATGGGAAGAGATTATTTTGAGAGACAGGTTTGTGTGGTAACTACTTTGCAAGAAATACGTGAATACACATTTGTCAACGAGCAAGGGGTGGAAACGACCTTTTACCTTCCAGCAGTTGGAACTGCCATAGGCGGGGATGAGAAAGAAACTTTCGCAGACATAGTTGCCAAGGTTAAAAGCGGAAAGCAGCCGGTGCAGCGCTTTGTTGGCCGTTTTTTAGGCAAGTACGCGGATCCTGAAGCAAAATTCTGTGCCTGGCAGCAGTGGTTATTATGGTTGGGCGGAAGCAATACTCATAAGGCAATTGCGCGTAAAAATCCATCTGCCTATTATAATATACTTATAATGAAGCTCAAAGCCGTGATGCCCAAAGGCGCTGTCGCGCCGCTGATAAAGGAGTTGGAAAGCCGGGACAGTGATCTTCACCGCATGCTCATGGCTGTGCTTGAGGCCAGGGATGAAAAAACGATTTTTTTAGCCCAGGAGCAGCTGGCACGCAATCTGGCGGCTTTTGTGACCAATTATTATAAGCTCTTTAAAGCGGAATACACAGAAAAGAACATTAATCTTTTAGCGGACAATATGCTGAATATTCAGGCCTTCAGCAGTTTGGCCGAACTATTGGATCTAATAATGGTGGCAGAGAAAGAATACGCGGAGTCTAAGACCTATGGTTCTATAAGTAGGATTCTTATTAAAATGCTTGCAAAGCGCGGTATAAAACCGGGCAAGCTGAGTGTGCCTTTTATTGTGCTGGGACTATATGGGACGCGCGGCGCTTTTCGTGATATGCTTAAAGAGCATAACTATAAAGTGAGAAAAGACCTGGAGTTCATCCGCAGGGCTGTCAGGCTCTTTGCCGGATCAGCCTAGCCCGGACAAGACGGAACCAAAAAAGTATATTCACCGCATACCCAAAAAACGGGCACAAGGAGACACAAAGTACGCAGAGAAAAAAATGTAACATGTCAGTAAACTGCGCAG
>JAGLMY010000206.1 GCA_023139775.1 bacterium
AAAAAAACCATGACTGACATGTTACAAAAAAATTTTAGTTTTCCTCCGCGTCCTCTGCGTCTCAGCGGCGAATAATTTTCTTGCCAAAAAAGCAAGAATTTAAGACGTAAGCGCCTAAGGCCGGTCAAATAAACGGTTGGCTCAAATCACATTTTCCTATTTGGCATTCGAGTATTTGGCTTGACGCTTTTATAATCCAGCCCTATAATTTCGCCGCCTGGAAATACATTTGTTGGAGTATTGCATGAGTCCGGAAATTGTATTAGAGCCACAAGGTCTTTCACCTCAGCTCAAACTCTTAATTGACAAACTGGAACTGCCCTCAGAAATAAAAACTCCCTTATTGCAGGCGCAACCCGGTTTGGTGACCGTATCCTGTCGTCCGGCGCAGATGATAATACGTTTGGATGCCAAAATATGTTTGGCTAAGGTTGCCTTGGATCCGTTGCGCACGCTGCTGGTAGAAAAGATGGCAGGGACCGGAGCGCCGAAAATGATCTGGGATGTTCACTATCCGGCCGGGGTAATCAGCCCCTTACAGTATATGAAAGAACACTGGCCGGATTTGGTGGACGTTTTTTCCCAGCAGGTGAACATGGCCGGAGCCTATCTTTCTTTGGTCAGGTTTGGTAATGGCGGAGAAAACCGAGTGCGCATCGCTTTGCCGAATGAAATGTCCCTGACGGCCTTAAAGCGGCAATCCGGGGATAAAATATTAAGCCGGATGCTGAGCGAACGCTTAAAACAGGAAATCACAGTGCGATTTGAGATCGGCGAATTTACTGATGAGGTCAAAGAACGGGAAGCCTTATATCAGAAACGTATTCGCGAAGAATTGGAAAAAATTCAGAACGAAAATGAGGAAGCCAAGCTCTCTGTTGAGGGAAGTGTCAAAGCTCCCAAACGATCACCTTGGCGTGTCCTGTTAGGCAGGAAAATCTCCAGTGTGCCGGTACCAATTGCCGGAATCAAGGAAGAAGAGCCAAATGTTGTTTTTGAAGGCGAATTAGTGGCTTTTGACAGCAGAATTTTGCGTACCGGTCGTCAGCTGGTTCTTGCGGATATATATGATAAGACTGGAAGTATCAATGCGCGTTTGTTTGTGGATGCCGGTAAGCAGTTATCACCGGAAGTGAAGAAAGGCGCCTATGTCCGAATGCGAGGTTCAGTGCAATACGATAAATACTCGCAAGATCTGTGTTTGTTTATTAAGGATATCTCTTTGGGTATAAAACCCGTACGCAAAGATCTGGCTGAGGAAAAGCGCATTGAATTGCACGCGCATTCACAAATGAGCGCCATGGATGCCATGGCCGGAGCATCCCAGTTGGTCAAGCAAGCAGCTGCCTTTGGTCATCCAGCTGTGGCGATTACAGATCACGGTGTGGTACAGGGATTTCCGGAAGCCATGTCGGCTGCTAAAGAACACAACATTAAAGTTATTTATGGTATGGAAGGCTATCTTATTGAAGATGCCTGGGCAAAAACCGCGGCCAACCAGAAACCACCCCGTCCTTATCATGTTAGTATTTTAATAGCGCAACCACAGGGAGTCAGAAATTTATATCGGATGGTATCAGAAGCGCATTTGAAGTATTTTTATCGGCATCCACGTATCCCCCGCTCTGTCCTGGGAAAATATCGGGATGGTCTATTGTTGGGCACAGCTTGTGAACAAGGCGAGCTTTTTCAAACTATGTTGAGAGGTGCCGGTGAAGAAGAACTGGAGACCATTGCTAAACAGTATGATTATATTGAGATTATGCCGCGCGATAATAATCGGTTTTTACTTCGGGAAGGCCGGGTTAAAGATGAGGAAGCGCTGCTCGATTTGAATCGTCGTTTGTTAGCCTTGGGAAAACGATTAAATATTCCAGTAGTTGCCACGGGGGATATTCATTTCCTTGAACCTGATGACGAGGTTTTTCGATCAATTTTGCAATCAGGAATGGGTTATGCTGACGCGGCCAGGCAGGCGACTCTGTTTTTTAAAACAACCCGGGAAATGTTGGACGAATTTGCCTATCTGGGTGAAGCAGACGCAGCAGAAGTTGTTATTGCCGCGCCATTGCGGATTGCAGATTCTGTGGAATGTGTGAAACCATTAAAATTTGATTTTTATCCACCCAAGCTGCCGGATGCGGAAAAAGAACTGCAAACTATAACATTTAAACGGGCTAAAGAAGTATACGGAGATCCTTTGCCGGAAATTGTACACAAACGTCTGGAACGGGAAACAACAGCGATCAATGATAATCATTTTGCTTCATTGTTTTTAATAGCTCGTCGTTTGGTACAAAAGTCGATTAGTGACGGTTATTTAGTAGGGTCACGCGGATCTGTAGGGTCGTCGCTAACCGCAACCATGCTGGGAATAACAGAAGTGAATCCCTTGCCCGGCCATTACCTTTGCCCTCAGTGCCGCTATTTTGAACTGGCTGAAAAAAGTCGCATTGGCGCTGATTTGGATGAAAAAGATTGTCCTCGCTGTCAAACCACTATGGATAAAATTGGTTTTGATATTCCGTTTGAAGTATTCATGGGATTTAAAGGCAATAAATTGCCGGATATTGATTTGAATTTTTCCGGGGAATATCAATCCATTGCCCATAAATATTTGGAGGAAATATTTGATCCGGATCATATTTTCCGCGCCGGAACCATATCTACGGTTGCGGATCGTATTGCGTATGGTTTTGTAAAGAAATATTTGGAAGAGAACAAATTGGTGATTCGTGAGGCGGAGGTAAATCGTCTGACCCGCGGTTGCGCGGGAGTGAAGAAAACCACCGGACAACATCCAGGTGGCATCATGATTGTGCCGGAAGATATGGAAATTTATGATTTTACTCCAGTGCAGCGGCCGGCCGATGACCGCAATTCGGAAATTACCACTACGCATCTGGATTACCATGCCATACATGATTCCTTGTTGAAGCTTGATATTCTCGGGCATGATGATCCGACTTCCTTACGGCGGTTAGGGGATATAACCGGTCTGGATGTTCGTTCCATACCCCTGGATGATCCGGAAACCTTAAAAATATTTTCCGGATTGGAATCACTGAATGTTACTGAGAAACAAATAAACACAAATATAGGAACACTTGGCATTCCTGAGTTCGGTACTGAATTTGTTCGTCAGATGCTCGACGTTACGCGGCCAACTGTCTTTTCTGAATTGGTACGCATTTCCGGTTTGTCCCACGGAACAGACGTGTGGCTTAATAATGCCGCTGATTTAATCAAAGCCAAGACAGCAACGTTATCTACTGTGATTTCAGCCCGTGATGATATTATGAATTATTTAATTGCCAAAGATGTTGAGCCTGGTTTGTCTTTCCAAATCATGGAGTCAGTTAGAAAAGGGCAAGGACTAACCGCAGAACAAGAAGGCGTTATGAAAGAGCATAGTGTGCCTACGTGGTATATTGATTCCTGTAAAAAGATAAAATACATGTTTCCTAAAGCGCATGCGGTTGCTTATTGCATCATGGCTTTTCGTATTGCCTATTTCAAAGTGCATTTTTCAGCGGCCTTTTATACAAATTATTTTACTTTAAACGCGGAATTTTATGATGCTGAACTCGTAGTTCACGGCGGTCCTGAAAAAGTAAAAGAACGCATCAAGGAATTGAAAGATCAGCAGACTATGACTGCCAAAGATAAAAATAATCTGACAATATTGGAAGTTGTGCGCGAAGCCTTTGCGCGGGGAATTAAATTTAAAGCTGTATCTTTAAGTAAATCTGATCCGATGTTATTTCAACTGACAGATGAGCAGACTTTGCTGCCACCGTTGATTTCTTTAGCAGGCCTGGGATTAACTTGTGCTGTGCGCATCGCCGAAGAGCGACAGCTGCGGCCCTTCCGATCAGTCGAAGAATTATCCAAACGTACGGGCGCTAATAAAAATGTGGTTGAGATTATGACGCAGCATAAGTGCTTGGATATTTTACCCAAGACGGACCAGACCTCGTTGTTTGGATGATATTGTAGGGGTACAGCGTCCGGCTGGTGGGCGCGGTTACCGCGCCCCTACGGAATTATGGGACAATATGAATTTCAGGTTGCAAACGTACGTGATGTTTTTCCCAGACTTTCGCCTCGATTACCTGCATAAGATCCAACAGGTCTTGGGTGCAGCCTTTCCCGGTATTCACCAGAAAATTGGCATGCTGCTCAGAAACCCGGATACCACCGATTTGATGTCCTTTGAGGCCGCAAGTTTCAATCAAAGTGCCTGAGGGAGTGCCGACATTGTAATCATTTTTGTATACGCAACCGGCGGAAGGAAATAAAAACTGTCCTTTGTTTTTGCGGTCTTTCAGTATTTCCTCTGTCTTTTGTTGTATGGCATATAAAGTTCCGGGAACAAGTTTTAAACGGATGTTCATAATAATGTGTTGGTTGTGTTGGAAAATCGAATTTTTGTAAGCAAACCGGCATTCAGGCTGTGAGAAAGTTCGCTCTTCACCACTGGGGGTCAGGGTTTGCACTTCCTCAACAATATCGGAAAACGAGTGCCCGTAGCATTTGGCATTCATAAAGACTCCGCCGCCAATAGTGCCCGGTAATCCGGAGGCCCATTCAAAATCCGCAAGTGCGCAGGCCAATGTCTGTTCGGTTAAAGCAGCCACCGGAAGTCCTGCCCCCACCCGGACGTCTCCCTTGTTGGAACTGGTGAAATAATTTATTTTTTTTGTGCTAAGTACTACACCTTGAAATCCAGTGTCCCGGAAAAGCAAATTGGCACCACTACCCAGCACAATATACGGAATTTGATGCTGGTGGCAGAGCAATAAACAAGCTCGAAAAGCCTCGGTGTTGGCAGGGGCGCAGAAATATTTGGCTGGTCCACCCATACGATAAGAACATACCTTGGACATGGGATAATTGGTGTACACAGGATTTTGGGCCGCTTGACTGAGCGCCTTTTTCAGGGAGTCGGTAGCGTGCATAATGATGCCTCGTGTCATGGGAATAACATTAAAGTTGTATTTTACAGCAAATTTTTTATTTCGTCAAAAGCTTGTGTGCGTGAAATACCAAAAGTGCATTGGCCGACATAACCAATCAGTGCGTGGGGCGTGAAATCGTGAAAAAATCAGGCTTAAAAAGTTGTAATATATCAGTAAACTAATAGAAAAAAATTAACCGCCGATGAACGCCGATAAATACAGATTAAATTTTTTTATCTCTTAAGCTAGTATTGTCCAAATTAAAAATCAGCAACCACGGATGAACACGGATTTTAAAAGCGGTTTCAGCATATTTACTGTTTTTGCATTTTTTAGAGCTTATCAGTGTTTATCCGCCGGTCCTGGGATTCCTATTATTTAATATAGAGAGCGGGATGTTCATTTGTGGTTATTTAGGTTTTTAAAGGGTTTACTTGATTGATTTTTTATATTTTCTATTTATTTGGACAGCAATGCTTAAGCTATAAATATCTGCGTCTA
>JAGLMY010000207.1 GCA_023139775.1 bacterium
CGGATTAGGTTTTTCCCGCTTCACTGACATGTTCCAAAAAGTTATTTTTTTCACTTGACTTGCCTAGCAATCAGTCCTATTCTATCATCTTAGAACACCACTTCAGCGGAAAGAGTGGGATATTATGCCCACTCTTTTTATTTATGGGAAAAATGCCGACAAACGCTGAGAGTGGATCAGAAGCGTATTTTGAGCATCAAGGGTGAAACGATGAACACACAAATACTTGACGTTATGCGTCAAATTGAACGGGCACGCCGAGTGGACCGCGTGGTACTTATTCAGGCGATTGAAGCGGCCCTGATTTCCGCCTCCAGAAAAAATCATGGCACAGCCCAGGACATTCGGGTGGAGTTTAATCCGGATACCGGCGATTTGCTCGTGTTTTTAAAGAAAAAAGTCGTGCTGGAAGTCCAAGAAGAGTGGAATGAGATTACTTTGGAAGAGGCCGCCAGGATTAATCCGCGTGTTCAGAAAGGGGACGAGATTGAACTGGAAATGCGTCCCTCGGATTTTGGCCGGATTGCCGCGCAAACCGCCAAACAGGTAATGCTGCAACGCGTTCGTGAATCGGAACGTAATGCCATTTTTGAAGAATTTAAAAAACGTCAGGGCGAGTTGGTCAATGGGACGGTATTGCGTCAGGAATACAAAAATCTTGTTCTTGATTTAGGTGATACGGAAGCCATTCTGCCGGCTCGGGAGCAAGTGCCGCGGGAAACCTACAAAAACGGTGACCGTATCAAGGCGTATATCCTGGATGTACGAAAAACCAGCCGGTCACCACAGGTGGTGGTTTCGCGCTCGCATCCGGGCATGATCCGGAAATTGTTTGAAATGGAAGTGCCTGAAGTCTCGGATGGTGTGGTGGAAATCCAAACTGTGGCGCGGGAAGCAGGGATACGTTCCAAAGTGGCTGTGTATTCCAAGGACAGCAATGTGGATCCTGTAGGCGCTTGTGTGGGTGTAAAAGGATCACGCATTCAATCAATTGTGCGGGAGATTCACGGCGAAAAAATAGATGTCATATTATTTTCTGAGAATATTGAGATACTGCTGAGTGCTGCTTTGCAGCCGGCCAAAATTACTCAAGTGGAAATGTTAAAAGAAAAAAATCATGCCAGGGTTATTGTTAAAGATGATCAGCTGGCATTAGCCATAGGAAAAAACGGACAGAATGTGCGTTTGGCGTCGAAATTGATTGGTTGGAAAATTGATATAGTCAGCCTCTCGAAAAATCAAGAAGCAATGCGTAAAAAAGCGGAAGCAGCCTTCATAAAAACAGCTCCGGACTTGGATAAAATACCGGGTATTAGCAGCAAATTGGCAGAACGGTTGAAAGCGGCCGGCTATGCCACGGTCGCAGACTTTATGGATGTGAGTGTTGACAAACTGACGGCCGTGCCGGCTGTGGGCAAAAAGACGGCTGAGAAAATTCTGGAGAGTGTAAAAACCTTTTTGCCGGAGAGCTCCGAAGTAAAAGAAGAAAAAACCGCTGAAGATTTGTTTGCCAAATTGAACGATGTGAATGAAGTAAAAGAAACCAAAGAGCGGGAAGTGAAAGCCGGGGAACTTTTTGCTGGATTGGACGGAGCAGCCGAAGCCGGGAGCACGGAAAACGAACAGACCGGAAGTGAAGACCCGAATGAGGACAAGGCAGCTGGTTCGGCTGAAACTTCTGACGAGAATTCGACGGGCGCTGACTCTGAGGAAGAAGGTGACAAACAATGAGCCAGAAAGTGCGTGTGTTTGAACTAGCCAAAGAATTGAAACTAACCTCCAAAGAATTGCTTGGCGAATTGAAAAAAATGCGTATTGAAGTCAAAAGTCACATGAGTGTTTTAGAGGACGAAACGGTTGCCTATATTAAACGGCATTGGGGCGAAGATGAAATAATCGATGATGCCATTGTGCCGGGTATGAAAGTGGAAGATCAACCTGCTGCCGGCCTTGATACATTGGAAACGCCAACAACCATGCCAATGCAAGAGGAGCCGGAACCGGAGCCGGAGCCGGAGCCGGAGCTGGAGCTGGAGCCGGAACCCGAGCCCGAGCCCGAGCCCGAGCCGGAACCTGAGCCGGAACCCGAGCCGGAGCCGAAACCTGCTAAATCCAGGGAAGAGCTAAAACCTTTAAAACTTCCGGAAGCAGTAACAGTAGGTGAAGTGGCTGCGCGCTTGGAAGTTAAAGCAGCGGAAGCAATCAAAAAATTAATGGGCCTTGGTGTCTTTGCTACTATAAACCAACGCCTGGATAATGACGTGATTGAAATTTTTCTGGAAGAATATGGGTATTGTCCGGAATTTGAAGAATTATATGGCGAAGAGATGTTGCTTCAGGAGGAGGAAGAGGGTAATCCTGAAGATCAAAAACCTCGTCCACCCGTGGTCACCATTATGGGGCATGTCAATCATGGTAAAACTTCGCTGCTGGATGCCATTCAAGAGACGAATCTGATTGATAGTGAAGCCGGCGGTATTACTCAGCACATTGGTGCGTATCAGGTAAAATTGGCCAAAGGATATGTGACCTTTCTCGATACTCCTGGTCACGCTGCCTTTACGACCTTGCGTGCGCGTGGCGCCCAGGTCACTGATGTAGTAGTTTTAGTGGTCGCGGCAGACGATGGTGTGCAGCCCCAGACAGCTGAAGCGATTGACCATGCCAAAGCGGCCAATGTGCCTATTATTGTTGCAATCAATAAAATTGACAAACCCGGGGCGGATACGGAACGCATTAAGCAGGAACTTACCAAGTTCAATTTAGTGCCGGAAGAATGGGGCGGGCAGACTATTGTGGTGGAAATTTCCGCGAAAAATCGGACTGGCTTAGACAAACTGCTGGAAATGTTGCTTTTGGAAGCAGAAATGTTGGAACTCAAAGCCAACCGTAAGGTGCGAGCCAAAGGAACCATTATTGAAGCCAAATTAGATCGTGGCCGCGGTGTGGTTGCCACTGTGTTGGTCCAAAAAGGTGAATTGGCAGTCGGTGATCCGATTGTGACCGGGATTCAATACGGCAGAATCCGTGCCATCAATAATGAACATGGACAGCAGATAAAAAGTGCCGGACCAAGCATGCCGGTGGAAGTGTTGGGAATTTCAGGATTGCCCTCTGCCGGTGATATTTTCCAAGTAGTGGCTAATGATAAATTGGCCCGTCAAGTTGCCATGAAGCGGCAGATGCTTAGGCGTGAACAGGATCTCAGTCGGTCCCATAAAGTGACGTTGGATAATTTGAAAGATCAAATCGCCGAAGGCTCGATGAAAGAATTGAAAATTATTATCAAAGCGGACTTTGACGGATCAGCGGAAGTACTGAAAAATTCCTTGGAAGGATTGTCCACTGAAAAAGTAAAATTAACTTGTATTCATAGTGGTGTCGGCAATATTTCCGAGAGTGATATAATGTTGGCCAGTGCCAGCAATGCTATTTTACTTGGATTTAATGTCAAAGCGGAAAGTGGTGTGGACCAGCTTACCAAGCGCGAGGAAGTGGATGTCCGGATATATTCGGTTATTTATGAGATAGTGGATGATCTCAAAGCGGCCATGGAAGGACTCTTGGAACCGCATTTTCACCAAGTGACTCTTGGAAAAGCGGAAGTTAAAGAATTGTTTAAACTTTCCTCCGGCAGCAGCATTGCCGGTTCGCAAGTGATCACTGGAAAAATACTGCGGAATGCGCATGGGAAAGTGGTGCGCGAAGGGCAAATTCTGCACTCGGGAAAAATCGAGTCGCTTAGACGTTTTAAAGACGATGTAAAGGAAGTGACTATGGGTCAGGAATGCGGCATTGCAATTACCGGGTTTAAAAAGTATGAGCCCGGTGATACGATTGAAGTATTCATGTTGGAAGAAGTCGCGCAAAAACTTTAGTGAACAAGATACGTTGAGCGGATTGTTGCGTGAAGGAGAGCGAACACAGTGGTAGTCGGAGTACTGACCGGAGAACTGCATTTTTACGAGAATCACTCACTTAAAGGCAAACGCATAATTCTCAGAAAAATACTGGATCGTGTGAAACGAAAATTTAATGTTTCCGCAGCAGAAGTGGATTTTCAGGATTTGTGGCAGCGATCCATGATTGCTGTGGCGTGCGTGAATACCTCAGCCCGTGAAGCCAATGCGACTCTATCACAAGTGCTCAATGTGTTGGATACATTTCACGAGGCTGAACTCATCAATCATGTTTTGGAAATGCGTTGACAATGTTTCCTGTCAAGAGCGGCGGAAAAACACAAAGAAAAATAATGGGTGTGGTATATGAAAGCCAAAAGAACCGATCGTTTGGCATCTCAAATCATTCGGGAAATTTCAGAAATTCTTCAACGCAAACTCTCCGATCCGCGTTTGCAGTGGGTTACCTTGACACGCGCCGAGGTTTCACCGAACATGCGGGAAGCAAAAATATTTGTGCGTACCCTGGAAATCGGAAAAAAAGAGGAACAGACCCTGGAGGCTTTGCGGCACGCGACCGGGTTTATACGTCGTGAACTGGGGCATCGTTTGGCATGGCGCGTGATCCCGGAAGTGGTGTTTCGGATGGACAAAGAGGCGGAACAAACGGAAAAAGTTTTGCGGATTATATCGGAATTGAGTCATGAGAGGAGTGCTAAGGATGGTGGAACAGAAGCTTAAACGTGATCCGACGTATGAGCAGGAATTTGAAAAAGCCATCGAACTGATCAATACCAATCAGGACTTTGTTATTACCACGCATATCAACCCGGATGGTGACGGCTTAGGCAGCGAATCCGCCTTATTGTTGGCGCTAACCAGCATGGGAAAAAAGGTAACTGTCGTGAATGTCAATCCAACTCCGGTTCTATATCATTTTCTGCCTGAACGGGAACAGTTTCAGGTAGCTGATAAACATACCGAAAAACACGATGTGGCTATTTTTTTGGAATGCCCGGATGAGGCGCGAAGCGGAAGTGTGCTAAATCTGCCCGACGGGGTCAAACATGTTATTAATATTGATCACCACGTGTTTAATTCCCGCTATGGAACGGTTAACTTAATTGATCCCACGGCCGCCGCAGCCGGTGAACAAATTTGGGATTTGTTGTGCGCTCTGGATTGTCAACGAAACAAGCGGATGGCCATTGGGTTGTATACTGCCATTGCTACTGATACCGGCCATTTTAAATATGCCGGTGTCACTCCACGCACACATCAGATCATAGCCGAATTGATCGGCCTGGGTGTACAACCCAGCTACATGAATGAACAATTGTACGAACGGGTTCCGGGGGAAGGCCTGCAGCTCTTGGCCATAGGACTTTGCCAGGTCAAATACAACGCGTCTAAAAATGTGGGGTGGTTTGCTATAACGCAAGACATGCTTAAACAAGCCAAGGCCCGGGCAAATCAGACTGAAAATTTCGTGAATTACGTACGAGCGGTGGATGGAGTGGAAGTGGCTATCTTCTTTTTGGAGACTACAGAAAATAAGATTAAAGTATCGTTTCGCTCACGCGGAGCAGTGGATGTATCCACCATTGCCCATCAATTTGGTGGTGGAGGCCATCAGCGCGCGGCCGGCGCTTTGTTGCCAGGGCCTTTAGAAACAGCACAAGCACGCGTATTGGCAGAAGTGGGAACTCGCGTTAACGGTTGTGTCTAAATCATGATATCCGGCATGCTGCCCTTGCAAAAACCGGCAGGGCCATCTTCAGCAGCAATCGTAGGACGGGTCAAACGCTTGACCAAGCTTGGCCGCGTAGGACATGCCGGAACCCTGGATCCTGCGGCCGAAGGCGTATTGGTTATAGCCTTCAATCGCGCTACTCGTCTGATTCCTTTTCTTCCTACTGACAAATCCTATCATGCCATTGTTCGCCTGGGGATTACTACCGATAGTCTGGATGCGGTTGGGACCGTACAACAGAAAAAAAAAGTGCCGGATATATCCGCGACGGATATCGCAGCCGCTTTACAGCGTTTTGTTGGACCTCAAATGCAAAAACCACCACTAATTTCAGCACGTCATCATCAAGGGATTCGCTTATACCAACGCGCGCGTATGGGTGAGGTTATTGAACCAACTCCAACGGCAATAGAATTCTACCGTTTGCAATTGCTTTCCTGGCAGAGCCCGGATATTGAATTTGAGGTGGATTGTTCACGGGGAACTTACATTCGTTCCTTGGCGCGTGATCTGGGAGCGTGTTTTGGGTGTGGAGCTCACCTGTATCGATTGCAGAGAACCCTATGTAGTGGTTTTTCCCTGGAGGAATCGCTTTCATGGGAAAGCCTGGAAAACATTCTTCAGCACGGTTGTTTGTCCGAAGTGATGGTATCGCCGGCTCAAGCCTTGCGCCAACTGCCGGACCTTACGGTAGAAAAAGCAGTGCAGCAGGCTGTGCAAAATGGATGCAGAATTCTCTTGCCCGAGAGCAAAGAAATATATCGTGATACGTGGTATCGCATTCTGGATTTGCAAGGGCGCTTGCTGGCTATTGCCCGGCCGGAAGCAATGGAAATGAAAATGGAGCGAGTACTTTGTCCATCTGACGAGGAGCGGCTATGAAAGTATTTCGAGGGTTACCCCGACTATCCGATAAAGGCCGTGTTATTACACTCGGGGTTTTTGATGGTGTGCATCTTGGGCACGCGAAAATAATACAGACCTGCACCCGGATTGCCAAACGCCTGGGATTACCAGCCGCGGTCATTACCTTTGCTGATCATCCGCATACCACCTTGGCGCCACACCGACGGCCTCCACGTTTGGCCACTCCGGAGCAATGCTTGAATCGCATGCAACAGCTGCAGCTGGACGAAGTCTTTCTGGTCAAGTTTACGCAGCGCCTGGCCCAGACCGAAGCGGAAATGTTTGTGCGGCGGGTGTTGGTAAAACGTTTGCAGACGCGGCAGGTTGTGGTGGGACAGGATTTTATTTTTGGCAAAGGCGGGAAAGGAAACATAGCACTTATACGTCGGATTGGCCGGGAAGTAGGATTTGGGGTGACCATGATCAAACCCCTGAAACAAGGAGGAACGATTATCAGTTCCAGTGGGTTGCGATCCATGGTCGCTCAGGGAAAGGTCGCTCAAGCCCACCGCCGGCTGGGTTGGTCTTATGCGTTACATGGGATAATCACGAAAGGGGACGGACGCGGTACTCAGATCGGATTGCCCACAGCCAATCTGCGCACTAATCATGAGATTGTGCCGGCACCCGGCACCTACGTAGTGGAAGCCTATTTGGAGAATATGGCTTGGCCGGCCTTATGTCATATCGGAAAACGACCGACCTTTCATAAGTGGGGTCCGGAAACCATAGAGATTCATATTCCCGGTTGGGCCGGCAATTTGTATCACAAACAAATGATCGTGGGATTTTTGTCCCGCTTGCGGGAGGAACGTCATTTTAAAAATGCGCAGGCACTGGTGCGCCAGGTAAAAAAAGATTGTAAAAAAGCACAGAGCATATGGACAAAATATCATAAACGCACTACAATAACAGACTTTAAGTAGTCGAATTAGTGCTTCCGGCAAAGGAGAAAAGAATGAAAAAGCATGTGACTGTGGAGATCACTACACAGGGTGAGATTCAAATATTGAAAGTCACGGGTTTTATGGACATGACAGAAGTCGGTCGTTTTGAACAAACCTTGGATCGGTTAATTATCGATCACAAAATTATGATGGTGCTGGATTTGGCTGAGTTGGAGTACATTTCTTCGGCCGGACTGGGTGCGATTATCGGCCGGATTCGGGAAGTACGGCGCCAAGAGGGAGATATCCGTATTGGCAGTTGCTCGGAACGTGTGATGGAAATACTCAAAATATTCGGCTTTGCCGATGTCTTCCATATGTATAAGGATATGCAGCAAGCTATTCAAAGCTACCAAGGAAAATAATGAACCTTTCAAAACAAATGCCGAGTTCGAAAAGACATCACGCGATGGGATTGCGGTTAAAATTTTCCCTGGGAATGATTGTGCTTATTTGCATTGTTATGGGATTGGTCGGATTTGTTGTTCACTCCCATGTACAAACCGCCTTGCTCTCCCAGATGAGTAGCAAAGGAGTTGCCTTGGCACGGGGTTTGGCCGGCAATG
Organism: bacterium; assembly: GCA_023139775.1. Classification (GTDB taxonomy): domain Bacteria; phylum Oederibacteriota; class JAAXVQ01; order JAAXVQ01; family JAUVAV01; genus JAGLMY01. Next base: position 8,072 of record JAGLMY010000207.1, read on the forward strand.
CAGTGGAAGCTTTAACCACCTCGGATCAATTACTTTTGGCGGAACTGGTCGATAAGGCAATTCATCAGGAAACGGGAATTAGTCATGCGGCCTTGGTGGATGAGAAATACACCGTGTTGGCGCATAGCGACTTTAAACAAGAAGGAAAACGTTACAGTATCCCGGATCAGGCTATGGTTGAGATCCGAGGCAGGAGTAAAATTTACGCGTATGCTATTGCAGGAAAAGCATGTTTGGATTTCGCTGTGCCGATTGTTTTTGAGGGGAAGCTGCAGAAAACCAAAAAGCAGTTGGGAACGGCACATCTGGTTTTTTTCCTCTCTCCGATTGAAGAGATTGTGGTTGGAACCCTGACCAAACTATTGTACATCACAGGCGCTGGAGTGCTACTGGGTATTTTGTTTGTGCTCTTCCTAGTGGATAGGATTGTGAGTCCGATTAATAGATTGACCAAAGGCGCAGAACAAATAGGAACCGGAAATTTGGACACTCGAATTCATATGCGCCGCAGAGATGAGTTGGGCCGTTTGGCAGATACTTTTAACCAAATGGCAGTGAATTTGAAACATGCGCAGGAAGAATTGATTGAGAAAGAACGGCTTCAGCATGAGATGGAGATTGCGCAGGCGATTCAAAATCTTCTGGTTCCGAAATTCAGCCCAACAATTACCGGCTACTCAATAGGGAAATTGTATCGCAGCGCACAGGAAGTGAGTGGCGATTATTTTGATTTTTTTCAGCTAAGAAAGGGCTTCTGGGGCATGACAGTGGCGGATGTTTCCGGCAAAGGGGTGCCTGGGGGATTAGTTATGGCTCAACTCCGTTCCGTCTTGCGCAGTATAGCCGGCGAGAGTCAATCACCGGCAAAGATTCTCTCACAGACCGAGTATCATTTAGCCCAGGACATGCGCGAAGATATGTTTGTCACCATCTCATACATGATATTGGATCCGGAAAGAAAAAGCATCAGCCTGGCCCGGGCCGGTCATCCGGCTGCCATTATATATCGCAGTTTCACGCAAAAATGCGAATTGGAATTGCCCAATGGCGTAGCTATTGGAATTTCCCGCCCAGAGGTGTTTGATGAAGTGTTGGAAGAAAAAACGATCATTCTCAATCCGGGTGATTTTATATTATTGTATACGGATGGTGTGGATGAGGCCAACAATGCGGAGCAGGCGCTCTTTGGCGTGAAACGGATTTGTGACTGCCTGGTAGCCAATGCGGCCTTGCCTGCTCAAAAAATAATTGACCACTTGGATGCCCAAGTTCGTAAGTTTGCGGCCGGAATTGCACAGCAGGATGATATGACAATGATTTTGGTAAAAGTTGAGGAGGAGAATTAAGCGTGAATTGTAATCACAAGTGCAACATTTTATCATTTATTATTGAACTATAAAGACTTAAAGAAAAAGATCCACCACAAAGGCACAAAGGACACTAAGATACACAAAGGAAAGCCTAAGATAGACCTTAATTATTAATCATTATG
>JAGLMY010000208.1 GCA_023139775.1 bacterium
ATAGTTTCTTTATATTCCGCTCCCGGCTCACGTAAATGCACATGCATGTCCACCAAACCGGGAGCAACCACTTTGCCTGTGGCCTCTATGGTCTGGTCTTGCTTCCCGGTTTTTATTGCGTTTAGTTTGGTAAGCGCGGTAATTTTTCCTTTTTCCATCCAGAGATCACCTACCGCATCGTGCCCGGAAGCCGGATCCAGAATCCTACCGCCTTTAATCACTGTTCTCATCGGACTCACCTCCAGATAACAAATATAGAACGGCCATTCGCACAGCCACACCATTGGTCACCTGATCCAATATAACCGCATTCGGACCATCGGCTACACGGGGTGATATTTCAATGCCGCGATTCATGGGACCTGGATGCATAATCAGAACATCCGGTTTGGCCAGTTTTAAACGACGCGCGTTCACACCATACAAGTGCGCGTATTCTCTGGCACTGGGAAAGCAATGCCCGTCTTGCCGTTCCAGCTGAATACGCAGAATATTTATTACATCCGCGCCGGCAATCGCTTCTTCCAGGCGATAATAGACTTCCACTCCCAATTTGGCAAAACTTTTAGGAATCAAGGTGGCCGGACCGACGATCCGGACTTTAGCTCCAAGTTTGAGCAATCCTCTAATGTTGGAGCGTGCCACGCGTGAATGCGTGATATCCCCCACCAAGGTCACAATCAAATCCGTAAATGATTTTTTATATTCACGAATGGTGTACAGGTCCAGCAAACCCTGCGTGGGATGCGCGTGCGTTCCATCCCCGGCGTTAATCACAGAGGCTTTGCTGTTTTTGGCAACCAGTCCAACCGCGCCCGAACAGGAATGCCGCATGATAATCGTATGCACATTCATGGCTTCTATATTACTTACGGTGTCCAGCAAACATTCACCCTTCACCAGCGATGACGCGGAAGCTGTAAAATTAACCACATCCGCCGAAAGCCGCTTGGCCGCTAATTCAAAAGAAGTCCGTGTGCGCGTTGATGGTTCAAAAAATAGATTCACTACTGTTTTCCCGCGTAAGGCCGGCACTTTCTTGATGGGACGCTGTCCCACTTCTTTAAAGGACTTGGCGGTATCCAATATTTCTATAATTTCTTCCACGCTTAGCGCATGCAGGGTTAATAAGTCCTTGCTTTTCAGTCCCAAGCGCTTGTCCCCCTTTTCATTCTTTGCTCCCTGGAGCTTGTAACTGTATGACGTCCGGTTCCGGGCCTTCCTGTAATTGCACCACAACTTTTTCACTTCGGGCCGTAGGCAAATTCTTGCCTACAAAATCAGCATGAATTGGCAACTCACGATGTCCTCGATCCACCATCACCGCCAACTGAATTTGTTGCGGCCGTCCGTAATTATTGAGTTCATCCATGGCAGCTCTAATAGTTCGGCCGGTAAACAACACGTCATCGACCAGGACCACGCGTTTCGCTTCCAAATCAAAAGGTAAATGTGTGGGTTGCTTACTCGCTTGTCGTTTCGCATTTCTATGCGCGTCATCGCGATGAAACGTGATATCCAAGGCGCCGACCGGAGGTGTTGTGCCTTCAATGGCACCAATGTGTTTAGCAATACGTTTGGCAATTATATCCCCGCGTTTTAGAATTCCGATCAAAACCATGTTTTCCACTCCGTGATTGCGTTCACAAATTTCATGCGCAATACGAGACACTGCCCGTCTTATGGTTTCAGCATCCATGACTTGCTTGGTTTTTATTTCCGACATGGTTTCCCTCCGTTGGCCAAAAAAAAACCTCCCCTGTGTCTTGCCAAATGGGAGGTTTTCCAGCTGTAGCATTAGTCTAAAACAGCACCCTTTCCAGTCTCGCAGAACCAGTTTAAAGGATTGTTTTTTCGTTTCTGACAATACCCCGGCTTTGACTTTCTGTCAAGGAAGATTGCCGGAGAAAATTATCATGTGAGTGAAGCGGGAAAAACCTAATCCGGATAAATCGGAACCAAAATTAGCCGCCGATAAACGCAGATAGACGCAGATATTTATAGCTTAAGAGATAAAATAATTTTAATCTATATTTATCGGCGTTCATCGGCGGTTAATTTTCTTTTCATTAGTTCACTGACATATTACGGAGAAAAGATAATATAATGGCGCAGAGGCGGTTGTCTTTGGTTTGTTATTTTATGGCCCTAAATAAAAACCGGGGGAACAAAATTGTTCCCCCGCTTTTTAGAACTTATAATTCACCTGCTGGTGCATAAATTATTTCTTTTTCTTTGCGACTTTCTTCTTCACGACTTTCTTCTTCACCACTTTTTTCGCCGCGACTTTCTTCTTCACCACTTTCTTCGCCGCTTTCTTTTTCACTGGCATTCTCTCACCTCCTTTACGTAATGGTTGTTTTTTTAGCCATCACTTAGTTTAATTATTTATAACACAGATTGTTCACTTTAATAAATATTTTTTTGTTCTTTGCTGATTTTTTTTAAAACAAAATATATTTTCTTACTTACTAAAGAGTATCGTGATAATTTTATTTTTAATTAAATTGTTTTTCTATCGCACTGTTATTTTTTTCATCACGTCGCCAATTTTTATCGTTTGTACAACATCCATACCCGTAGTGACTTGACCAAACACCGTGTACTGTTCGTCCAGATGAGGACTTCTATTTAAGCAAATATAAAATTGGCTGCCCGCGGAATCAGGATCCTGCGCGCGTGCCATAGCCACTGTGCCGACAAGGTGTTTTTGCCGGTTGAACTCGGCCTTAATTGCATAACCCGGGCCGCCGCTGCCGTCTCCTTTAGGACAGCCTCCTTGCACAACAAAATTAGGAGCCACTCGATGAAAGGTCAAACCATCATAAAAACCTTTTTGTGCCAGCTTAATAAAATTCGCAACCGTGTCCGGCGCGTCTTCGGGATAAAATTTAAAAACAATTTCACCCTTCTCGGTTTGAATGACCGCTTCAGTAAATATTTTCGCTTCTGCTTTCGGTGTTTCGCTCATTGGTTTTGCTTTCTCCTCCTTGTCAGCTTGATCCGGGGGCACGCTCGCGCAACCACCCAAGAGCAGCACCATCACGCCGGCTGCCGCGATCCATTGTCTTA
>JAGLMY010000209.1 GCA_023139775.1 bacterium
TTTGAGTATTATGCCAGCAATGACTCTGTATCCATATAGGCGGTTAACGTATTGTCCGGCGCGTCGATCAACCGGGTTTGATATGCCTGAGGACCATAATAAAAAAAACGGTAAACGCGATACCCCCAAACCTGGCTCTCCAGATCTGCAACTGTACTCCAGGTAATCGTAACCGCACCGTCGGTATTGGAAGCTGCGTTCATCCGGGTAACTGGTTCCGGAGAATTGAGGTCACGGTTTATATTGAAATGGAATCCTTGATAGAGTGTATAAGCAAAAGAAGCGGCACCTTGGTTCCAGACTGACCCTATAGCTCCTTGCAGATAATAATTACTCGAGGCAGTGGTCGTGCGACCGCCATCAAACTCTTCGTAATAATTCCGGCAATTGCCGGCAAGAGTGGATCCAGGCCACGCTTGCAAAGAAAACGGCAAGGTCATAACAATAATACTGAGAAAATAAATAATCTTATAAAATTTCATTATTGATTCCCTTATCCCTCTCCCTAAAAGGCAGAGGTAATTTCATAGCGCAGGTCCTTCACCTGTTCCGTAATATTCCTAGCTTGGGTTATTTCGGTAACCATGGCAATCCGGCGTGCCCCGGTACGTAAGACCTGAGCAAGATTATTTTGCTTAATTCCGCCCATCACTGTGTAGGGCAACTGCACGGCCTGAGAAATTGCCGGTATTTGATCCACACCCAAGGCGTTCTGCCCGGTTTTCTTGGTTTCAGTGGAAAATATGGGACCAATATTAATATAATCCGCGCCTGCTTGCTCGGCCAGCATGGCCTCTTCACAATTATGGGTTGAGACTCCAAGCAACATATCCGGGAGAATACCGCGCGCGGCGGCTATGGGAAAATCCTCCTGACCCAAATGCACGCCATCCGCCTTCACTGCCAAAGCAATATCAAGATAGTCATTTATAATTAATAACGCGCCGTATTGTCGCGTGAGTTCTCGAAACGTTCGCCCCAGAGCAAATAGTTCTTTTTTTGATTTCTCCTTTTCCCGCAATTGCACAATCTTTGCTCCGCCGGCCAGAACCGCTTCACAGACACACACACTATTTTGCCGGGGACAAAACAGAGTTGTGATTACCGGATACAAATCAACTTTTTTAAAACGAGCCAGGCGGTTTTCTATTTCCATAGCGCTTCTCCCTCAATCCAATTTGCTGTAGCGCGATAGTTTGCCCGGTTCTTTGGTTTGAGCCGGTACCCGGTCAAAGGATTCATCCCAATCTTTCCAGATCGGTTCAAACCCGGCAAGCTCCAATTCCCGCGCAATGGCTTTAGCTCCCCGGGTATCTTCCACTTGAAACTGCGGCAACTCTGAATTTTCCTTACCATAGCCGCCGGGTGTGGTCCGGCTACCGGCGCTGATTTGGGTAAAGCCCAGAGGCAATAAATGTTTCCGTAAATGCTCAGGTTCCCGTGTTGACAAGGAAAAAGGCGCATCCGGTAGAAATAGACGTAAGGCAGTGACCAGTTGGACTAACTGCGCGTCTGAAACCGGATACGGAGGCACAAAATCACCCGTGGCTTGACGCAAACGAGGAAAAGATATCCCAACAATCGTTTTCCAGAATTGTTTCTCGAAAAATCGCGCGTGTCTGCCTAAGTAATACCCATCCACTCGAAAATCCTGAAGCCCCAACAACACACCCAAACCCACTTGGCGCACACCTGCTTCAGCTCCGCGTTGGGGCGTTTGCAAACGATAGGTGTAATTATTTTTTTTGCCGGCGGGATGATACTTTTGATAGAGTTCAGCATCATAGGTTTCCTGGTATATAATTAGTCCGAAAAGACCGGCTTCAGTCAATTGTTGATACTCCTCAATTTCCAAAGGATAGACCTCAATCGATATCTCCGGAAACCTGGGTTTTAAACGATGAACACACTCCGCTAAAAATTTCACCGGCACATGCTGCCGGGATTCTCCGGATACCAACAATAGATTCTGAAATCCTTGTTGGGATAAATATTTGGCTTGCTGCAGCACTTCTTCAATCTTCAATGTTTTTCTGGCCAAATCATGTTGCTGATTAAACCCGCAGTACAGACAGGCATTGGTACACTCATTGGACAAATACAACGGTGCGTACAATTTCATAATCCGTCCAAAGCGCCGGCGCGTTAAGGCCCAGGCCCGTTGCGCCATGGTTTCCAGATACGCTCCAGCTGCCGGCGATAGTAAGATTAACAGATCCTGTTCTGTCAGTTGTGCTGTGGCCAGACTGGCTTCCACCTGCTCAGGAATTACGGCTTCCATTTTTTTTTGTAAAACTGCCGGCGAATCATACGCTTCAAGACAAAACATGTTTTTCATTACTACAACCCTTCCGCTCTATTCTCATACCTAGGTATGCAAATTCAATTCTCAGTGGGTGTTAAAAATCCAGTCAACGGACTGGAGGCTTCGGCAACTTCTTTGGGTTCCGCCACACCGGCCAAATAGGCCAGGCGGCCGGCCTCAACCCCTTGTTTAAAAGCTGCCGCCATTTTATCCGGATGACAGGCCACTGCCAAAGCCGTGTTTACCAAAACAGCGTCTGCCCCCATTTCCATAGCCTCAGCCGCATGTGAAGGCGCTCCCATTCCGGCATCCACCACCACCGGCACTCCTGCTTGCTCAATAATAATGCGTATATTATCCCGGGTGCGCAAACCCTGATTGGTTCCAATCGGGGCACCCAAGGGCATTACTGTGGCTGTACCGACCTCTTCCAGGCGCTTGGCCAGAATCGGATCCGCGTTGATGTAGGGCAACACGACAAAACCGTCTTTCACGAGCACTTCCGCGGCCTTCAAGGTCTCAATTGGATCCGGTAACAAATACCGGGGATCCGGCGTAACTTCTAATTTCACCCAGTTAATTTTACTCAAGGTTCTGGCCAACTTGGCTACTCGCACAGCTTCTTCAGCATCACGCGCTCCGGAAGTATTGGGCAAAATCAAATACTCCTTGGGTTGTAATACACTTAAAGTCGGATCTTGCGGACTGTTCAAATCCACCCGCCTTAAAGCCACGGTTACCACTTCCGCTCCGGACGCCTTGACTGCAGCCAGCATGGCCTGCGGGGATGAAAATTTACCGGTTCCCACAAACAGACGCGATTTGATTTTACGTTCCGCAATAATTAATGAATCCATCTCAACCACCTCCCATAAACCGAACAATTTCCACTTCATCATTGGCTTGCAACCTAACGTCCGAATACTCTCCGGACGAATATATATCACGATTGCGTTCCACCACTACTGTATCCGCGTCCACTTCTAACAGATCCAGTAAATCCTTAATGTTCAGCACTTCAGCAACCTCTTTTTTTTCTCCGTTCACTGTAATAATCATGAATATCACCTTCATTTCCACGGCCGGCATCCGCAGTTTTTTGTTTTACGACACAACACCATGTGTTGATTTTTGCCAAACAAAGTTTCTCCAAAATGCCGGTTATATTTAGTCCATTTTCAGACGAGGCGGTGTGAAACGTAACATGGGCTGGGTATGATGCGGTTCGACCACCGGCAGATGAATAATACCAAGTGCCTTATGTAAACGCTCTTCAAATTCCTCTCGTAACATGGATCCTTTGGATACTTTACAAAAACAGGCATACAAGCCTTCGGCCGTCATGAGTCCCAGGCACATTTCCCGGGCCCGGGCGACCACTTCCGCCGGAAAAGCATTTGGCCGTTCACACGACGGATCTTCCAAACGGAAATGATTAAATATTAAAATCCCTTTCCAAATACGTCCATCCTCTTCCTGGGCAAAAGCGGCATGCCGCAACAACAATTGCAAATCTTCCATCTGCGCCGGACCTGAACGTCCGGTGGCATCCAATATCATCTTGCCAAAACGGGTCTGCAAGACCAACAATCCTTCGGCCATACGATAGTCTTTTACGCTAAATTCCATACGCTGCAGAACATCGGCTACCACCTGTTTTAAATTTTCGCCGTGTTCAAACAACAACGATTTGCTGCGTTGTAATTCACGGTACGTCTGAAACAATTTCTTTTGTTCCCGCTCCGCGGCTTTCATCCGCTTCACGGTCTCGGCAATTTTAGCCTCAATTTGCTCCTCGCCGGGCACATGATAAAGTTCCACCCAGTCCGGAGTAATAGTTCTGGCCGGCAATCCTTTGGCCTCTTCAATCAAGAGATCAATTCCGTCCTCCACTGAAATTTTGGTCGGCGGCGGCAACAGATGGAGGAAATCCGACATAAATTTTATTTTGGGTTCGCCGTACTTGTTTTCCTCCTGGCGAATTCCAAAGCAGAGTGAAGCTGCCAGGGGTTTACCATAGCGGTTCATGGCCAAGGGATAATTTTGCCAAAATAACTCCTCCCCTTGTTTGAGTTTGCCATCACGCCGCAACTGTTCTTCGATGTAGCCTAAACTGGCCGTTGAATTTAAATAACAATCCCAACCTGACACTTGGCGCAGATATTCTTCGAATTTTACCTCCCCTTCAATTTTCACAGTTTCGCCGCGTATCTCGGTAAAAGAAAAACCAATGGGTGACCAGTTCAAATTAGACCATTCCGGTTCCATGGATCCGTCCGGAAAATACACATAGGAACCAAAGGCTAAAAACGGAGCCAGGATACAATAGATCTCACCCTTGGACATCATCAGATTAAATAATTGTTGGCGCATAGTGGTTAAGCGATCTTTGTCAACCCGGGAGAGTTTGACCAGAGTAACCCGGTCCAGGGTTTTCAGATTGATAATCACCACATCAAAATCAGCCAAATCCGGCCATTCATCCAACCAACCCACACTGGACACCGGCCGCGCTTTTTCCGCGCCAATGACCAGGACCCTGCGTTGCCGGGAATCAAAACGATAAAAATCACGGACCATTTCTTCAGCCCTTCGTTCCAAGGGCGGTTCCAGCTGAATATGTAATGAATTTTGGGAACGGACTCGTCCGTGCATCAGTGGTTCCAATCCTATAAATAATAAAAAACAAATTCTAAATTCGAAATTTGAATAATTAGTTTCTATTACAAAAAACCATTTTTAAGCAATTATGCCGTTCCCCGACTGGAAAGGAATATTAATGCTGGGACGTTTAGACAGCCCGCATGCCTTCTTTTGTCATTCCCGAGGGTTTAATCGGCCCC
>JAGLMY010000021.1 GCA_023139775.1 bacterium
GCCAGGAAACGCTGTTTGGCCATGTTTTTTAAATTTTTCTACCCAGACATATAGCGTACTTGCCTTGACACCCAATTCCTGGGCTACCCCTATAGCTGGCCGACCTCTTTCAACAACCAACTTTACGGCCTCTTGCTTAAATTCTTTGGTATAATTATTCATATTTTTCCCCATTTCACACCTCCGATAAGTTATTTTAGTTTTCTTTCTTCGGTGTGTCTACTAAATCTGGGGAAGTTCACACAGCCGGTAAGGTCGGCGTGTATTTTGATACCAGTGTTGTTGTTTGTGATTTTAAATTGTCACACTGCATAATTAAAGGCAATGGAGCCGGCTCAATGGGCGACTACTATGGTGTTGAACTGAACAGTAATCTGTCAGGGGATTTATACGTATGGAATAATATTATTTACGACTTTAATGTTACCAACAGTAGTTCAGGTGGCGGGATACTCATCAATGATAGTGGTTATAATTCCTATATCTATAACAACACCATCTTCAATTGCAAAGTTGGAATTGAACAAATAAGCGGTACAGCTGTTGTAAAAAACAATGTTACCCAACTTTGTCAGGATGGGTATGCCGGAACCTTTGGTGCTGCTTCTACTAACAATGTTTCCGATATAGTTAGTGATGCGCTGGGGCTAAATCCTTTAACTGGCAGAGTTTATTTTGCGGAAGAAAATGATGCCGGCAATCTGGATTTTCATTTGAATCCTTTTGATACGCTGGCCAAAGATAATGGTATAGACCTAAGTAGTGATCCTAATTGGCCGTTTAGCGAAGATTTGGATAAGCAGACACGCACCGGTAGCTGGGATATTGGAGCAGATGAAGTTGAAGATGCACCCACGGCCACACTGACCTGTACGGTAACGCTGACCCCAACCATCACCACGACCAGTACATTGACTTCAACCATTAGTCCTACACCAACCACAACGCCAACGATTACACATACGCTTATTGCCTCAGCAACACCTACAGCAACCATAACCCTAACTTTGACCATCAGTCCGACGACAACCATTACACCAACCATCACGCCGACAGCCACCATTACTGTCACTGGGACACCTACCAAGATTCAGAATGCTTTGGCAGACGTTGATTTGAACTGGAAAAATGCTTTGGCGTACCCCAATCCAGCCAACGATGAGGTGCATTTCTTGCTGCATCTGAAAAAAGCGGCAGATGTGCGCGTTGAACTTTATAATATGAATGGCGAACGCGTAGCCAGCGTCAAAGCATCACTTCAAGCTGGGAACGGACAAGTCGTAACCTGGAATTGTAGTGAAGTAGCGGCCGGGCTTTATATCGCCAAGATCGTGATCAATGGTAAGGTAAGGGAAGTGTTGAAGGTGTGTGTGAAATAACGTAGGGCAGTAGGGGCAGGTTCCAAACCTGTTCGCCAGGATGTAGGGGCGAGGCCGCCTCGCCTTGATGGGCCCGATAATGTTTAACGGTGTGTCATATTTTTCGGAGGGAGATCACACCGTCTTCAATGACAGGAGAAGGAGGGGTTATGGTAAATCGAATGCAATTAATAATATTGGTATTGTCCTGTTTGCTACTATCTCCGGGATTTATATTTGCAGAAGAAAAAACAGAGGCAAAATTAGACGGAGTCAGGTTGATCGAAAAACCAACCACCTATGTTTGTCAGACGGATAAGACAACATCAATTGAAAAACAAATATCAGATCAAGTTGGATTGTGAGTTTTTGAAATAATTTGTATAAATGGTGACGGAGTTAAGAAATTAGAAAAAGTTATTGAATTATTTAACTCCGGCACCGTTCACTTCCATGCTGTAGGGAACGGTCGCGACCGTTCCCTACAACGTATTATGAAATTTATTGTCATGCGCAATTGGATTATTTTGGATATATTTCCGGATTTCCAGCAGCGCATTTTCAGTGCGGATAACATGGTCATGAAATGATTTTTGCCATTTAAATTCAAAACCACCCTGGTTGTGGATCGATTTGGCACTGGTCGTTTTAAATGCGCCAATCAATTCCGGTAATGGTTTTATTTTTGTCTGTAGGGAATGGTCGCGACCATTCCCTACAATTTCCAGGATGCCGTGAATATGGTCGGGCATAATTACATATGCGTCCAAGGACACATAATAAAAATGATTGGCCAACCAGAACCATTGGTTTTGAATAATTCTGCCGAAATCATTTAAATGTATCGTTCCGTTTTTTATATCACCAAACCAGGATGAGTTGTCATAAACGCAAATAGTGACATAATACATTCCTGTACTTGAATAATCGTATCCTGGCAATCGGTTTAATTTTCTGTTTCTATGCATGTTATATGTGACTGAATTTTCTTGAAAAAATTGCATGAAAAATGAATGTTTTGCGGGAAAAATAAATGTATACTGTAGGGAACGGTCCCCCAACCTGATGTTTGTGAAAGGGGACGTAGATGATTTGATGATTTCAGGAAATAGTTTAAGTCATAAAATCATCAACGTCACGGTTTTCATGCGTAAAAAGTTCAGGATGCCGAAAAAAAAGGGGGGTAGCCGTGGAAATCGTTACTTTGATTGAAAATACTGTGTGCGAAACAAGTGGAGGTCTTGAACCTGAACATGGGGTGTCCCTTTTAATCTGTTTGGGGAAAACAAAAATTCTTTTCGACATGGGAATATCCGGCCGTTTTCTGCGCAATGCCCACGCTCTGGGAGAAAAACTGGAGGATGTGGATCTGGCAGTGGTATCGCATGGACATTTTGATCACGGCGGTGGTCTTAGGGATTTTATGAAAATTAACGCGAAGGCGGCAGTGTACCTTAAAAAAGGTGCGTTTGGAGAATATTATGCTAAATTGTTTGGAGGCTTGATAAGCAAATACATTGGTCTGGATCATTCACTCCTCAAAACATATCCGGAAAGATTTGTCCTGGTAAATCAGGAACTGGAACCGATTCCCGGCGTGTTTCTGCTGCCGGTATTTAATCGAAATCATCCGCTGCCGCTGGGGAACCGCAGCTTGCGGGAAAAAAGAGGCGGGCATTTTCCGCGAGATGATTTTAATCACGAACTGGCTATGGTTTTAAAAACCGCCGCCGGCCTGGTTTTGATTACAGGATGTTCACATAACGGCCTGCTGAACATGCTTGAAACCGTAGAGGCGCGGTTTCCGGATCAGACTGTGAAAACCATTATCGGCGGTTTTCATATGGCTCATCCGGTACTGGGCACAATTACTGATCCGCATGCCAGGGTGATCAGTATTGGTCGCAGCTTGGCCGGCCGGTTCGGACTAAATAAAGTTTATACCGGTCACTGCACCGGCAGGCGTGCCTTTAAAATATTGAAAAGGATTATGGGTGAACAACTTGATGTTTTTTCAACCGGCAAACGCATCCTGTTATAAACGGATTTGCCGGATTATCTTTAATTTCACCCAATTTTGGCAAAAAGCGGTTTTATGCTTGGGACGCAGTAATCTTCATTATAATGGTGAATTGTAATCACAAGTGCAACATTTTATCATTTATTATTGAACTATAAAGACTTAAAGAAAAAGATCCACCACAAAGGCACAAAGGACACTAAGATACACAAAGGAAAGCCTAAGATAGACCTTAATTATTAATCATTATGCTGCTTAGTGAACCTTTGTGGCCTTAGTGCCTTTGTGGTGAGTTTTTTAAGGATAAAGTAACTATTTGCCTGTTTGTGTAGCAATCAGATAATGTTGCAATATGAGTTACAATCTGCCGTAATCCTCATTATATTTAGTAGACATACCTCTAAATAAAATTCTATACTATCATATCTGCGTGTCCACTTTTTGGTGGATGTCCTGGTGCTGGATAGTTAGACGGAATTTGCAACAAATTATCTAACCTTGTACCCACCCACAGACTGATTGGAAAACTGTATTTTCAATCAAATCAATCATGAAAAGAGAAGTTAAAATGAAAAAAGCAAAAACATTCGACGAGCTCGGCCTTAGTCCGGAGACTTTGGCGGTTCTGGAAAAAAGAGGATTTGAAGAGCCGACACCAATTCAAAGTCAGGCCATTCCGGTTTTATTGCAAGACAATATGGATATCATAGGCCAGGCCCAAACCGGGACCGGAAAAACAGCCGCTTTTGCCCTGCCCATTATTGAAAAACTGAATGACGCTTCAAAACAGGTCCAGGCTTTAATTCTGGCCCCTACCCGTGAGTTGGCTATTCAGGTATCCGATGATATAACCGCATTCAAAGGAAATCGTAAATTTCATGTAATTCCTGTTTATGGCGGACAACACATTACCGAACAAATCCGCCACCTTAAAAAAGGAGCACAGATTGTGGTTGGTACACCAGGACGTATTCTGGACCATCTTCGCCGGCGTACTTTGAAACTGGGTGGCATCAGCTTTCTGGTGCTTGATGAAGCTGATGAAATGCTTAACATGGGCTTTATCGATGATGTGGAAGAAATTATGGCCCAATGTAATGAAGACAAACAGGTAGCGCTTTTTTCAGCAACCATGCCTGACCGGATTGAAGCGCTTACTAAGAAATATATGAAAGAAATCAAACGGGTGGTAGTTAAAAAACAACAAATCACCACGGATTTAACCGAACAAATCTATTTTGAAGTCCGCTCAGCGGACCGCTTTGAAGCGCTTTGCCGCATTATTGATGTGGAAGAAGAATTCTATGGTTTGATTTTTTGCCGTACCAAAGTTGATGTTGATGAAATAACAGCCAAGCTGATTGAACGCGGCTACGATGCGGAGGGCATTCATGGTGATGTTACACAAAAACAACGTGGAAATGTTCTGAAAAAATTTAAAGACAAACGGAACAACATCCTGGTTGCAACTGATGTTGCCGCCCGGGGGTTGGATATCAATAATTTAAGTCATGTCATTAATTATGCGCTACCCCAGGATCCGGAAGGCTATGTTCATCGTATTGGCCGCACCGGCCGGGCCGGGAAAAAAGGTGTGGCCATCACTTTTATTACACCTTCTGAATATAGAAAATTGGCATTTATACAACGTATTGCCAAAGCCGACATTCGAAAAGAACAGGTGCCGGAAGTTTCAGAGATTATCAAAATAAAACGAAACCGTCTTACCGGCGAGATTGTGGATATCATGAAACAAGGCCAATTAGAAGACTTTCATGATATGGCCTTTGGTATGTTGAACAAATATCCGGTTGAGGAATTGGTGCCCACACTGCTTAAACTCCTTATTCAGGACAGGCTGGATGAAAGCCAATACACGGAAATTGCCAGACCATCTTCTTCTCCGGATGCCGGGGGCAAGACCAGATTGCTGATTGGTTTTGGCCGCACTGCTGGTTATACACCTAAAAAACTGATTGATTTTATAAAAAAGCAGACCGGATTGCATGATCGTTTTATCGATGATCTGCTGTTACGTGATGATTTTTCATTTGTGACGGTCCCATTTGCGGATGCTGAAAAAATGGTGAAACTGTTTGAAGAAAAAGCCAAAGGCGGACGTCCGCTTATTGTCAAAGCCAAAGGCGGGAAAAAACCCGGCAGCAGTGGCCGTGGCCGAAGTGGTAATGAGCGTCGTAGTCAAACCGGCGGTGAAGATCGCGACAGACGTAGCGCTGGAGACCGTAGTAAAGGCAGTCGTGACAGCCGCAAGCAGAAAAATGAATTCCGGAAAAAGAGTAGTCATCCGGGAAAAGGTAAAAAGAAGAATAAAGGAAAGAGGAAATAAATGGACTGATGTAACATGTCAGTGAAGCGTTTTTTTGTTTGTCATCCCCGAATGCGGCCTCCACCCTGTCATCCCCGAATGCTTGTATCGGGGATATGGTTTTAAAAACCAGATTCCTGCCGAATGCGTCCCTATATATCTTTTCCGGTCGGGGCCGATTAAACCCTCGGGAATGACAACCTTTGTTTAACTGCAGTTCACTGACCTGTTACGGAGTGATTGGGGACGTTCTTCGGACGTTCTAATGACTTAAAATTAAGGAGCTGAAAATGCGATTTTTACAGACTTTTAATGTGATCCCGACCCTGCCGGAAGAGTTGCGGCCTTTGCGGGAGCTGGCTTACAATTACTGGTGGGGCTGGAATGCGGATGCGTTTAATATCTTTCGGCATATTGCAGCAGATCTTTGGACCCGTTGCGGTCATAATCCCATTAAATTTTTGAGCCAGGTTTCCCAAGAGCGTTTGCAGGAACTCATCCGGGATGAGGGTTTTATGTACCACCTGAACCGGGTATTGGAAAGCCTGCACGGATATTTGGAGCGTAAAACCTGGTTCCAAAACCGTTGGCAAGGGGAGCAGCCCTTTCAGATCGCCTATTTTTCAGCGGAGTTCGGGATTAATGAAGGCCTGCCGATTTATTCAGGCGGTTTGGGTGTTCTGGCCGGTGATCATTTGAAATCCGCCAGTGATCTGGGTGTGCCCTTGGTAGGCATCGGACTGGCCTATCATAAAGGATATTTTCGGCAGTATTTGACTCAGGATGGTTGGCAACAAGAACGGTATGTTGAAAATGATTTCTATAATATGCCCTTGCATTTAATGCGGGATGAGAACAAGAAACTCATTCTGGTTGAGGTGGAATTGCCCGGCCGACGAGTGTTGATACAGATATGGAAAGTGCAGGTCGGCCGTGTGCTTTTGTATCTGCTGAGTACCAATCTTCCGCAGAATCATGTTGCTGACCGCAATATTACGGCGCAATTGTATGGTGGAGATCATGAGATGCGCTTGCAACAGGAGATTATCTTAGGAGTGGGCGGTGTTCGGGCGCTGGATAAATTAGGACTCTTACCGGCTGTTACGCATATGAATGAGGGGCATTCCGCTTTCTTGGGACTGGAACGCATCCGCTATCATATGGAGCAGGATAAATTGTCCTTTGCCGAAGCGCGCGAATTGGTCATTGGCAGCAATATTTTTACCACGCATACCCCGGTGCCGGCGGGAATTGATATGTTTGCGCCGGATTTGATTGAAAAATATTTTGGCAGCTATATGGGTACATTCGGTATTTCCAACCAGGATTTTTTAAGCATGGGCCGGGTGAATCCGCAGGATCCTAATGAAGTATTCTCGATGGCCATCCTGGCCTTAAAACTCTCTTCACGTGTCAACGGTGTAGCGCGTTTGCATGGGCAGGTTTCCCGGAATATGTGGAAAAATTTATGGCCTCAACTACCATTGGATGAAATCCCGATTTCGCATGTAACCAATGGAGTGCATGCCAATTCCTGGATTTCCGCGGAAATGTCCGAATTGTTTGATCGCTATCTTGGTCCACGTTGGGTCGGAGAACCGGGAGATCAAAAAATCTGGGAGGGAATTGCCAAGATTCCTTCAGCTGAATTATGGCGCACGCACGAGCGGAGGCGGGAACGCCTGGTCGGATATGTGCGCCGTAAATTACGCCAACAATTGACAGATCGAGGGGCTCCGGGTGAGGAAATTGAGATGGCCGGTCAGGTTTTGGATCCGGAAGCGCTCACTATCGGTTTTGCCCGCCGTTTTGCCACGTACAAGCGGGCAACCTTGATTTTTAAGGATATTGAACGTTTAATTAAGCTGGCCACAGATAAAAATCGTCCGGTTCAGATTATTTTTGCGGGCAAAGCGCATCCACATGATGAACCCGGGAAACGTTTGATTCAAGAGGTGATCAAGATTGCGCGTCGGGGAGATTTGCGGCGCCATATCGTGTTTTTAGAAGATTATGATCTGAATTGCGCGCATTATCTGGTCCAGGGTGTGGACGTATGGCTGAACAATCCGCGTCGACCTTTGGAAGCATCCGGGACCTCAGGCATGAAGGCCATTTTTAATGGTGGTTTGAATTGTTCTGTTTTGGATGGCTGGTGGGATGAGGGATACAATGGGAACAACGGCTGGGCCATTGGCCGGGGTGAAGAGTACGGCAACAAGGAATATCAAGATCAGGTGGAGAGCGCTGCTTGTTATCAGATCCTGGAGAATGAAATTGTTCCGCTTTTCTATGACCGGGGACCGGATAATATTCCGGAAAACTGGATACGTATGATGAAACGCTCCATGACCAGTTTGGGTCCCATTTTTAATACCAACCGCATGGTGACCGAATACACAGAGCGTTTTTATATTCCTCTGGTAGAGAAATATGCAAAACTAAAAAATGAGGGATGCCGGGAAGTGAAAGACTTGGCTGGATGGAAATCCAAAATCTTTGCCAACTGGCAGTTTTTGAAAATCGAGAAAGTGCAGGCTGATATAGATCAGGAGTTTCCAGTGGGCGCTGAGCTAGCTGTCAAAGCTGCCATTAAGATGGGTGAATTAACTCCTGAAGATATCCAGGTAGAAGTGTTCTATGGCCTGATCGATGAGAAACAGAATATGCATGCCACGCGCTCAGTGATCATGCAGCCGGAAAAAGAGACCAAGAGCGGGAAAGTGACATTTACTGGTGCGATTCCTTGCGTGGTTACCGGGAATCATGGATTTACGGTTCGTGTATTGCCCAATCATCCCAATTTAGCGCACCGCTTTGAGATGAATCTGGTTACGTGGGCGGGGTAATTTGTGAATAATATTGTAAGGGCGGGTTCTAAACCCGCCCTTTTTTTTTATAAAATTCAATTGGTGGGCGGGGTTACCCCGCCTCTACATTTGTTCCGTCAATTTTTCAAAATATCTTAAAATTTTCAATAAAATTTTTTGCTCGCGGAAGGTCATGGGCCGGTCTTCGAAAAGATACTTCACCCGGCGCATAAATTCCGGCAAACGATCTCTGGGTTGATAATCGATAGCCACCAATAATTGCCGGATCAGGTCATAGGTTCTCTGTTTTTCTCCATGCGTGGCCAATCGGTCTAATTCCGGGTTTTCATTGTCAAACCGCACCTCATGAGAGGACAGAAACCACTCATAGAGAAAAATCAAGACGGATTGACTGAGATTCAGGCTGCCTTTTTCACTGGTGGGTATGATACTGGCTGTGTCGCAGAGGAAGACCTCTTCATTGGTCAAACCTGCACGCTCAGCCCCGAAAACAATGGCGATTTTGGCTGATTTGGATAAAGCCTGTACTTTATCGATAGCTGCTTTGGGCGTCAAAGGAGGGATTTTTACCCGTCGCAACCGACGAGAAGTAGCAATGCTGTAGGTGCAGTCTGTCAAGGCATCCCGCAGATTCTGAAAAACTTTTAAATTTCCGAGGATTTTTCGGCCGTCACAGGCCATTCGGGCTGCGTGTACTTCATCATAGGGAGAGGGTTTTACCAAGCGCAAATCCAAGGCGCTAAAATTGACCATGGCTCTGGCTGTGGCGCCGATATTTTCCGCCAATTGGGGCCGAACCAGGACAATGACTGGAGGTTTAAGGTTGCTTTTCATGTTTTATCCTTATCCGGAAATATTATACAATTGTGCTATAATAACATAATTATCCATCTTTTCTAAAGGGGGAACTCAATAAGTTGGATAAAGATTACCCTGAAAAGTGATGGATTTGTTGTATAATATAAAAGATTACTTAGTGCGTATTTCAACGTCATATTAAGGGGAGATGTAACCATGTCAGGTTCACAGATTGAATTGAATTATCGTGTAAGCGTACTGTTTGGTCCTCAGGAATTTATGCAGGTTATTAATTTGGCAGTTGAAACAATTGGGTTTGATGATGAAACACAATTTGACCTGGTGATTCATAAACTCAATGATGAACGTCTTCTTTTGGAAGTGACGTCTTTGGATATTGTTAGTTATATCCAGCCCCAACTCTGGTCCGACATCCATCAAATTATATTTTCCAACCATTGGATCAAAGGCATGAATCTTAAAATACAATTGGTGAAACGCCAGGATTATATTAATATTACCTTGAAATGTGAGATGGAGAATGTCGATCGCCGCACACAATTTGTGAATAAATTGGAGGAACAACTGGCCAAAGAGCTCCAGGCCGAAGCAGGGGCAACCGAGCAAGATCGCGAACGTTTGTTCGGGTCCATGCTCATGACCGAAGCAGTGATCCAGGCGACTCGGAAAGCTTTTCTGGCCGGTGATTTTAGTCAGGCTTTGGCAGCAGCCACTAAATTATTAATCTCACAGGCCGAAGGCTTGCTGAAAAATAAAATTAAAGAACCCGCGGATATATTAGCGTATCTTACTCAAGAACCGCCGTTGCTGATCTTTCCCGATCTTTCCGGTAAACAACTGCATAATGAATTGCTTGGGCTGGGGAATCTCAGTGTGGGTGTGTTGACTATTGCCAAACCGATTATTCAAGAAAAACAGGCTGCGCCGGAAGATTCTGCTCGGGTATTGAAATGTTTGGTCCTGATTGGAATGATTATTGAACGTTTTCAGTGTGCGGCTCAGAATCCTGCTACTCAGGGAGAGCAGAGACAAGCTAAACCTGCTGCCAAGCCGGCTCAACACGCGGCTAAGCAAAAAAGAGTAAAAAAAGCCAAACTCAAGGCTAAACCCAAACCAAAGCCAAGGGCGAAAGTGAAGGCGAAAGCGAAGGCGAAGGTGAAGGTGAAAGCGAAGGCGAAGGTGAAGGTGAAAGCGAAGGTGAAGGCGAAGGTGAAGGCGAAGGTGAAGGCGAAAGCGAAGGTGAAGCCAAAGGCGGAAGTGAAAGCTGTTCCCAAGCAGAAAAAGAAGGCGATTCGCTCAAAATTATCGAGCAAGGTATAATGCTGCGAAATTTTATTTGGAAAGTAGAGACGTACTATAGTATGTCTCTACAACCGTACGTCTCTACAGATATATTTTTTAATTAATATATTTAAATTGGGATTGCACATGAAATTTGAAGCTCGCTTGACTGGAAAAGATTGGAAGGCAGTGGCATGGATTGGGCTCACTCAAGTGAATGTAGCTTGGGTTATGGCACTCTTGGATGTGGTGTATGCACCCATACCCATGTTTGTCGCGGCTGTGGTGGCAGGTTTTCTGTTTAAGGGCCGTCCCAAACACGCATCCCTGGGTGCTGCCATGGCCGGTGTTCTGGGCGGCTGGTTGGCTGAATGGGCGTTTCATACTGTGCGTATTCAAAACCGTGTTATGAATTGGGCGCAATTGGATTCCAGTGAACAATTGGGACTGGCTGCGGCGGAAATGTTGTTGTATGCTGCTTTGCTCAGTTTTTTTGCCGCTTTTTTCAGTTGGGGAACATCCAAAGATACGTCAGCAGAAGATAAGGGAGAATCACCAGCATCCGTGCAACCCACAGAACCTATGTATTCGCCGCTTGAAGCAGAACAGCCTGAAGTGGATATTCCGTTGTTCAAAGAAGATCCCGAAGCTACTGAAAATTCCGAGTCCTCGGTTTAAGAAAAAGAATCCGAATAAAATAAAAAACAACTATGTTATTCTGATTCCGGAAGATTTCCCGGATTGAGAATATTGTTCAGCTTCTCCAAATTTTTCCGGACTTGTTGCTGCCAATCCAAATATTTTATTTGCTCAGTGTCTTGCGTGTTCAGTTGGTCTAAGCGTAAAAGTAAATAGGTTTCCAATTCCTGCCACTCTTTTTGTTTGTGCTGTACTTTTTCCAGACGTTTTTGTTTGAGTTCTTCCGGCTGAGCAGCCAGTTGTTGGGCTGAATACCGCTTCCAATTGAGAGGTTCCAATATTATAGGAATACGCCACGCATCAGACTGTTGCCACAGCGTTTGTTCTTCATTGGATAGGGTTTGGCCGCGCTTTAAGGCAGTTTGGCTGAACTGGGCTGTGAGTTGCAGCAAGTGTGCGGATAATTCCTGCTGTTCTTGGGTGATTTTTTGTATTTCCAAAGTCAGTTCATTGGCTTTTTGCGCTTGGTTTTCACGAGACGCGTACCATAAGGGATTCCACCAAAAACGGTCATCCCGGTCCGGATCACTCTGAATATCCAGATTCCGGAGTTTGCCGGAGAGATGTTGTTTTTTCTCGACGTTTTTTTGCCATTGAGATAATTGTGCTTGCAGTTCGGCAAATATCTGTGGATCAAGCGCGTTTTCGGTAGGTTCAGCCAGGCCGGAACCGCAGTGCATGAATCCGCAGACAAGCATAAAGAGAAGTGTTTTGTACATACGACAAGGCTTCCTCATTTAATCAGACCGTATTTTTGCAGCTTGTATTGTAAAGTGCTGCGTTGGATACCGAGTAGTTTGGCAGCTTGGGCCTGATTGTTGCCGGTTTGTGTTAAAGCTTCCTGGATTAAACGCTTTTCCATGCTTTCCACCATCTGATTCAAATTCTTATCACCCAGACGAACATCTTCATTGGGTTTGGCCAAAGCCAAATCCACTCGCAAGGTTTCACCGGAAGAAAGCAGGATTGCACGCTCAATAATATTTTCTAATTCCCGCACATTGCCCGGCCAATGGTATTCCCGTAACAGACGTTCACCAAGACGCGTAATTTTAAATTCCCGGTTTTCCGCCTTTTTGCCTAAGAAGTGCTTGGTCAAAAGCAGGATATCATCGCTGCGTTCCCTGAGCGGGGGCAGGGGAATCGGAAAGACATTCATCCGCCAATACAAATCTTCGCGGAATTTTCCCTCCCTGATCATGGCCGGCAAATCCCGGTGTGTGGCCGCAACAATCCGGACATCCACTTGTATGGGTTCATTGCCGCCCACACGCTCGAAGGTTTTGCTTTCCAGGAAACGTAGCAGCTTGACTTGTATTTCCAGGGGAATTTCACCTAATTCATCCAAAAACAGAGTGCCGCCTTGGCTAATTTCCAGGCGTCCTTTACGCTGGTTGGTAGCGCCGGTGTAGGCGCCTTTTTCGTGCCCGAAGAGTTCGCTCTCAATCAGTGTCTGGCTGTACGCTGCGCAGTGGACCACAATGAAAGGTCCGTCTTTTCGATTACTGCGTTGATGCAACGTATGTGCGATTAATTCTTTTCCGGTACCGGTCTCGCCGGTAATCAGTGCTGTAGTATTTGTGGATGCTACTTGCTCGATCAAACGGATCAAATCCTGCATGGGAGTGGAAGCGCCTACAATATTCCCGAAACGCGCCTCAGTTTCTTCCTGTAGATAACGATGATTTTCAAGCAGACGCTGCTCCTGAATCAAACGGTCGATTTTTATTTCTATTTCATCCAAACGGAAGGGCTTGACCACATAATCATCCGCGCCGTGTTGCATGGCCTCGACCGCGTTTTCGACAGATCCGTAGGCAGTCATCAAAATAACAGCCGTAGCATAGGTGTGTTCTTTGATGTGATTCAAAAGTTCCAGGCCCGATTTGCCAGGTAGTTTTAAATCCGTCAGCACCAGGTCAAATTCATATTTTTGCATTAAAGTTATTGCGGTCTCGCTGTCCGGCGCACTTTCTACTGCGAATTGTTTTTCTTTCAAAGCGCGTACCAGTACTTCGCGGATATTTTCTTCATCTTCAACAATTAAGATATTTTCCATATTACACCTCCGGGTTTAGGGGGAGAGAGATTTGGAAGCAGGCGCCAACCGGGGTAGTTGCCAGTTCCAAGGTTCCTCCGTGTGCTTCGATAATATTGCGCGCAATAGCCAATCCCAAACCGGTTCCCTTGGGTTTTTTAGAGAAAAACGGTTGGAATATATTTTCTTGATAAGCCTCCGGTATACCAGCACCGGTATCAGACACCAATGCCTGTAAACGATTCGGATGATTTTTAATTTCCAATGTCACTTGGCCTTCCGGACCGCAAGCCTCCCGGGCATTTAAGAGTAAATTACGTAGCACGGTCATAAAACCGGAGAAATCCACCTGGACTTCAGCAGGCGCTTCCCAAGGGAGCAAGATCCGACAATTGGGATCAATGGTTTTGCACTCCTCAACCACACGTGTTATAGGAGATGTACTTATGTTCAGCTTAGGTTGACGAGCGTACGCCATAACTTCATGTATGATTTTATCCATGCGATCAATTTCCTGACGTATACGATCAACCAGATCCTGACTCGCGGCCGAGGTACGGATGTCTTTCCGGCGTGCCAAAAGGTCCGCTAACCCACTGATCGCTCCGAGTGGATTGCGAATCTCGTGTGCCACACCGGCGGATAGAATTTTTAACTCAGCCACCCGTTTTTCATGCTGCTCGCGTTCCTGCTTGGTCTTTTTTTCCAGATTAGAGGCCATCTCATTGAACGTGCGTGAGAGGTAGGCGATCTCGTCTGTGCCTTGGACATTCACTCGCACACTCTGGTTGCCGGTTTGTAAGGCTCGAAAGGCTTTGGTTATGCGGGAAAATTTCTTGCCCAAATACAGAGACATGATCCAACTTAAGGCCAAAGCCAGAATAATACCGAATCCTAAGGTTAGGTTTCTTCTGGAATTGACCCGTTCAACCACAGAGAACATTTCCGAACCGGCTGAGATGAGCAGCAAGAGTTCATCGTTGATCGGCCAGAGCATAAATTTTTGCCATTGTCCCTGACGGTTGCGGTGCAGTCGGCTCAGTGTGCCTGCCGGGTTCTGAGGGAGCAGGGAGCCGTAGCCGGTTACAGTTCCGGGCGGAAGATTTCCGCTATCTGCGGTCACCAGTCCTTGTTTGGTTAAAAAAGTAATGTGGTCCAATTGATAGGCCTTGGCAAAGTCAGACAATGCTTTGCTGTCCTGTTTGTGCAAGGTTGTGCTCTCGTCTCCCGGAACATACATGCCTAAACGCGTTGAAGGCAAATTTTTTTGCGCAATGTCGGCCACCAGAGTCAAGCGGATGGTAAGCTGGCGGTCCCAGGCCGTAAGAAAGAGGTTGCCAATGATCCAGGTAAAGAGGAGCAGGGTGATAACCAGTACCAGCAGCATCATAGTGAAGATTTGCCATTGTAATGACCAGGTGAATGTACGTTGCATAGTGTAACCTCTATGAATACTCTGCGAACGTAGGGAACGGTCCCCCGACCTGTTGGGGAATCCCTTTCCTCTATATACTTCAGGTCGGGGGACCGTTCCCTACGACGTCTAAAAGGAGACAGCTGTTCCCAGGGTAAAGGTATTGTACTTAAAATTGTACGGCGCATTGTCTTCCACATTGGAATTGGAAGTTTGTGAAACTGAGTGGAAACTAAAGTACAGGTTGAACCATTCGGCAAAGAGCTGCTGCCGTAAAGTAATGTTGAAATCCAAGCTGGATTCCCAATGAGGGTCATCCCATTTGTATTCGGTTATTTCCTGATCATCAGTACTCACTTTTTGCAAAGACGGGCGTGAGTAGAAATGACGATTTTGCCAGGCAAAACTGAGAGAGCCGCGCGGTAAATACCCGGCAATGGGGAACCAGAGTTTGAAATTATAGAGTAAACGTGGCCGGTTTTGCCGGTAATTGTAGTATTCGCCAAGATAGACACCGTTGCCTACATCATAGTACCCGGTATTGGCATAGCGGATGCGGTAATTGTAATCAATTTCCAACTGATGGTATTTATTGATATAAAATGGTAATTCAAGATAGACATCCATATAACCGTCTTGACGCAGGTCATCAGAGAGCGTGGCGTCTGTATTTACGACAGGCATTTCCACATAGTTGACACCTTTGATATGGACTTCGGCGTTGGTCAAGATCGGGAGTTTGCCCCAGGTGAATTCCTGGCGCAACCAGAATTCATTTACGTTAATATCTTTTTCATGCATATCACGGGGAATATCAGAAGGCCAGGTTAAACCTTTTTCTTCATATAGCTTTACAAAATCAGCATTAGTATAATTAGGATAACGACGGCCATAGGCTTTGTAACCAAGTTTGGAGCGCATGGGCACACCTAAGCGGTACTTGGCGCTGAGCTCACCCCAACCGCCGGCATCATTATAATTGTAGATACCGGTATCAATGGTCTCATTATTGGATTCTTGTGCTTTTTCAATACGGCCGAAGCCCTTTAGTTTGGCACTGAACGCGCGGTTAAAGGCATAATTAGCGCCCAGCAAGTAATAGAAATTGAGACGGCGCTGGAAGACAAAAGCTTCATCTTCCAATTGGAGCAAATTGTTGGCTCCGGTAAATTCAAATTCAAAAGACGGAGTGATCCAGAGTCCCGGGATTTCACTGAAACTTACATTTGGGGCAAAGTAAAGATAAACATTTTCTCCGGTGGATTGTTGATCCGAATCATCGGTTTGAGTTTGTTCAGTCGCATATTCAGCATCATAGCCGGCACTGTTTATTGCCAGGCTGGCATCAATCAAGGGTATAAACTTTATCTTAGCATCAAGTGTTAGGCCGGTCATAAGTATAATTCCCAAAGCGATTACAAGATTAGTGAAGTGTTGTGTACGTTTCATTCTTTCCTCCAATGTATGAAATTTCGGCACATTTGCGCAAAAAAAACCGGTCCGCAGGGTGTTGGCCCTGCGGACCGGAGGTATATTTACCGCCACGGACGTTCTGCCCGGTTTTCATATACATCAACCAGATGCAGGAACTGGGATACAATATCAATGTTACGTTCCCCGAATTCCGAAGCTGTGAAAACCCTTTCTTTATAGGTGTTGAAAACCAAGGCGGTGATGTCTTCCAACAGAGTGGTGTAGTCATTATGGAAGTTTTCCCAGGAGTCGGTGCGTAATTGACGCAGACTCCCGTTTTCACCAATCAGATAATCATCAATCTGGAACCAGGTGCCATCATCAAAAGTATACTTGACACGGGTTGCCAAACGATTGTTGTTGATTATGCTATTCTCGATAGTGGCAAAGCCTTTCCACTCATACTGAGTATTGGCCGGGTCGACGTTTTCATGATAAGCTTTGCGGATGCCATTGATTTCCGTTCCTGCGAAAGCTTCGGTAAGCGCATATCCCTGGTAGGTTAAATTCTCTGTAATCGCGTGCTCAACCCAGGTGGGTTCATGGTATTCAACTACATAATTAACCTTGTCCATCATATTGGAATATTCAACGGATTCTTTGGTTAAGTAGATGTCCGGGATTTGGTTATTAAACCATTTTTTGAAAATATATTTTGTGTCCCTGGGAACAACGTCATTAAAGTAGGCATGGTAATTGGCATGATCCAAGCGGTTGTCGCGAATGGTCAGGTTTAAAAACCGGACCTGATTGGGTTCCGGACGCATGACATATTCTTCCATACGCACGCGATTGCCATTCATGTCTGTCAAGACCTTGCCCAAATGCAAGTCCACATTTTTTTCAGTCATGGCCAATTCCAGGTCTTTATGACCTTGCACACGTTCTTCCATGCCCTCGGCGCGCAGAGCTTCGCGCATGGTGTTTTCTTGATTCAGCTCATCTAATTGCATAAGCTCCTGGATGCGCGCAACTTTAGCTTCGCGGACCTCGCCTCCGGTGGTCGCGGTGGCGTAGTCCATTACTTTTTCGACCACCGAAGCTTCTACCTTGGTCGAGGTACGTAAATCTTCAATGGGTCGGACTGCCCAGCTCGGTACTGCCAAGAGGGCAACAAAGGTAAAAATGGGCAGAGATTTTAAAATTGAGAATTTCATTGAAATTACTCCTTTCAAGTCATATTTTTGTTTTATAGTATACATACTTTTATATACTGCATGATCCGTGCCAAAAAGTAAGGGATTCATTGTAAGCGAAAAAACCCTTTTATAAAAAGCAAATAATAATTTTTAAAAAGATCAGGAAAAATTAACTTTCTTTACAAATTGCCGAATATTAATACACAAGCAATGATATTTCTTGTTTTACTCAAAAATCAACACTTCTTTAGCAAGTGACGAAAATTGGTTCCTGTTGACGAAAATTCGACGCTTGAAAAAGTTTTGTAAATAAAGGGTAATGCACACTGTTCATAGTATAAGTTTCGAAAGTGTCCAGAAAAAATAAAGGGATTTTTTCAAAAATGTTCATCTTGCGAATTATCATTCTGACCATTGGTTTTAGCATGGTCATTACCTCTATTACTTCGAATTTGGCAGAGTATAAGGCGCCACTCTTATCTATTAATATGGTATCCAATCATTTGAAAAATTGGGTGGACAATACAGAGCATAAAAAGACTATTCGCATCGGCGCTCGTACGATTGCGGCAGTTCCCTGGATAAAGGCATTTTATTCCGCCCGCAATTACAAACCGGTTTGGCTCAATGTAAATGGGCCCCTGTCCAGAGCCTATACGCTGGCGCGTGCAGTTGAGGAAGTAGACAAGGAAGGTTTGCGTCCGGAAAAATACCATGTTAAAAAGATAAATAAAATATTAAAAGGAATCCGCCAAGGCAAGTATCAATCCGGTGGTTTTTTACATCCTGTGCATCTGGCTGCTTTGGAAATATTTTTGACCGATGCCTTTTTTATGTGCGCGTCTCATCTGGCCTGGGGTCAAGTGGATCCGCGCTTGGTGGATGAACGTTTATTGCCGGAGCAGATTGAACACGATTTTGTGGCGCTTTTAAACCAGACCTTAGAGACGGAAGATTTTTTAAATTTTTTTGCGCGTGTGGTTCCCAAAAGCCGGGAATATCAGCAATTGAAAACAGCCCTGGTTGAGTACCGTTTGCTGCAAAAGAAAGAAAAATGTCTCAGAATTTTTCCCAAGTTACGGTTAGTCAAAGGGGTGCGTGACCGTAGAACCATACCGGCTTTGCGTTATAAATTGGGTTTGCTGGGTGATTTGATACAAACCTCTGCGCTGGATGATACACTTTTCAATGATGAAGTGGAGTTGGCGCTCATGCATTTTCAAATCCGGCATGGTTTGAAGGTAAGCGGGGAATTAAACGAAGAAACCATACAGCAGCTTAATAAACCGATGGAAGAATACATCGTGCATTTAGAAGCGAATCTGGAGCGCATGCGCTGGAGAACCTATAATTGGGAGGATCAGTATCTGGTGGTCAATATTCCTGATTTTTCCCTGAAGATGATAAGCAAGAATAAAACCGTGCTGCATATGCGTGTGGTGGTGGGGAAGCAATATACCAAAACCCCGATTTTTAGCGATAAACTTCGGTTTGTTGTTCTGAATCCGGTTTGGAAGATTCCGCCTGCCATTATTTTGAGAGAAAAATTATGGAAAATCAGGCATGAGAAAAACTATTTTAAGCGGCATCATATTAAAGTCACACGTGGCTGGGGGAAAAACGCGCAGGATATTGATCCGGCGACAGTGGACTGGCGAAAAGTGCGTATCAAGGATTTTTATGGAAAATACCGCTTTCGCCAAACTTCAGGACCTTCCAATCCCTTAGGACGCGTGAAATTCATGTTTCCTAATAAATATAATGTCTATTTGCACGATACGCCGCAACGCAAGCTCTTTCGAAAAGAGGCGCGCTATTTCAGTTCCGGCTGCATTCGCTTGGAAAAACCGCTAAAATTGGCCGCAGCCTGCTTGCGCGGCAACCGTTTTTGGACACCTCGACGGATTGAAGCTGCGGTAAAAGGTAAACTTAAACAAAAAATTAAGTTGACGAAATCCATTCCTATCCATATTTTATACAGGACCGCCTGGGTTGATAAAGACGGTGTTGTTCAATTTCGAAAAGACATTTATGGCCGGGATATAAAAATCATCCAAGCTTTCCGCGAAAATTATTTTCCGTCCTTATAAAACCACCCCTTGGCATTATTGAACAAATCGAAAAAAAGGAGTTGTGTACAGGTGTTGGATTGCAGCAGGAAAATTGTAACCTTTAGTTTCATAATTGCCGTTTTGGTCTTATGCAGTACCACTGTCTGTATTGCTTCCCAAATCTTTTCCGCCGGTAAAGCTGATTTTAATGTTCGCTGCAATGATCAGGTTTTATGCTATCAGACGCAGGGAATCTTTGTGATGCCGGGTGAGAACGTGGTATTTGAGATTTTAGCTGCGGCTGGGACGGGTACCTATGTGTTTAATAGCAAGGATAAACAGGCCCAGGTTCTTTCCGACCGGAAATGGTGCTGGGAAGCGCCCGGACGAAAAGGCGTCTATACGGCAGAGATTTGCCATCTGCCCACCAAAGTCACTATGGTCATAAAAATTTTTGTAAGGGTGCCTTTTCAGCAGGTCCGTTCCGGACGTTTGCACGGATTCAAACTGGGAGATTATCCGAAACAAAAAAAAACCGGTGCCACGATCTATAACCGACCCGATGGATTTATTGAAGTGACCCGGGAAAATCAACACGTCTGGGTAAGTCCGCATTTTCAGCTCAAACAGTTTTTGTGCAAACAGACCAAGCGTTTTCCTCAGTATGTTGTCATTGATCAGAAATTGGTTATTAAGCTGGAAAATATTCTGGAAAAATTAAATGCTCGTGGAGTTTCTTGCCGGACGCTTTTGGTGATGAGCGGATACCGTACGCCTTATTACAACAACCGGCTGGGTAATGTGAAATACAGTAGTCATGTCTGGGGCCGGGCGGCGGATATATTCATTGACGAAAATCATGATGGTTATATGGATGATATTAATAAAGACGGAAAGCTAAACTATCTTGATTTGCAGGTGATTTATAATATTGTGAATGAATTGGATCGTACGCCACAGGAAAAAGCCATGGTGGGTGGTATGGGTTTGTACTTCGGCAATCGCTCTCACGGGCCTTTTGTGCATGTTGATGTGCGCGGCAAAAGAGCCAGGTGGGGCATTGACTTTAAGCGGCCCTCGCTGGCCCAAAAAAAGCGTTGACTGCATTTGTGATATCCATATAATTCGTTTTTAAATTGTAGGGGCGAGGTTTCCTCGCCCTGTCGAAAATCGATGGACGAATCATTAAACAAAGGAGGTGAAAAAATATTCAGCAGTACTGCGTTGAACCAACGCAGCCATCCAATCCAGCAGTAGGAATGAGGTGTGAATCCTCAGCTGCCCAGCAACTGTGAGCAGGACGAAATCCGCAATAGGTCACTGGTGATACCCGGGAAGACGCGGAGAGTAGGCGGAATGCGAGCCAGGAAACAAGCTGATTGGAAATATCTCTAGGGAGAAAAGGAGTTTTATAAATGAAAAAAGAATGTGTACGTCTTATTTTAGCTGTTAGTTTGTTTAGTGGAATTTTTGCCGGCGCTTTTGCCCAAATTGAGGGTGAAGATCCGCAGCCGCAAGATCAATCTCAAATGATTTCAGAAACAGCAAATACTTCAGAGTTGGGTAACTCAACCACCTCCGAATCCGCCGTTTTTTTGTCGGAAGAGCCTGCGGGAGAACCGGTAGTGATGGAACCCATGGTGGTCACTGCTTCGAAAATTGCCAGTCCTTTATCCGATGTAACCGGCTCTATTACTGTAATTACCGCAGCTGACATCGAAGCGCGTAAGGCCAAAGATTTAAAAGAAATATTGCAGGGTGTAGTTGGCATTGATCTGATTCAAAACGGCGGGACCGGACAGTTGGGCTCGGTTTTTGTGCGCGGAGCCGCGTCAGAGCGCACCCTGATTATGATCAATGGCGTGCCGATGTATGATCCCATGTCACCGGCCAGGAATACTAATATTGCCAAGATCACGCTGGACAATGTAGAGCAGATTGAGGTTGTACGTGGGCCACAGAGCGTGGTCTTTGGTTCCAGCGCGATGGGTGGAGTTATTAATATTATTACTAAAAAAGGCAAAGCATCACCCCAATTACAATTACAAGCTGAGGGTGGAAAATACGGGACTCTGGTAACAGCTTTAACTGCCAATGGCGCTATTGGTGATCTGGGATTTGCCTTGGGAACTTCGTTTGCCAATACTGAAGGATTTTCCGCAGCCAAACGCAGCGAGGATTTTGTAGCTTCAGAACCGGCGCCGGCCATGGAAGCTGATGGGGATCAGAGTTTGAGTGTGGATTTGAATCTGGACTATCAAGTGTCTGATAGTATTAGCCTGACCCTCATGAACCGTTTTATCAACAGCAACACGGATATTGATGCTTTTGCCGGGAACTTTGGCGATGATCCGAATTTCACTTCCGGGTATACACAATTGTTGAATCAATTCAAAGCGGATTGGGAAGTCATGGATAATCTCTGGTCTGCGAGCCTGAATGTTGGGATGAATCAACTGGATCGCAGAACTGTCAATGAAACAGATCAAGAGCATCCGGTGGATATGTCCCGTGGAGAGTACCGTTCGCGTACTATAGGCGTGGATTGGAACAACCAGGTTAGCTTGCCTTTTAGTAATACCATTGCGGTGGGAGGACATTATCATCAGGAACAGGGTATGTCACATTATTACAGCGAATACCTGGATTGGTATACAGGCGCGCCTACCTCATCGGAATCACAATTTGATGTGCGCAGTTCACACCAGTTTAGTCTATATTTGGAAGAACGTTGGCAGTGGCAAGGCTTGACCACAGTAATCGGTGCGCGCTTTGACAATCACGATCAATATGGCGGACATACCACCTATCGTATTACACCCGCCTATCGTATTGATTCGACCAGGACGCGGATAAAGGCCTCGTATGGCACGGCCTTTAATGCGCCCTCTTTATATCAATTATATGTGGATGATGTGTATTCTCAGGGAGATCCTGCGCTTAAACCGGAAACTTCGAATGGTTGGGAAGCAGGTGTGGAGCAATCGTTTTGGGAAGATCGTATTACCTTGAGTGCTACCTATTTTCAAACCCAATACCAGGATCAGATTGACGCTGCCTTTGATTCCGCCACTTATAAATATATCTACTCGAATACTGAAAAAGCGGAAACCAAAGGCTGGGAAGCCGGTATCCAGGCTGAACCGATTGAGAAGCTGCTGCTGGCTTTGACCTATACCAAACTGACAGCTAATGATCTGACTAATGAAGATACGATTGGTCCGGAGCCTTTGCTTCGCAGAGCGCACTATCATACGTCCTTTGCCGCCCGGTATGCGTTTCTGGATACAATGGTCACCTTGCAGGTAGGACATGTGGGGCCTCGTTGGGATTCAGGAAAAAAGGATTTGGAACCCTATACTCTGGTCAATCTAAGTGTTAGTTACCGGATTATTCCTCAAACCCAGGTTTACGTGAAAGTGCATAACCTCCTGGATGAAGATTATGTTGAGGTTTCAGGGTATTCCACCTCGCGTTTTGCAGTCTATAGCGGGATAGAGATTGATTTGCCGTAATATTTGATATATTAATGTAGGGGCACGATGCTTGTCCGACATCGCTTTAGCGAAGTCGGATGCCGTGCCCCTACAAATATTATCAAGGAGAGGGGAAAATGCCGAAAATATCGAGGACCAAATCACGAATTCTGCTGCTAACTGTTACGCTGCTTTTTCTGGCGGCTTCAGCCTTGGCATTTTACGTTCCGACCGGCGGCAAGGTGGTCCGGATGCGAATGCTGCGCATGACCAAAGGTGAGGTACCCCAGAGAATTGTTTCACTCGCGCCGGTGATTACAGAGACACTGTATGCAATAGGCGCCGGTGATAAAGTAAAAGGTGTGACTGATTATTGTGATTATCCGCCGGAAGCTGCCAAGGTTGCCAAAGTTGGCGGTTACTATGATCCAAATTTTGAGGCCATTTTATCTCTGCGTCCTGATTTGGTGATATTATTGCCGGAACATAAAGAGCATCGTCAACGTTTTCAGTATTTGCGCATTGCGACCTATACCGTAGAAATGAATTCGATTGCCGGTATCATGAGTACCTTCATCCAATTGGGCTCGATTTGTCAGAAAGAAGCTCAGGGTTTTTATCTGACAGAGACCTTCCGGCAAAAAATCATGGCTGTTCAGAAGAAAACTCAAAACCTCTCGCGTAAAAAAGTTGTGCTCGCTATTAATCGTGATTATAGTGAGGCAGTGATTCGTGAGGCCTATGTGGCTGGGCAGGATGGTTTTTACAATGAGTTGTTGCAATTTGCCGGTGGAACCAATGCTTACCAAAAAAAGGTGCCTAAGTATCCCAAATTGTCCATAGAAGGCTTAATAGCATTGCACACGGATGTGTTAATCGAATTAATACCGGATTCTTCCCAAGGTTCCAAATCACCGGCACAGTTGAAGCAGGACTGGCAAGCCATGCCGGGGTTGTCCGAGGCACAGAAAAAAGAGGTTTACATTTTAACAGGCAGCTATCTCGTTCGCCCGGGTCCGCGAGTACTCCAATTACTGGATGATCTGGTAAAAATATTGCATCCTGAGATTGTTGGGGAATGATACTGGCTGCCCATAAATATTGTTATACTGTTCAGGTAGGGGCACGGCGTGTCGTGCCCTTACTACAGGATATTAGTTTTTCGGTTCAAGCTGGAGAACGTTTTGCGATTGTTGGTCCCAATGGGGCGGGAAAATCAACCTTATTAAAATCAATATGCCGTATCTTACCGTATGGGCAGGGCGAAATTCGAGTAGCCGGCAAACGCGTGCAGGATTATTCGCAAAAAGAATTGGCACGAAAATTATCCTATGTACCCCAGGCTGTGTTGCGCAATCATGGATTTACGGTTTTTGAGTTTGTACTCATGGGGCGATATCCGCACTTCTCGCCATTTACCACCATAACTTCCAATGATTTACAAAAAGTGAATCAAGCCCTGGAAATGACCGGTATGTTGCCTTTTGTCCAGCGCAGAATGGATACCCTATCCGGTGGAGAACAGCAGAAAGTCATGATAGCAGCGGTCTTGGCCCAGGAAGCTGAGATCATGCTCTTGGATGAACCGGCTGCTTTTTTGGATCCGTATCATCAGGAACAGGTGTACACTCTGTTGGAAAAGATATGCCAAGAAACCCAGGTAACCATTGTTGAGGTTACGCATGATGTGAACCGGGCTGCCTTAGGGCATGAAAGGATATTAGGACTGCGGGATGGAGAAGTTGTATTTTGCGGGACACCACAGGAATTCATGCGTCAGGAAGTGCTGTACTCCATTTATGGAAAAAAATTCGAACTGGCTAAACATCCCCGAAATGGTCGGGATATTATATTACCCGAAGTGGCCTTATGCCAATAAAACGGCCTGTATTGGGAATCGTGTTGCTTCTTCTGGTATTTATAGGCTCTCTGCTGCTGCTGCCGTTCCTGGGTCTGGAAGTGATTAGCCCTCAGGAGGTTCTTTCCGGAACCAGTGATCGCGTTAATCAAATTTTCTGGTACTTGCGTGTGCCGCGTGTGTTAACCGGAGTACTCGTCGGAAGTGTTTTAGCTTTGGCCGGTCTTACGTTTCAAGCGGTTTTTCAGAATCCGTTAGCCACTCCCTTTACGCTCGGTACTGCCTCAGGCGCCAGCTTGGGCGCCAGTCTCTATATCTGGACCGGTTGGTCGATCTCACTTTTAGGTATTCAGGGAATTACGCTGTTTGCCTTTTTAGGCGCACTCCTGGCGCTGGGTGTGGTGTATGGTTTTTCTCAACTCAAGGACGGTATGTCCACTACCACCATGCTGTTGGCCGGAGTGGCGGTGAGTATCTTTTTTTCAAGCCTTATTCTCCTGATTCAATATCTATCCGATCAAGCCCATAGTTTGCGTATTTTACGCTGGTTGATGGGCGGACTGGAGGCAGTTGGGTATGGTCGCTTGCTTGAACCATTGCCGTTTGCTGTGGTGGGTATGCTTCTGATTTTTTATCATCGTTGGGATTTGAATCTGCTGGCTATTGGCGAAGATCTGGCTGCCAGCCGGGGTGTGGATGTGAAGCGCACCAAGATCATGCTGCTATTGGTGGCCGGCTTGATGGTTGGCGCTGTAGTGGCCATTGCCGGTCCGGTGGGTTTTGTAGGTTTGATGATTCCGCATATTTGCCGCCTCTGGTTGGGATCAGATCACAGGGTTCTGATTATAGCCGCTATTCTTATGGGAGGGATTTTCTTGCCCTGGTGCGATACCTTGGCCAGAGTAATTGTCGCGCCGGCGGAATTGCCGGTGGGGATAATTACGGCACTTTTAGGTGGACCGTTCTTTCTGTGGATGCTAGTAAGGCAGAAGCGATAAAAATAGTGATCGGTAGATCAGATGAACAGTAGACCGCAGGTGATAGTCTCCTGATCATCTGGTCACCTGCTCTGCATTTCGTGCTATGCACGAAATGCTCGGCGGGCCGTTTTTTTTGTGGATGTTGGTTAGACGGAAACGATAACAAATATTGTAGAGACGTTGCAATGCAACGTCTCTACAATATTAATCCTGCCAATGAATTTTCTGAAAAAAGATGAATGGAA
Organism: bacterium; assembly: GCA_023139775.1. Classification (GTDB taxonomy): domain Bacteria; phylum Oederibacteriota; class JAAXVQ01; order JAAXVQ01; family JAUVAV01; genus JAGLMY01. The sequence goes on from JAGLMY010000021.1 coordinate 26,009, forward strand.
AAACAAATTTTTCTGTCTAAGTGAAATAGAGAACTTAAACTTTTTTAAAGAATAGCCTTAATGTTTTTTATTGATAAATATCTTTTCAAATACCCCGAAATGGAGTACAATAAAATGAAATATATTGTTGAGATAAAAAAGAAAATCCGTCGTAATTTGTGGAAATTGCCGGCGAAAATCCAGGCTGGATTTTTCATGCTTGTTAAAGATTTGCAAAAGACAGGTCCAGTGGTTAAACAATGGCATAATTTCAGTACACTGGGTAAAAACAAATATCATTGTCATTTAAGTTATTCTTGGGTAGCCTGTTGGTCTTATGAAGGAAAAAATATAATAATAGAGGTGTACTATGTTGGCAGTCGTGAAAACGCCCCATATTAAACTCTTGGTTGAAGGAGAGATTTCCAAAGCGTTTTTGAGCTATTTGAAACATCACTTTGGAAATCAACTCAAAATCCAGGATGATGATGAAGAGTATATAAATATTGAAGAGACGGAATGGTATAAAGAAATGTCAAAAAAAATTACGCCTGGTGATGCCATTCAATGCTATCGCGAAAACTACGGATGGACGCAAGCGGAGTTGGGTAAAAGAATGGGCGGTGTATCCCGCCAACGGGTTTCAGATTATGAGAACGGGCGCAGGGAAGTGAGCAAGAAAATGGCCAAACAGCTGTCGAAGTTGTTTAAAGTGCCGGTGGAGAGGTTTATATAAAGGGAGATTTGTTAAAAGTCGTTGGTGTTTTGTTGGCGCGCTTGCTTTGTAGGGGCAATTCATGAATTGCCCCTAATAGATTGATGTGCTCCCCGCGGTCGCCCGCAATGACCCATAGATGGAGAAAAAAGATGAAACGTGTTTTTGTATTTGGCGCAGGCGCTTCACGGGATCTTAATTTCACTTCCAGTGTTTGGGATTATCCACAACCAATAGATATTCAAAACCATGTTCTTCAAGGCCCTTTGAGCTCTGGATTTTTTTATACAGCTAATGAATTCAATCGAATCATTAGCAATAGATATCCGCTAATAGTCCCGCCTGAAATCGGAAATAGATTAGGCGCATATATTCAAAGACAATACAATATTAAAAAGAATGAGCTTCTGAATGACCAGTCACAGAGCAAAAAAATCAATATAGAGGGATTATACACGGAACTGGAACAAGCAAGAGAAAGCCGGTTGATTAAGAACGGGGAAATTGATCTCAATACCCCGGAATATGAGACATATACAGCCCTTGGAGAGTTAAAAAAATACATCTTTGCCACTTTCGCATTCATGTCTTATTATTGCGTTTCTCAATTACATCAGCGCTTTGCAAAAGAAATCTTAAAACCTGGAGATACGATCATTTCTTTCAATTGGGAAATTTTATTGGAGGAAGCACTGGATAGAACCGACTTGTGGAAATTCGAAGACGGTTATGGTTTTAGATTCCGTGGTTTGGTGGGTAAAGTCAATCGGCCTGAACAAGAAAATGGATCTCAAATAACTGTTCTGAAACCTCATGGATCAATAAACTGGTACAGAGACGATAAAAGCAACAGGTACCTCGCCTTGCAAACCAACGTTGGTCTGAGAGGAGGAGCGCCGGGAGGATGGTTGAATGAGAGCTATAAAGTCGATTGCAATAATTCGGTAAAAACGGCATTCATACCACCGGGTAAAAAGAGAGAGGATTTTCCGGATATTTGGGGCTGGATGGATAACGAACTTGAACAAGCTGATGAGATCTGTCTTGTTGGTTTTTCGTTCAATAAATTTGATAAGCATATTACAGATAGATTCGAGAAAAAAAAATACCGTAAAAATCCTAAAATTGAAATAATTAATCCGGATACAGAATTAATTATAAAATGTAAAAAGATCTTTAAAGTGAAAAATGTTACTCGACCGGCTTGCTCATTTGCGAATTGGTTCGAGAATCATTTAGTGAAAAAATGAAACTGGTGGCCATTGCCGGTCCGGTGGGTTTTGTGGGTTTGATGATTCCGCATATTTGCCGCCTCTGGTTAGGCTCGGATCACAGGGTTTTAATTATCGCCGCTATTCTTATGGGTGCTATATTTTTGCCCTGGTGCGATACCTTGGCCAGAGTAATAGTCGCGCCGGCGGAATTGCCGGTGGGGATAATTACCGCACTTTTAGGCGGGCCGTTCTTTCTGTGGATGTTGATAAGGCAAAAACGTTAACACGTTTACTGTAGAGACGCGATTAATCGCGTCTCTACAATTGTGCGCGTCTCTACAATGAAGAAAGGAAATGATTATTCCAAAACGTTCCGGGTAAACGCACATTTATTCCGGCGATGGTAAAGGCACAATCAACAGGGTTAAATAATATTTTTATTGACAGATACTGGTTTTTATTAAATAATTTTCCTGCTCGGTTGGTTGTCTGAAACCTCTGCTTTCAAACAGATATGGTGAGAACCCTGAAGCTGAGCCGCCCTCCTGTTGATACCACGTAAGTTTGCGAGGGAGTAGATGAAAGTCAATTTCCCTTTGCATTTGGTTAAGCTGCAGGAGGGTGCTATTTTATAACCCATGATACAAATCCAAGACTTCCTTGAAAAAAAACAGATCCCTTTAATAGACCTACGACCGTTGGCCATGTACAGACATGGGCATATCCCTGGTGCCATACATGTATCATTGGATAGAATAAGAAAAAGTCCGGAAGTATTGCCAAAGCGTCTGATCCGGTTGCTCCCTTCAGAAAAATCAGATAGCCTACGGTCTGTACGCATGTATTGCCAGGACGGCGGCACTATTACCCAGACAGCCACTTCAATACTAAAGAATCATCATCGCCAGTCCCTCAGCCTATCCAACGGCTATCTCGCTTATCGCGATTATGTGGATTCCATTTTTCGAAAACCGTTTCAATTGATGGTGCTTAGAGGTCTGGCTGGTTCCGGTAAAACTGAATTATTGTACGCGCTGCAAGCTGAAGGGGAACAGGTAATTGATTTGGAAAAATTGGCGCAGCATCGCGGTTCGGTGTTTGGCCATTTAGGTATGCCTCCACAACCGGCCAAGGAGCAATTTCAGAACAACTTAGCGGACCGCATAGATAAGCTGGATATCCAGCGCAGGATCTGGGTTGAAGAGGAGACCGAAAACATTGGACGGGTAGGGATACCCCGGCCTCTGTTGAGTAAGTTGCACCAGGCTCCGGTTGTCTGCTTGAACGTATCTCTGCTTCAGAGGACGCAGCGTTTGTGGGAAACCTACAAACGTTTTTCAACCAGAGACTTGCAGGCCAATGTACAAAAATTAAGTTCGCGTTTGGATAAGGCGGTCATTAAACAAATCATGACTGTTTTGGAAAAACGAGAGCTTAAGCAAGCGATTGGGAAGTTGTTATTATATTATGACCAAGCATATCAGCATCAATTTAAATCCCAATCCGTTTGGATTTCATTGGATATGGATAAGAATTCCATTATTTGTGCAGCACAAAAACTAAGGCGGAAAAAATTCTCCGCGTGAATATAAAAAGTTTATAAAATCAATGTTTTCAGTAAAACCAAACTATTCACTAATTTGGTTTTACTGCTACTGTACAAAAAACAGTAACAGGTCAGTGAACCGCGGTTAACAAAGGTTGTCATTCCCGAATGCTCTTTCTATTCCAGTAGGGGCGTTTAATTAAACGCC
>JAGLMY010000210.1 GCA_023139775.1 bacterium
TCGGGGATGACAACTTAAAAAATATCCTTTACGCAACAGGAACTAATTATTATATAAGATTTATAGTGTTTTCGGCTATTTTAATTACATGCTTTCCGGAGCACTGATCCCCAAAAGACCCAGTCCGTTTTGCAGCACAATCCGGGAAGCATCCACCAGAGCCAGACGCGCCCGTGATCTCTCCAACACATCTTTATCCACCACACGGCAGACCGTATAAAAACGGTGAAAGGTAGTGGCTAAATCACGTAAATAAAAAGCCAAGCCATGTGGTTCCAAAGACCGCGCGCAGCTTGCCAGTATTTCCGGATAAGCTGAAAGCTCACGGATTAGTGTCAATTCTTCCTTCTCAGCCTGATGGTTTTTCAAGACCATCTCTTCAGCCGTCGGGATAGCAAGTCCTTCCGCTTCTGCTTTCCTTAAAATACTGCATATCCTGGCATACGCATATTGCACATAGTAAACCGGATTATCTTCACTCTGTTTTCGAGCCAGATCCAGATCAAAATCCAAGTGCGCGTCCGTACTGCGCAGCAAGAAGAAAAAGCGCGTCACATCTTTCCCCACATCCTGAATCAAATCATCCATTTCCAGAAGTTTACCCTCACCGCGTTTGGACATGGAGACCGGTTTGCCACTTTCCAACAAATTGACTTGCTGGACAATATAAACTTGAAACGCTTCAGGTTCGTGCCCAAGGGCCTGCATGGCCGCCTTCATCCGGGCAATGTAACCATGATGATCAGGACCCCACAGATCCACTAGTTCCGTATATCCACGCTCAAATTTATCCCGATGATACGCAATGTCAGCCGCAATATATGCCCAATCGCCATTAGCTTTTTTTAAGACCCGGTCTTTATCATCACCAAACTTGGTTGACTCAAACCACAAGGCACCGTCTTTTTCATAAACACATCCGTGTTTTTTCAGATCAGCAATGGCTTCTTCCACTTTTCCGCTTTGATGCAAAGTCAATTCGGAATACCAATTGTCAAACAACACCCCATAATCAGCCAGACTTTGCTTATGCCGATCTTGCATGATCTTGACACCGAACTGTCGATTAAGCTCAATGGCATCCTCTTCACTCGCATTGGCTAAAGCCTCCGACTGTGCAGTCTCACTGGCGTAGGCAACATCTCTCACATAGTCTTTCTCATAACCATCCTTGGGAACAGGATAATCTTGTCCTTGCTTTTGTTTTTGCCGGGCCAGCATCGAATGACCAAGCAAACGAGCTTGCCGTCCGGCATCGTTAATATAATACTCGCGAAACACCTGCACCCCTTGGCTTTGCAGTATGTTGGCCACGGCATCTCCGACTGCAGCCGCGCGCGCGGACACAATATTTAATGGCCCGGTCGGATTGGCAGAAACAAATTCCAACAACAACTTTACGGACTTACCAACATCTGAAGCACCATACTGTTCTCCACCGGCACGAATGGCTTCTGCCTCTGATAACAAAACATCAGCTTTCAAGCTGACATTCACAAAACCCGGCCCGGCAATCTCAACAGTCTCAAACAATCCATTGGTTTTCATTTTTTCGACCAGGGCTTCCGCGATCACACGAGGCGGTTGGCGCGCAGTCTTGGCTAATTTCATGGCCAGGTTCGTGGAAAAATCGCCGTGTTTGGCTTGTGCCGGCCGTTCCAATTCCGGTTGTATGACCATATCCGCCGGCAGGCTGCCCTCTGCCTGCAAAACAACGACTGCTTCAGCAATAATTTGAAAAACACGTTCTTTAAGATACACTATCGATTCCTTCCTTCAAGGGCGACCGCAAGGGTCGCCCCTACGTTCTAATCAGGACGCGCCCAGGGGCGCGCACACACCTACGGTTAATCACGGGCGCACTCAGTGCGCCCCTACATTTCTTAAGGGCGACCGCAAGGGTCGCCCCTACGTTTTTTTTATTTAATCAATTCCGCGTAATCACCGCCAATGACAATAGTCACAGTGGGATAATTGATTTTTTTCGGAACAACTTGAATGCGATCCTCACTCAGTTCCAGAATAGCGGCAACATGCTTGGCCCAGGGCAGATAATTTGATTTGCATTTAATAATCGTATAAGCAAAATCAAAATTAGGCGCGTTGGTTATATTGTCTTCCAGTATTTGTATGTTATTGCTCATCAACCGCTTGGTAATCCGGCCTGCCACACCCGGCACACCGCAGCCGTTTAGTACCCGGACCACCGGCTGTTTGCCTTTTGGCAATAGCCTCAGCTGCGGCTTGGGGGTAGGTTTCGGTTTTGGTTTCACTGTCGGTTTTGGGGCTACCGCTGGTTTGGATTCCGCCTTGGCTTGGCTATCGGAGATTTTGCCCACTGTTTCTGATTTGGCAGTTGTGGTTGTAGTCTTAGTTTGTATTTTTTTAAGAGGCGGTTTTCCCAAATCCGCAATCACTTTACGGATACCCGGCAGATCCGGTTTCCAATATGACTTGCCTTTTATATATACTCCCTTGCCCGGCAAAATCGCCTGGCGCCAGGAACCGCGCGCCGCCCCCTTGATCTCCATAGCCAGAAAGATGGCAGTCGGAAAATTCAAATTGGTTTCCACTTGCTTTAGAAAAGTATAAAAGGCAGACGCGGTCCGCGGAAATTTTGAAAACCGGACCAATTGATTGATAAACGCTTTGACAAACTTTTGTTGTCTCCGTATCCTTCCTATATCACCGTCACGATCATGCCGGAAGCGGACATAATTCAGCGCCTGACGCCCATCCAGGAGTTGATAGCCTGGGTCCAGATCAATATTGAGACCTCCGGCCTGGTCTGTGTAACGCATACGTTTCTCGACATAGAGTGGAACTCCACCCAAGGCATCGACCAGGGTGATAAAATTGGAATACCTCACGTGAATCACATAATTGACTTTCACTCCCAACAAGGTCTCAATCGAGGCCCGGGTCATGGCCAAAGCATATTCCCTGCTGCCCAATGCGTTGCCATAGGCATATACCGCGTTGATCTTCAGGGGGCCGCGTTTCGGCATCCGGATCAAAGTATCCCGCGGTATGGACAGCAGAGCCAAGCGGCTAGGCAGCGGTTGCCAGTGCATCAGCATAATGGTATCCGTATGTTTGGAATAATCCACATCATCAGTACCCAGCACCAGAATATTCATGGATACCGCAGATAAGTAAATCGCTCCAATTACCATTACTCCCAGTACAAAAAAACGCAGCAGCGAACGCCAGGCCGGAGTATCCCCCTTGGCCATAAAATCATCCTGATTGCAAGCGCCTATTCTCTGTAAGCGATAGCGATTCTGCCGGATCGGCCTCTTTTTATTGCTTTTATAAAACACTCAAAACTCCTTGGTACAGTTCCGGTTTAAAAAAAATCCTCCCCCGGGAGGATTTTTTTTATTATAATAGGAGAAATAAAAAACTTCAACTCTATTGTCATTTTTAAAACAGCCTTACTTGACGAAGCGCAGAAAAAGACATACTCTATATAGCTATGCGACCCAAAATTCTGCTTATCAATCCTTGGATCTACGATTTTGCAGCTGTCAATTTATGGGCTCGGCCCTTAGGACTGCTCCAGGTCGCTGAATTTCTCTCTGCCTACTCAGTTGACCTGGTCTACCTGGATTGTCTGGATACCCCGGTTACCCTGCGCTTTCATAAGGGGAAATATCCTAAAACCACACTCCCTACCCCGGAATGCCTGCCAACTATAGATCGACCGTATGCGCGTTATGGTATTACTTTAGAAGATTTCCAGAAACAACTGCAAACACTCCTGCCGGCGGATGTTATCTTAATGAGTTCTATGATGACCTACTGGTATCCGGGAGTACACGAGTCCATCCGACAATGTAAAACCATTGCCCCGCATACTCCCATCTGTTTAGGCGGGATTTATCCGCAATTGTATCCTGAGCATGCAGTAAACAACTCCGGTGCTGATGCCCTGTATCTCGGGCCCGTTAACAAAACCCTCGAACAGGTTTTGCGTGATTTCGGAATCATTTTAACTCCTGCCCAACAGCCCAAACCCTATTATCGCTTAGGATTTTACAAAACTCAGGAATACGCGCCTTTGCTTACCTCCCGGGGCTGTCCGTATTGTTGTTCATACTGTGCTTCCTCACAACTGAATCCGAAGTTCTCGCAACGCCCCCCCAACGCGGTAGTGCGGGAAATTAAAAATCTTTCCGACTTGGGTGTGCAGGATATTGCCTTTTATGATGATGCCTTGTTGTCCCGGCCTGAAAAACATATCCAACCCATCATGCAAAAGATTATTGCTGCCGGTTTAAAGATTAACTTTCACACACCCAATGGATTGCACGCCCGTTTGGTGGATGAAAAAACCGCGGAACTCATGAAAAAAGCGGGCTTTAAAACCATCCGGCTTAGTCTGGAAACCGTCAATGCCCAACGCCAAGCGAAAACCGGCGGCAAAATAACGAATAAGGAATTCGCTGCTGCTGTGGTTAATTTAAAAAAAACGGGATTTACCAAACAAGAGATCGGCGTTTATCTGATGTACGGATTGCCGGGTCAACCCATTGATGAAATTTGGGAAGGTATTCACTTCTTGGAAACTTTAAATGTGCGAATCCAGCTTACCGAATTTTCTCCCTTACCTGGAACACCGGTCTGGCAGGAACTCGTTGAAAAGAATATTATTACTCCGGATATTGATCCTTTACTAACCAACAACACGGTCTTTTCCATATTATTCAACGAATATCCAAAAACTGAAATTAAAAAACTCAAAGACCGCGTGGCCCGTCATAATCAATGCAAATAACTAAAACAATTCAACTAATCGGATTTATATCCTTAATTAAAAAATCTTGTTTTCTAAGGTGTATTAGACTATTTCTATACTGTGCAAAATTTGCGAAAATCTGATTTGCCGGCGGTTGTTTTACTCTACGATTTTAACATGTTTGAGTTTTGCATATTTTATTATCGCTTTATCATGGGTGATTATCCTGGCGTCTAAGTATCTCGCAGTTGAGACAACAATTCTATCTGCGGGATCACCATGAAAATCACCTGGCAGTCTAGTACTATCAATGGCGATTTTTTCATTCATTGGTTCTACTAAGATTCCCGGGACCGACAACGCTTTATCTATCCAATCGCGAATATTATTCGGCAATGAAATCCTACCTTTGGCTTCCAACATTCCTACTTCCCAAATTGAAATTATCGATATCCTTAGCAGAGACTTTTTCACAGCTTTTTCAATCAATTTCAACAACTTAGACTTCAAAAGACGGCCATCACCGTTTAACAGCCATATCCAAATGTGGGTATCCATTAAGTACAATTGATCAGATGTTGTTTTCATCCGCATGCCAGGTTTCTCCTGTTGGTTTGACAATATCACTGTTTATCGTAACCGATCCTTTCAGGCAACCAAAAACGGATTTAAAATCACCCTGATCAACAGGAACGATTTTGACCACCGGTTTATTGAATTTGGTTATAATAATTTCTTTGTGATACTTATTTATTTCGTCCATTATTTTCAAACACTTAGCTTTGAATTCCCCGGCCGGTATTTGCTGCATATATATCACTCCTTTTTAAAGACCATAGTCATAGTACTATAGTTATTATACCATATCAATAATCAATATAACCGTTTTTTTCTACAACAGCGATTCCAAATATTTCAACGTTCCTGTTTCCAAAATCTCACAAATAATCCGCTCGGTTACCTCACCCACACCCTTTAACTTCCGCAACGAACCGCGCGTTTGGGAAACCGGTTTATCCAGACAAGCAATGCTTTTGGCCGCAAAACCATAAGGAGATTTTTGACCGTCCAGTTTCAAGAGATAATCCAGGTGTTCCAACATAATAATAACGCGATCATTTTCCGTGAGTATATCTTGATACAAATATAGAGGAATGCGTTTGGAAATTTTATATTCCTTGGCAATTTTGTTAAAAACAGAGGACAGACCGGCGTAATATTCCGAAGACGCGTTTCCCCACAAAGGGTCCTGGTATAATTGCTCATATTCCTGCGCCAGCTTTTTATGATCCTTTAATAGGGCCTGCATAAAATATTCCTTCTGTCGTCCGTCTTTCAAAGTCAGGCCGCCAAAAACTATAAAATCCACGCCCACGCTTTTGGCCTGCCGAACAGCCGCTTCAATCATATCCGGCATATCCGTAATCCAGGGGATGACCGGCATGAGAAACATACCTGTGGCCATTCCCATTTTTTTTGCTTGGCGCAAGGTCTTTATGCGATTCGAGGGCAAGGACGTTCCGGGTTCAAACACGCGACTGATGTTGTCAAAAACTGTAGAAAAACTCATGCTGAGAATGACACGAGAGTTTGTATTGATTCTTTTCAGGATATCAAAATCACGTTCTATCAAACATGATTTCGTGAGCACATGCACAGGGTATCGAAATCCGGCAATGATATCCAGCGCTTGACGGGTAAGCTTGTATTTCCTCTCTGCCGGTTGATAACAATCCCCCACACCGCCACCCATAATAAGGTAACCGGGTTTCAAAGGTACGCGTCGGTGTGTGGGATCCAGCTCTTTTTTTAATAGTTCAGGCGCATTGACTTTCACAACCACGTCCTGGCCAAACTCGCCTCCAACCTGATATTTCTCTGACCGGCCGTCACAATAGGCGCAATTGTGCTCGCATCCCCGGTACAGATTCATGCCGGCTATGGACAAGAACCAGGAATCCACCCGCTTATGCTTTAATAATATGGTTTCGGCTTTGGTTTCATGTATCATGCTGATCCTTGCCTGAATAAAGTTTGTCAATCTTCTCCCAGGGTCTTGGTAATGTCAAGCGCCGAGCTGCCTTGTTCCTATCTCATTTATTTTCAACAACATTCGGTGCCCGGCACTTCCAGGAACATTTGTCATGATTTTGTAAATAAATTGTAAAATCCGTGCGGCCCGGTTGCACACGCGTAAAATACCGGCTATAATTATATTCGGAATAACAACTTTACAGACAAACAAATTTACGCTTTGGGAGTGACCAACATGTCAGAACATCAGTATGTAAAAAAATGGCAATGCCTGATGCTATCCGTCTTGTTTTTCACAGGAATAATAATACTCTCGCCTCCTGTATCGGCCGCGGACCCTACGTCATCCAAAGAAAGCATTGCAGCCTTTGACTCGGAAAAAGAAGAAAAAAAGCTGGATCAATTTGTGGCCTGGTTCTTCCGCAATTATTCCTTGCGCCAAATCAAAGGTATTATATTAACGTCCGCTCCTCAAATGATGAAGAATCTCAAACTGTCTTTCCATCGCCATTTCCCACGGGAAAATTCAGCCACGCTTATGGGGCTTTTTCTCCGCTTTTTACTGAAGACCCCTGAGCTCACACGGTCCATTACGCTTGAAGTAGACCGGGGCAAAGTCTTGGCGCCCGAAGTTTTTGGTCTGATGAGCTTAGCTTTGGAATTATACGAAGCTGAATTTTCCACTGATGCCGATGGACGTATAATACAAGCGATCGGAAAAAACGGCGTCATTTACAATTTCAAGTACAGAGCAAATGGTCTTTATGTGGTCAGTATTGATAAGGCAGGTATAAAAAAAGAGCGGTATATCGACAATGCCGGTCTATTACGCCATATCAAAGAAACGAACAGATCAATCTTCTTTAATTATGGCTATGGACATGGTGGAATAATTGCAACCATCCGGGTAACTGTGCATGATGAAAAAGGCAAAACCGAGTATGTTTTTAACCAAAAATGGCAACTCCGAAAGGTCACTCAAAACGGAAAATCGATGCCAATATTGGAGGATATATTTAAGGCCAAGACCTTTACTGAGATTGCGTCCAGCTTTAGTGCTCCGGTTGTGATTAGAGCCTCTGCTGTGCAAAACAAATTGGATTCCAGGCGTCCGAAAGGAAAAACCGTCCGCACCTCCCGGGCCGGACGAACTTTTGATAATCATTTTTTTGATTTCCAGGGTAATCCTATCGCTCTTCGGTACAACAAGAATAACAAAACCATAAGTTACATTGACCAAATTTTGGCAATTTCGGGTATTACGGCGCCAGCGCAATCCAATGTGGATATTGCTGCCATTCCTCTGCAAAAAATGGTGGAAAAACAACACAACGAGCTAGGAGAATTGGTTCAGACCAACGAATACCTGGGCGGCCGGTTACAAAAAACCCACTACCCGGACGGCAGCTCCACCACCTACTATTACCAAGACAATAAAGCCCATGCTTTTACACCCATTGCTGCTGTGCACAAAGACAAAGCCGGCAGGAAAATACTGTATGAGTTTAGTAACCCACAGCAATACGCAATGTTCTGCGAACTGCATGGCAATAAAATATTCAGTCGTTCTGCCAACAAAAAAGAAAAACAGGCTGCGGATAAATTGAAAAAGGAGAAAAAAGCCATGCAACCCAAACCCGGCGGTGTAAATCTTGCGCCGGCTTTCCCGGAACCGCCGCACGAACCCACCCGGTTTACACCGCAGAGAATCGGCCTCAGAGAAAATCTGCCGGATTTTATGAAATAAAACAAACTGTAGGGGCACAAAATTTTGTGCCCCTACAGTCATTTCAAAATGCTACCAAGAAAAAAGAGTACAGCGGACGTTGACATAATCGGCACACAGAGTTTAAAGGGTAAAAAATTAACTTTCGCACCGGTAAATCCTGACACCACTGCCAATACTGCCAAACCGGCGGCGGCCATGCGATAATAAGCAATACCAATTGGATTTCCAGTGCCTCCCAGTATGGTAATCACGATAACTGTAATGCCAATATAAGCTAGGGCCACCCCTTCGACAATCCATTCCATGGTAATAATGTGCTTGTTGTCTTGGGAAATTTCTCCAAAACCACGAACTACGTTCTTGGTGGGAAACAAATGAGCAATCCCCCACAGCAGAATAAAAACAGCACCGATGTACAACAATCCATTTGGTATCATAGTTCGCCTCCTTTTTATCTCACCTCACAACAATGGCCGCAACCAGTATATTCACAGCGGTGACCAACAAGGCCAATAACCAACCGTATTTTTTTTGTACTCCAAACATATGCCAAAGCCCAAAGGCAACCAAAAGCAAACTCCAGAGCGCCAAACCGGAATGCAGGCATCCCATAACCAACACGGTTCGCAGCTCAAATCAACAGACCATCCAATCCAACACTATTCCGATGGGCGCAATAATAAGCGCTGTTATTCCCGTTAAATTCAATACTTGATCAAATGCAACCGGCCACTCGACAATTCTCAAAAACAAATAGAGCAAAGCGCTTCCGGTCAGCCATATCAGCAAGCCAAAATCCGGCAAAAACAACATTTCCCAGAAATAATAATTTTCCGGGGTTAAAAAAGAAATATATGATGGTTGCCAGGGCTCGATACCCATAAAATACCAGGGCACTATGATCAAAAGATCACGACCAAGCCAGCAGAATATTACGCCTGCCAAGCCGTAATAAGGACCGGTCTTGCTTTTTAGCGCCTGCCAAGTCAGACTCGGGTTCAAATAACCGTTTTTCCAGAGCGTAAAGAAAGTCATGCCTTAGTTTAAACGCAATATGGGTATAAAAACAATGCGAAAATTCAAAGGCAGGTAACCTATCAATGATGGTACTAAAAGTGCCGTTTGCCTGTCATTCCCGAGGGTTTAATCGGCCCCAACCGGAAAAGATATATAGGGACGCCTTCAGCAGGAATCTGGTTTTTTTAAAACCATATCCCCGATATAAGCATTCGGGGATAACGGGGGTGGAGGCTGCATTCAGGAATGACAAACAAAAAAATGCATGACTGATCTGTTACAAAAAAACACTTCACTGACATGTTACTAGGTAGCTATATTTTTTATTGCAATTCCCGATTGAAGTTGTACAATGATTGTCAACTTTCTGACGTACATAAGTAAACAATTCAGCGAGGTGCTTTATGCCTATTCTCGAGACTAAAAATATCATCCATTTGCATCCGGATATACTGGAGGCTCACGGTGTTCTGGATGCCCGGCCTTTGTCCAAATCACTGGCTATCCGTTTATCCCAATTGCAAGGTGGTGATATTCCGGACCTGGTCGCTCTGGCTAACAAAGTAAAGAATAAATTCGCGTCCCAGACCCATGCTTGCACCATCATGAATGCCAAATCCGGCGCTTGCGTTGAAGATTGTAAATTCTGCGCACAGTCCGGCCGTCATACCTCTGAGATCGAGACCTACGCCCTGGTTAAGCAAGAACAAATTCTCGCTGCCGCAGAAAAAACCTACAGCCATGGCATCCGCAGTTTTGGTATTGTGACCAGCGGAACCGGCTATACTGTCCTGGATGACGAATTCATAAAAATTCTATCCGCTATCCAAGCTATTCATGCCAAGTATCCGGATTTGCAGGTATGCGCCTCCTTAGGTGAATTGAGTGAGGAAACAGCCCGAGCTTTAGCGCAAGCCAAGATCGCGCATTACAACATCAATTTGCAGGTCAATCCTGCCCGGTACGCTGAATTGGTCGCCACGACGCATGCTGTTGCTTGCCGTATCCGTACAATTCGACTTTTGCAAAACAACGGGATCAAAACCTGTGTAGGTGGTATTCTCGGTTTGGGCGAAAGCATGCTCGATCGTATTGAGCTGGCATATGCTTTAAAAGAACTGGATGTGGATGTGATTCCTCTGAATGTACTGATTCCCTTGTCCGGTACCGCGGCTGAGCACCAACCGCCAATTCCTGTTGCTGAGATTGCCAAAACCTTTGCCCTATACCGTCTCATTCATCCCCTGAAAATTATAAAATTGGCCGCCGGCCGTGAAACCAAGCTGAAGGATTTCCAGGGCCTGCTCATGCTCTCCGGTGCCAACGGACTACTCACCGGCGGCTACCTCACCACCCGCGGCCGGAAGACTGAACAAGATCAGGTATTTATGGAAGAATGAGAACATTTTTAATCCGGAGGGGCAGAAAATTTTGTGCCCCTACAATAAAGGTGAATTTATATGTACGACAAA
>JAGLMY010000211.1 GCA_023139775.1 bacterium
GTGCATAAAAACCAAGCAGTATCTGAACTGTAATATTCACGTGGGTCGCGCAACCGGATCTGAAAAAGACCTTTATACGGTTCTTTTTGGAAATCACTAAGATTGATATATTGCCGGACTTCCTCGTTGATCCGGCCTTCTTTGACTTTGTACTGCCCGTCATAGATATGCTTGGTTTTATGGTCTGTGTCCGGGTATTCCAAAAAGTGGATAAGATGGTTTTTAAAGAGCTTGCGAATAGAAACCTTCACTTCATCCAAATTCACGGTTTTGACTGCAATGGTCTTGGGGCCGTTGAGAGATAGAATATTTCCTTTTCTGGCAAAATGGACGGCAGAGGGTATATCCCGAATACGCACGCTCTGCTTGTATTCCTTTTTCAACACTTGGCCGGTTTTGGCAATGAGTCCGGGAAGCACTTTGATCTCATAATCCGTGTTTGGTTTGAAATCAGCGCGCATGACCGCGAGCGCATATTCGGTTTCCACTTTCCAGTCAATCGCCGGCTCAATTTTGACAGACCGTTTTACTTGGTTGGTTGAAACCGGCATGTTAAACATGATGCTGATAAAGGTGGTGCCTGGTTCGTGCCATAATTTGACTTCACGCACTTCGAGTTTGGGCCGGGCCGGCAAAGTCATGGTCCGCTCAAAATCACGACCCAAAGGCAGGGTTCCGTTCACACATTTCAGTTCACTGCTGATGAAAAGTTTTACTTTTTGGTCTTTATCGCCTGGTTTTACCGGCGCGCCCTTGAAGTAGCAGCGCTGCGAAATAATGGACTTTTCAAATTCCGTGGACCAGGTTTTATTATCCAGTTCGATCCTGGCCTGGTTCCGCAAATCAGCCAGGCTAACAGGATAATTGAAATCCACCTGTCCCATGATCTCCATCTCTTTTCCGGTAATCTGATCCACATTGTAGAAGAGATTACTATTGCTTACGCTGAAATATTTCGTATGAAAAGTGGTTCCGGCCTGAGTTGTTAGTTTTTTTAAATCTGATTTTAATTTTTCCGGACGCAAGCGGACTGTATATTCTGTGGCCGGTTTGAGCGGCTTATCCGGCAGAAAAGTGATGGTCCGGGGATTGTCCTGCCGGTATTTTCCAGTAATGGCCGGCTCAATCTCAAAACAATCCAATGCTTCCACCTCACCCTCACGGGGATGGACCGGATCAGAAAAAACAATTTTTATGGCGATCCGGTTCGAGACCTCACCTTTAGGAGTAAACTCTGAAATAGTGACATAGCGGTTCTTGTACATATGCTTAACCACTGGGACAGCTGCGCCAATAAGTGCCAATACCAGCACTGCTATGAGCAACGGAACGCGTTTTTGCTTGGCAAAAGCAAGCACATCTTTGCCCCAGGTTCCCAGTTTTTGGAAAAGACCGCCCAACTTGGCCTTGACTTTGTTTAGCAGACTGTTAGGTTTGAATTTCTTTTCCTTTTTCTCAATCCGTTTCACTTCCCCGTCCCGTTTAGCCAGACAACTCAATAGTTCTTCATAATATAAGTGAGCCCAGAAAGCCACATACAGAACCAGCCAGATGAAAAGCGACTCATGCTGAAACGCACCCTTGAGCCAAGCCAGGATGGCAATAAAAACAAAATAGCTGATTAATCCCTGAACATAACGAATCGGTTTTTTATCGCGAACACGCCGGAGCAAACCGCTGCCCAAAGGCAGAAGCAGCAGCCAGAAATAATAGGGGGTGGAAATAAATCGCGCTGCCACGCGGACAAAGTGGTCATTGATCAGAAAGAGAATAATGGCATTGAAAATAATCCAACCAAAAAACCAGCCCCAAGGCCGGAGCTCGGGTTTGAGTTTGTCTATGCCGGCATAGGCCGCCTTGCGCAGCAGCTCCAGACCAAAAAGACAAATCAGGGTTAATAAAAATAAATAGGTCCAGATAAATAGAAAGGTCGGATGTGAACCGTCTTTGAGAAACCAGTTGGTTTGAAAAATCAGGGCATAGGTGATGATACTCACATAGAGCGTGAGAAAATAACTCACCTTGCTCCGGAGTATGAATTTGCGAACCAGTGCGATTATACCGGACAATACCAGCAACCAGAGCAACCAATTGCGATTGAAATGATTAACATAGTCCACAAAAAATTGCCAGCCATAATGAGTAGCCACCCAACCGGCTGCGTAGACAATTGTGCTGACAACAGCTGCGCTGATTGCTCTAACAATAGTGTTTTGCATATTCCCCTCCAAACAAACTATGCTATTCGACACCAAACAGAGCGAATTAAATTTGTGCTTTTTTACAGAAATTGATGTTCGCAGTTCGTAAATAAGATGATTTTAAAGGACAATTTTGCGTATGGCAAGTCAATATCACAAGCTTTTTGGTTAGCTTTTGGTTGATAATCTATTTAGTTTCTGTTGCGAAAAGGGTGTTTTTATAAAAATTCTAATGCTTTGTCATTCCGGGCATAATACTCAAAAAGTGTTG
>JAGLMY010000212.1 GCA_023139775.1 bacterium
TTATTTAGAATTTCGTATCCGGCTGGGTAAGAGCGCGCTTTCCCCCTGGGAAAAAATAAATCAGCAGACCATATGTCTTTCTCGCTTCACTGATATGTTACGCCGTAAAGAACGCAAAAAAATCTTTTTGACAGGATAACAGGATTGACGGAATTTATTTAAAATCCCGTATATCTTGTTGATCCTGTCAAAAATCTTTGGTTCCGGTTTGTCCGGGTTATGGATAAAAAAAATTTAATCGGCGTATATCAGCGTGTATCGGCGGTTAATTTTGGTTCCGGTTTGTCCGGATTAGGTTTTCCCAGCTTCACTGACATGTTACTGGCACAATATCTATAATGGAATGGATATGCGGGGCCAAAGATATGGCCGGCGGTTCATACGTGAGAGTCTACTCATTCCCGGGCGATAATAAAGAAAATGTAGGCAGTATAAATACCTAAAAATAAAATTCCTTCCCAACGCGAGATTTTTTTCTGAGTCAGAGCCAAGGGGAAAAGCAAACAGGATAAACCAAGTACTACCGGAAAATCAAAGCGTAAAGCAGCGGCTGGAATCCGGATAGGATGGATCGTAGCAACACAACCTAAAATTAATAATAAGTTAAAAAGATTTGATCCGACCAGATTGCCTAAGGCCAAGTCGATTTTATTGCGCAGGACGGCAATAATGGAAGCTGCCAGTTCAGGCAATGAAGTTCCCAAAGCCACGATGGACAGGCCGATAAAAAATTCCGACACTCCAAAGAGCCGGGCTGTGGTTATGGCGCCCAGCACAAATAATTTTGAGCCGCCGATCAATCCAATAAAGCCGAGTAAGATAAAAAGAATATCCAGCCAGGGAGAGGGTAAGATACTGGAATCCTCAACCTGTGCTTCAGGAAATTCGGTCCGGTGTTTTCTGGCATTCACTAGGCAATAGAACAGGAAAACAACCAGCATACCAAGGAGCAGGACACCCTCTTTTCTCTCTAGTAGTCCATTGCGGCTAAAAAACCAGGTGATGCCGGCAGTGATGGACAAGAAGGGGATCTCCAGCCTAATTGTTGAAGCTTGGACAGTGAGAATACGTATTAAGGCTGAAATGCCCAGTACCAGACCGAGGTTGGCAATATTAGAACCCAGAACATTTCCAATAGCAATGTCTTGATTGCCTTGTAAGGAAGCGGTTAAGGAAACAAATAATTCCGGGGCAGAGGTTCCGAAGCCAATAATGGTCAATCCAACCACGAGTTGTGACAGGCCGCGCCGAAACGCGAGGGAAGCAGAACCACGAACAACTGCTTCGCCACCCAACCATAAAAAAACACCGCCGATAGCCAACTCAATAAATGCTAAAAATACTGTCATGTTAACCTCTTAATAATAATGTAAAACCTCTGAAAAAGTCATTGCGGGGAGATTTAGGCCTCCGGTCTAGGAGCCTGTCGGACTTATCATGCAATTGAGCCATAATAACACAAGTTACCCCTTTGAAAAAGGGGGATTTTTAGTGGGGATATAAATTGACCAGTAGCTTAATTTTAGATGTTTAAAGTTTGAAAAGCTCCTAGACCGGAGGAAGGATCGGACTCCCATTGGTTGCAATCTCAGAAAATCCTTTAAAGACAAGATTGCTTCGCTTTGCTCGCAATGATTTTTAGTGATTTCAGGCATTTTTTCAAAGGTTTTATGTATTTTTGTATATAAACAGGGGCGCAGTTATGGACGCGCTCCTGTTCGTAAATTAAAGCCTAACTCTGAACACTTTTTTTGTTCTCTTGGAAAGTTATTAGGACATTTCGCGGTGAATCTCACACATTTCATCAAAACGGTTTAAAAAGACATCCAACATATCAGGATCAAAATGTGTTTTGCTGCTGCTTTGGAGTATGCCGCGAACTTTTTCCGGTGGAAAGGGATCTTTGTACGGTCGCTTGGAGGAGAGTGCGTCGAATACGTCAATGATGGACAGTAATCGAGCAGTGAGTGGAATATTAGCGCCCTTGAGTTGCTTGGGATATCCGGAACCATCCCATTTTTCATGATG
>JAGLMY010000213.1 GCA_023139775.1 bacterium
ACTTTTTGAGTATTATGCCCATTGCTTGGGAATATCCAGTATTATTACGAAATCCGGCCTGTAGATGTGGCCTATAATGAGCAAATTACCGGGAACAAGCGCATGGCAGTCATAGTATCTGCGCAGATCCATTCCATTACGGATTTGACTGCTACTTCAGAACCTGGCGGAGATATTGCTTTGTCTTGGTCAGCCATACCAGGCAGTGAACATTATAATATATATCGATCAGTTACTTTTGGTGTTAAAGGAGAAAAAATCAGTTTAGCCGGCGATACTGTTCAACCGGATTATGTGGATGACAAGGGCAATTTAATTGGCGGGAAGCGTTATTTTTATGTGGCACAGGCTGTGGTTGGCGGCATAGAAGAAAGCAGGGGTAATTATCAAGCCTCAGCAGTCTCGGACCAGGGCGGACCGAATGCGCCAATAATATTATCCTCAACCCATCCCAAGGCTGGTCAGCCCTATGCCCATGCCAATCCGAGCTTTTATTGGGTGCATTCCGGGGATTCTGGTCAAAGCCAAAGCGTAGCCGGTTATTATGTTAAGTTGGATAAAAACGCTGTTCTTAATACCTTGGTTTCAGAATCAGGCTGGGAATATGTGACCACAGCGCAGAAGAGCTATACTCTAGTTGGTAATGGGATCTGGTATTTCCACTGTGTTGCCAGGGATCAGAGTGGAAATCCAGGGACAGAGGCAGTCTATCAAATTCAAATCATTATGAGTGGAGCCATTCAGGGAATAGTCACCACAGTCGTAACCGGATTCGGCTTAAGTGGGGTGGTAGTAGAAGCATGGCGTAACGGGCAAAAGCAACAGGAAACCATAACCGTTGCGCAAGGGACCTATCAAATAACAGAACTGCCTTTTGCTACCTATCAGCTACGGTTTAATTATTTTGGATATTATCCCCAAGTGATAGAGGCTGTAGAACTTGATTTGGAAAGCAGCCCTAAAACTATTGATGTGGTTTTTGATACCAAACCCGTCATAGCAGCAGAAAAAAGTGCTGCTTATCCGAATCCTGCTACAGGACCGGAAGTGCGGTTCATTTATTTCTGCGAAGAGTCCAGCAAAGTCATAATCGAGATATATAATGTAGTTGGCGAACGTATTGCGAAAATAAGGGATAATAAACCGTCCGGCTATCAGTATTCTATTTTGCCGCTGAATAAAATCAGCCGGGGCGTATATTTGTATAGGGTCATAATACAAACACAGAGTGGGAAAAGAACCATCTTGCAGACAGAAAAATTTTCGGTTGTAAAATGACAGGCGCGTACTGTGTGTGCCCATGAATATATACTTTCAAGGGTGGGAAATTTTCATGTACCAGTGTAAACGGTTAATCTATGTGTGCGTTTGTGTGTTGACATTTTTGGCATGCCAGGCCACTGCAGAAGACAGCGGATACCGTCTGGACAATCTGGCCTGGTTGAAATTATCCCTAACTTCCTGCGCGCATGCTTTGGGTGGTGCGTTTACAGCCCGTCCGGATGACGGCGCAGCGGTTTATTGGAACCCGGCCTTTTTAGATGAACTGAGGCCGTATGAAGTACAAATTTCCGCCATGGCCCTGCCTATGACTTTGGAAAGACGGGCTGCATTTGCCAGTTACATTGTGACGCTGCCAAAGGGATATGGCAGTGTGGGTGTCAGCTGGCAGCATAACCGGATTGGAGCCATTGAGGTGCGTACTGCCGGCGGACAACTGCTTGGAGCAACAGAAGATTTTCAGAATGCGTTTGCCTTGGCGTACGGGCTTACCTTGAACCCGGAATGGAAAGTAGGCGCTGCCCTTAAATACTATCATCATCAAGTTGCGGGTGAATACGGGCAAGGCGTTGGTTTGGATATAGCCGGCTATTTTAATCCGAAAAAAGAATGGTCGCAATGGGCATTTGGTGCGGTGCTCAGAAACATGAGTCCGGGTCTGGTGTGGAGTACAGGAAGACAAGAGTCTGTATATCCCACCCTTAGACTGGGGGGGGTGTATAAGTTTGCTTCGCTTCCCCTGACCACCTCCCTGGATATTGAAATTCCCCGGGCTTGGAAAATAATCCCGCATACGGGCATCGAATGGCAGGTATGGGATTTCGTGGCTATCCGCGGTGGCCTGGATACGCAAGGTATTTACGGAGGCGTTGGATACCGCTTCCGGACTTGGCAGCTGGATTATGCCTATGGCATCATGATAGATGGATTGTCTGATACGCATCGTTTGACAATGATATTGAAATTATAATATGTCCTGGTAGGGGCGTTTAATTAAACGCCCCTACAGATACGATGTGTGACTATTTCAGCACCCCCAAATTGAATGTAAGAGGCAAAGTTTTGAAAAAATATTGCATCCTGATTCTGTTACTTTTGACAATTGCGACCCGCGTCTTAGCGCTTTCTTATTGGAGCAGCGAAACACAGATTACTAATAGCCCCAATACAGTCGATGTCGCGGATGTAGTGATTACACCGAATGGTACGCAGCATCTCCTGTTTCTTGATAACCGCACCGGCATGCAAGCTTTGTATTACCAGCGCAAACCGGACGCAGATCATAACTGGTCTATGCATACCGTGTTATCTAATGAAACCGGAGGTATTCAGGCAGGTAGCGCGTGTTTGTGCTCAGATACAAGCAATAATATCTATGCTGTTTGGGAAGAATATTATGGCGGTAATATACAGCTTTATTTCAGCCGGAGCCTGGATGATGGAAATACCTGGAGCAATCCCGTTGTTGTGGCAGGGTCGGTCACCAGCGTAGTTCGCGCGAAATCTCCGGCTATAACGGTGGATAATATGAATACACTGCATTTAATCTGGCAGGATGAAGAAACCAGCCAGATCAAGTACCGCAAAGGCCCGGCTGATGGATTGAATTTATCCACACCCATGGTTCTAAACAGCTTTTCAGCTTCTCATCCAGGCATTGCATTTGGGTCTGCGCGCTTGTTGGCCTATTGGCAGGAAAGCATCGGCGGATATGAACAAATCAAATATCGGGAGTCTGCGGATTTGGGGGAAACATGGAACAATAATTATTTTTTATCCAATGCTTCCACAGATGATTGTGAAGCGCCCTATGTAACCTTTTGCAATGATGATTTTTATGCCTTATGGCAACAAGCGAATGGAACAGCAGTCATGCTGCGTATTGGCAAAGCGGATGTGGGCTTGCTTTCTGAATTAACCATATCGACCAGTACAGGTATTTGTTCAGAACCGGTATTGGCGGTATTTGGCAGTAAAATGATAGCAGCCTGGGTCTATAATGATGCCGGCAATTACCGGATTCGTTTTAATATGAGTTTGGACCAAGGTGTGTCATGGGGCGAAGACAGCGGGTTTTCTTACGGCACAAGTGTCAGTTCTCCCCGGCTGGCCGCTGATCGCGGCAATTTCAATATTTATTATAGTTATGCCGCCGCCGGTACGGCTACGCAGATTTTTCACGCTCTGCGCGATGATATAGACCCCGCGGCTCCGGTTATTACCTGCCAGAGTAATGTTGGCGCAAAGTCTTCGGGCAATAATTATCCTGAATTTAGCTGGGTAAGCCGGGATAATGAGGGCGGCATTGGAATTGCCGGGTTCGCGCTATTGCTTGACACGCAAGCCTCCACAGATCCCGGTTCAACAGTGCAAAAAGCGTCTAATGTTACCAGCATTAGTTACTCCAATCTGGCGAATGGGAAATACTATTTTCATATCCGCGCCATTGATCTTTTAGGAAACCCGGGCCATGTTTCGCACTATGCGCTTGACATAAATCGCAATAGTTTTTGCCCTGAACAAGAAGTTTGGGTAGCGCCTTCGCCTGTGCGTGACGGTAGATTCAATCTCCGTTATTTTTTGTCAAAACCGGCAGAAATTAAATTGGAATTTTATGATGCAGCTGGAAGAAAAATCAGCCTACAAAATTATTCCGGCCTGACGGGAATCAACCGCTTGCAATTGGATATAGGAGATTGGGTCAATGGAACTTATTTTTTCCGTTTGACAGCGCGTGAGCTGGTTACAGGTCAGGAAGCAGTGATAACCAAGGCGTTTGCGGTTTTGCGATAAATGGGGGGTGAAAGGATGATGAATATGAGGAAGGCTGCAATGCTTCTATGGCTTTTGGCCTTGCTGCCTCAGTTGGCAGCAGCAGAAGTGGAAATATTGTCTTCAGCCTCAACCGCAGCCAAATATTTACTCATTCCTGCCGGCGCCCGGCCGAGCGGTCTTGGCAATGCCTTTACCGCTATGTCAGGGGATATTAATGCTTTGTATTGGAATCCCGCAGGATTACTGGGTATCAGCACGCGGCGTATTATGCTAAGCCATCATGCCTGGATCAGTGCCATTAATCTTGAACATTTGGCCTATGCTCAGCCGGTCTATGAGAACAGTGTTTTTGGCGCAGAGTTGAGATACATCAATTTTGGTTTCATCAGGAAGTGGGGGATGGATGCCGGCGGCAATCCGCTTCCGGGTAATGAAACCTACACGCCTTATGTACTTGCAGGCAAAGCCGGATTAGCCATGTCAGCGGCTGAAAATATTTCTATCGGTGTTGGCTTGCAACTGGCGTATGATCAGATCGATACTGATGCCAGGTTTTTAGGCTCCCTGGATTTTGGCGCGCAGTACCGTATTTCCCGGGATTTGGTCAGCGGCTTGGCCTTGCTCAATGTGGGCATAGCCGAAGAAAACCGCCTGCTTCCCATGATTTTAAAAACCGGTATTCTGTACACACTGCCCTGCGGTTTCACAGCTGATGATATTTTTATACTTTTGGCGGACCTCAACCTCAAACATGACGAGAATCCCATAGCCAGTGCAGGGATTGAATACACCTGTTTGAAACTGTTTCAGATACGGCTGGGGTGGAATCAGAATTTCGGACACACCACGACGAATTTCATTGGTATTACCGGCGGCGCCGGTATTGCGTACCAAAACTGGAAAGTGGATTATGCCCTGGCACCCCAGGGGGATATGGGGATAAGTCACAAGGTGAGTTTGGAGTATGAGTTTTGAAAAATGACAAAGAAGAAAAGGAGAGATGGCTATGAAAAAAGCAGGTGGAATGTTTATAATTGTATTAATATATTTTGTCAGTGTGCTGCCGGCATTTGCCGAAGTACCGAAGCTGATTAATTATTCCGGGAAGCTGACAAATAAGGCGGGGAATATAGTCGCAGATGGTGTGTATGATATGAAATTTATTTTATGGGATCAGGAAACCGGAGGGACTGAAGTGTGGAATGAGGAACACTACATCGCCCAGACGAGAGGAATCCAGGTGGCAGGCGGATCATTCAATGTGATTTTAGGCGGCACATCCGTCTTGCCGGATTTTGATCAGAATCTTTGGATGGAATTGACCGTTAGGATCGATAGTGTTGATGAAACATTCGGACGTCAGCAGATCGTGAGTGTGGCTTATGCCATGCGGGCGGAAGAAGCGAACCATGCAAAAACCGCGGATGACGGTGTTCCAAGTGGAACAATTATATTATGGACAGGCGCATCCTGTCCTGTGGGATACCGGCGATTAACTGAATTAGACGGACTCTTTCCGAGAGGGGCGGGCTCGTATTCAGGGGAATACGCCGGAGGTGCGGATTCGCATAGTCATGGTGGTGCAACGCAGAACGGCGGGGTAGATCATACACACAGTTATAGTGGGACAACAGGAACTAATCCAGCATCCAGCTCCCAAAGTGGTGCAATGGCATCCACAACAGGTACTGCACCTATTTGGCATAATCATTCTTTTTCAGGACAAACCGGGGGAGCGACGGCATATTTACATAATCATGCTATAAGCAGCGATTCAAATGTGCCGCGGTATTTTAATGTAATATTTTGTTTGAAAGAATAATTAATTTCTGTTGCGGAAAGCCCTTTTTATGGGAAGTCCCGCCTATTTTCAGCAAAAAGGCCAATATTTTTTTACATAGTACTATAATGGCCAAAAAGTATCCTTGAGGCTTTACTTTGAATTTAAGTCAAACAGTTCAAAAAACCACAGTATTGCTATTTTTTGTAGTCTTGTTCATTGTAGGATTAGTGATTGTTAAAGATTACGGTCTTTCCATTGCCGAACCCACACAGCGGCGTTATGGTGAAATCAATTGGAATTATATCTTTGCCGGGGACCAACGACTGGTTACCTATAAAGATAATATTTACGGACCGGCCTTTGAGCTGTTTTTATTTGGTGCGGAAAAAATATTACATCTCAAAGATACACAGCATAAATACCTGCTCCGTCACACCTTAAATTTTTTATTATTTTTTACTGCGGTCTGGTTTTTCTATTTGTTCTGTAAACATCACTTTAGGCATTGGGGCTGGGGAATACTGGGAGCTTTGCTCCTGATACTCAGTCCTCGCATCTTTGCGCATGCTTTTTTTAATTCCAAAGATTTGCCTTTTTTATGTCTGTTTATTATTAGTATGTATACTTTGCAGCAATACTTGGATAAAAAAAATTGGTGGTGGGTGATAGGGCACGCACTCAGCTGCGCTCTGGTTGTGGATATTCGGGTGTTGGGTCTGCTGGTTCCGATGTTTACCAGTCTGTTGCAGGGCTGGGATATCTATGTTGTTCGGCAGGATAGGAAGCAATGGATTATGGAGGGATCACGTTTATTGGTTTATGGTCTGCTCTTTTTTGTCCTGATGATTCTGTTTTGGCCCACGCTCTGGAAACAACCGTTGGCCAATCTTGTCCTGGCGTTGAAAGAAATGAGCCGTTTTCCCTGGTTGGGGGAGATGCTCTACTTGGGAAAAATGGTAAAATCCGATGCCTTGCCCTGGCATTACGCGCCAGTCTGGATTTTTATTACCACGCCGATTCTATATTCGCTGGGATTCATACTGGGACTCCTGGTTTTTACTAAGGAATTGATTAAGCAGCCATTATGGGTTTTGCGAAACAGAAAAATGGATGTGATTTTCTTGCTCTGGTTTTTTCTGCCCTTGGGCGCAGTAATTTTATTCCGGTCTGTCCTGTATAATGGTTGGCGGCATCTGTATTTTATTTATCCAGCCATGTTGTTGATTGCGATTCAGGGAGGAAAATCAGCGTACCTTTGGCTGAAGAGCAAAATATCCAAGCAACGGATTTCCATCCTAACTTGGACATTTATTAGCCTGCTCGCTTGTTACCTGATGTGTGTGTTGTTGACAATGGTTCGTATGCATCCGAATCAACACCTCTTTTTTCAACAGGGAATAGGCGGGATTCAAGGCGCGCACGGCAAATTTGCATTGGACTACTGGGGGCTGACTTTTTATCACGGACTGCAAACCCTGCTTGCGCAGGAGGATGCTAAGATGATCAAAGTATATGAGACCGATCCGGTGTTGGCAGACAGTGCGCGCCTGCTGCCCAGAGCAGCACGGCAGCGGTTAGTGTTTATCAAAGAATTGGATCGGGCGCAATATTATTTGGACAATGGTTTCCGTGCCCTGCCGGCAGATTATCCGCATGTGATTACGCATGCTTTGCTGGTAGGCCAAGTGCGGGTGTTGACCATTGCCAAACTGGAAAACCAGTGCCTGTCCTGGGAGCAGGAACAAGAACAAGCGAGAGTGAGTCTTTTGACTAAAAATATGGAAATCACACAGGATAAAAGCATCAGCCAAGTGTTCTATACTCTGGAAAACAATATCCGGTCCGGGCTGGCCAAATATGTCAGAAATACGGAAGACTTGCAGATATTCATGGAGCCATTTTCTACGGAAAAAATTCGTTGCGGAGAATTTGAGCAGCTGCGTATCCGCGCTATTGGCGGCGAACTCGGAGATTTTCAACACCAAGACCTGGGTCTTCCGTTTGAAGTATTGGATATTACCATATCACAACTGGTGCTGGATCTGGAAGCGGCTCAGAAACACCGGCTTGAGATTATCAGCTTGGGCAGCCTGGTAGTGAATGAGATTGAATTACAGGATCAGAAGGTGAATCAAGCGCTGGCCAAGGCCAAGGGTGATGAACGAAAATTGCGGCTCTTTTTTAAAGAGGGAATGATTCAGGCCCGTTGGCTGGACAAACCGCAAGCTGAGGTGGACGTAGCTTTAGAAGTGAAACCGGATACTATTCACACGCAATCGGATAATCTCTGGTTTGAGATAAAGCGCATCACTATTGCCCGGGTATTGATACCTAAAACTCTTGTGCATTGGGGCCTGCAAGATTATAATCCTCTGATTCCAATGGAAAAAATTCCTGGCCAGGTAAAATTGGGTGAAGTAAAAATTACAGAAGGCAAATTGCGTTTTCAGTAGAAACCGCAATAATTGTTGTAGAGACGCGATTAATCGCGTCTCTACAATTTAAATATAATTAAAGCAGGTGAATTGGGTGGCAGAGCCGAAGAATACTATATTTATAAAAATCCCGGAAATATTCTCAGGAAAATGCAATATTTCCACGACTGCCTACCTCGCGGCATTGTTGGCGGCAATAATTTTAACCAACCTGGTCTGGCTCTTTGTGGATGCGCGTCCTTTGGCCTGGGATGAGTCTACCCATTATATGGGTGCTGTGGGATATTTTAAAGTGTTGCAACAGGGAGGATGGGGTTTGCTTCACAACCTCTTGTATTTGTCCGATTTTTATCCGCCTTTGACAGAATTTATCGCCGGTTTGTTTTTCTTGCTTACCAGTCCCTCAACCGATACGGCTGCTTTTTTAGATGTCTTTTTCATTGGCGGAATCATCTGGGTGCTTTTTTTACTGGGCAAAAGGACCTTTGGTCAGGAAACCGGCATTCTGGCCGGCTATGTTTTTGCGGCCGGCTCGGCGGTCATTATTCAGTCCAAGGTCTTTATGCTGGATATTTCGCTGGCTTTTTTTGTAACCTTGGGATTTTATGCTTTTCTGGCGTCAGAGCAATTTTTGCGCAAGCGCTGGGTCATTACCTACGGCGTGGTTTTAGGTTTGGCCATGCTGACTAAATGGAGCGCCCTATTTTTTCTGGCTTTTCCGCCCCTTATTGCAGCCTTGGTGGCAACGGTGCAGAAACACAAGCAGCTCGGTCGAATATGGTTTTTTGTGTTGCTGGCATATGCTATTGCCGGATGCCTGGCTGGTCCTTGGTATGTGGTTCATTTTATCAAACTTGTTAAAAACACCTCAGGCTATATCCATGCCCGGGGTGTACTGGAAAATGACCCCTCCCTGCTCTCGCCCAAAGCCTGGTTTTATTATCTGGGTTCTGTTTTCAAACAAACCTCTATCCCGATGGCTGTGGTGATATATATCGGCTTGATCTGGTTTTTTATACGCCACAAAGTATCCGGATGGATGGCGATCTGGCTGGCTGGTCCATATCTGATTTTAATGCTGATTCGCAACAAAGATCACCGTTACATTATTCCTTTGCTGCCCCTGCTCAGTTTGGCCGGCTTGACGTGGATTCAGGGATTGAAAAAACCGGTGAAAGAAAAAGTGGTGCTGGGAATAGCCGTGCTGGCCTTAATACATATGGGTTACGTGCATCTGGGAGCCAAAACCGGCTGGTTGCATAAGTTGACGCAGATTAAGATCATGGATACACCAATTATTGATTCCTTGGCGCCGGATGCGCGCGCTTGGCCATTAGGTGCCATCTTAGCCGAGGTTGAGGAGCGGAGCCGGAATTTGGGCAGAAAACCCATTTTGCGTATTATCCCGGATGCAGCTAATTTTACCCGGGTAAATTTTGTGGTTGAGCAATCAAGCCGAAAAAACATGGTCCGGTTGAGCAGTACCTCGAATTGGCCTATGTTTACGGATTACGCGGTGACCAAGACCGGAAGCTTGGGTCTGGACTTTAATACCGAAAAGCCCGGAAAGATCAGTCTGGCTTTACAGATTGAATCACGGGCCCAGGCTCCGCGCTTTGAACTGCTGCAAAAATATAGCTTGCCGGACAAGTCCGAGGCCTTGCTGTACGCGCGCCAAGAGGTGCTCTCCGAGCTATCGTCCCAAACCATTGAAGCGTTAGTCAAAGAGGAACTCCATTATCTGCTCTCTGCCTATATCCAGGATGCCAAAACCTATGCGATTGATATTGTTCCGTTTTCCGAGACGGAAACCCGCTTGGGACGCTTTAAAAAAATATTGGTACGTGCTGAGCAGGGTTTGGTCGGAGACTTTAAGCACAATCCCTTGGGTGTGCCTTTTCAGCGATTGAATGTCGAACTCGACAACCTGATACTGGATATCGAAAAATTGGAAATCGGAAAATTACTGCCGTATACGGTGGGCCGCATGAAAATCAATGAGGTCTTGCTGGAAGCAGAGGATTTGAACCAATCCATCAGTCAGGCTACAGGCGCTATCCAATCTTTGCGTGTGTCCTGCCAAGCCAACAAGTTAACCGCGCGCTGGACGGGTCTTTTTCCAGTGCAAGCCACGATTTCCTTGCGCGTAATTCCTGATCCGCAGGTGAAAACCTCGCAAAATCTTCGCTTTCAGATTCATTCCGTGAAACTCGGCTGGTTGCCTATACCAGGCTGGTGGCTCCAGCCGGTGGTGGAAGATTTTAATCCCTTATTTAAATTGTCCGGCTTTTCAGGAGATGTTGTTTTGGGCCGCATGAAAATCCAGGACGGAACTATTCATATGGGCACCACGCTGCAGTCAACACGAAAAACAAAAAAGTAAGAGTTGGAGTAGCCGATCTCGCGTTCTGAGTACGCTTTTTTTGATTTAGAGCAGGCCAAAATTCTTCCTTATCGTCAAAAAATCGAAGATACAGCCCAAGCTTTCTATGCCAGTCCTGATTATGAGGTGGTTGTTGAACAGGACGGCTGGGTGATATTTAAGAAAAAACATATGAAATAATTTGCGTTTTATATGTCGTGTTCTATAATGGTCGAAAAGTCTTTTATATTTATATATATTTGTGTAGCCGGAGGGAAAGCAAGTGAGATTATTTTACAAAAATATTTTCATTGTAATAATATTTTTGCCTTTTTCTATATCCGCACTGGCTGCTTCTTCACCAAACTATGATTTAAATCAGACGGTTATTAATGCTTTTGGCAACACCTACTCAGGGTCTGGAAAAAAGCTTCATGATTCTGCCGGGGAGGGAATTGTAGGACAAATTTTCAGCGCCACCTATTCAATTCAATCCGGCTTTTTTAATACTTATTACATGCTTCCGCTTTCGCCCACTCCTACTCCAACAATAACTATAACAGCAACTCCAACCTATACTCCGACTGTGATCCGCGGTTTTGGCGGTGAGATTATGCATAAAGATTGGGTATATGCTGCGCCTAATCCAATCCGCGGTGTTATTGGAAAAATCTATTTTAATTTGGCTATGCCGGCTGAAGTGGAATTGAAAATATTTACTCCTCAAAATCAATTTGTTTTATCAAGGCATTGGGATCAATTACCCGCAGGTACAAATATGTGGCAATGGAACGCCGCTAATATGGCGAACGGAGTCTACCTTCTATACATTAAGGCAAGAAATAATGAAGGTAAGACTACTGTCATTATTAAAAAAATTGCTTTAATCAAATAATTACTTCCATTCAAAGGAGAAAATTGAGTTATGAAAAAAACAATCTTCATTATATGTGGGATACTTATTGCTTGTTGTGCTTTTGCAGAAATTCCTAAAACGATAAATTATCAAGGAAGATTAACGGGGGCTGAAGGTAATCCTGTTGCGGACGGTAGTTATTCTTTGACATTATCGATTTACGATAACCTGACCGGAGGTAATTTGGAATGGTCGGGAGTTTATTCGGCGGATACTAAGGACGGATATTTCAACCTGGTACTGGGCGGACCTCCGGCAAATGCGTTTCCGCAAACCATGGATTTTTCGGAGAATTATTATTTAGAGGTAAAGGTCGGAGCTGATCCGCCCATGTCACCGCGTCAAGCGCTGAATAGCACGCCGTACGCGATCCGGGCTGAGTATGTAAACATACCTCAAGTGCACTCAGGTGAAAAGGACATTACGGATTATTCCGGCGGGACGTTTTATGTATTGCTGACCAAAACACCCCGGGAGATCACATTGTCGCTGCATTTGCAAAAATTTAATGAAATATATTATCGGGAAATTGCCTTGCATCAACACTCTGCTGATCATAGTGGCACAACGGGTAATAACAATGTTTCTCATTCCCACGATTTGAGAGTCGGAACAGGTTATGGCCCCGGCGGAAGTGGATGGATTGTGAGTAATGCCGCAGGTGCTGACCATATGCAACCAGGCTGGATAGATAATAATGATTCAAGTCACGTCCATAATTACAGTTTTTCAATAAATACAGGAACAAGCGGAGGGGATATTGGTGTTGCGGCAATTGTTTCAGCCTACACGGCAAAAACTTTTCTAAGTGATCTGCGGATTAGTCTCAATGGAGTGGAGATTACCAGTGAGGTATTAAGCCGCGCAGGAATATCCGGGCCGATCGACGCGACGGATTCATTGAGAGCCGATATCGGAGATTTATCTCAGTGGAGTGTGGGTGAAAACACAATTGTATTTTATCAATCCGCAGGCGGTGGTGGGAAAGTAATATATGATTTATATGTATGGTATTAAAAAATAATGACCTTACTGATGTGTGTTATTCAATGGATTAATACGGGGATTTTAATTAGCGCGGCAATATTTATTGCCGGTTATTTGTGGCAAACGTGGCATGACCGGGCAGTCAGCGCGATGGTTATATTTATCGCAAGCATAGTGGCGCTGGAAGCAATTGCCGGATATGCTTTACGATTTTTATCGCCTATAACCTATCTCGTAATTATTCTTGTTGGCTGTAGTATGATTTTTTTCTTCTTGAAAAATAAAAACGGTTTCTTCAAGATTTTTAAAAAGCGGCAAATTATCAAGAAAGAAAAAATGGCGTTTGGTGTTATTGACCGTGTTCTGTTGGTTATGCTGGTTATTTTGGGTATTTATGAATTATTCTGTATTATTCTTTTTCCGGAATTCGGTTGGGACAGTATAGTATATCACATCACGAATTTGCCCTATTGGCATCAGAATAAAAATTTACTGCCTTATCCAACTTCAGCTGAATACGCGACTTTTTCCCCATTAAACGTAGCCCTGCTAAACTATTGGTTTTTTCAGTTGCTAAACATAGATTTAATCATTGAACTGCCTGGATTGCTCTTTGCTTTTTTGGCTTTTTTATCAGTCTATGGAATTTCCCGGGAATTAAGGGTACCTGCAAAAAATGCGGTCTGGGCGGCGGGTTTTTTTGTATGCATGCCCATTGTTGTGGAAACTGCCAAATATTGTCTGGCTGATATGCCCATGGCTGCATTATTTTTGTGCGCCATCTATATTAGATTGCGTTTGGAAAAATCACCCGGCGTGGCCAACGCGTATATGCTTTGCGCGGTCTTGGGTCTTTTGGCAGGCACGAAAATATTAGGGGGTGTTTTATCCTTTTTTGTGCTGCTTTCTTTATTACAAAAAAAGTGGCTGATTTATTTAAAAGAAAATTATGTCAATGCGGCAATCCTTTTCCTGGTGATGATTTTGACCGGCGGATTTTGGTATATTAAAAATATCTTTTTATTTCAAAATCCCATATATCCTCAAGAAGTATCACTTTTTACTAATGTTATACTGCCCGGGAAAGAAGTGGGAAACGTATCTTCTTCCTGGCAGGATTTTATATTAAATATAAAAGGTTTAGGTAGAATAATAGATGGAAAGCAGTACTTAGTGTCAGAGACCTCCGGCTGGGGAGGGCAAGCGTTTGTTTTTCTTTTACCTACAAGTGTATTTGCTCTGTGGTTATTTATAAAATCTTACTATTTGCGCAGGAAAATAGTATTAACCGCTTTGCTTTTTATCACTCCTTTTATTCTTTTTTTAATGATTGTCGCGCCTTATCCTTGGTGGTTTAAATACGTTATCTGGTTTCCGGGTGCAATTGCAATTGCTTTTGGCGGTTTAATCACAAAATTCAAGAGCGACATCCTGAAAATAATAATACTGTGTATTTTTGCTGTTTCAATAACCATTTCACTAGGATTAGGAGCTTTTGTGGACAAAGGCAGATTTAAAACGTTTATAAGGTTACCAATACCCCTGAATGCCACGGCAATATACGGAAATAATATGCCAACACCTAATCCATTTGCTTTTATATACAAATTACCCGGAGTGCAAACTATTGGGTATTATTATAAAGGTGCGGATAATTATATTTACCCGCTTTTTGATAATAAATATGCTAGAAAAGTGGAGTTATATCAAGGAAAGACTGATTCCAAGCAAGAAATTGATTTATTTATTAAAAATAAAAATATTGATATTTTTTATACGAATGATGAAAATATGGCTGGAACATTGAGGGAGATTGAAATTTTACAGGAGATGCAGAAGAATGTTTTTCAAAAAAAATATCGTTAATATTTTATTTTGGTTCTGGATAATATTTTCGCTATTTCTCTATTATTCAAAAAACATACAATTTTTCCTAAAAGCTTTTTAGACGGTATGTTATTCAACATTTGTCTGAAAATTTGGCCCAGGTTATTATATTCAAAGTTGAGTAACATATCAGTGAAGCGAGAAAGACATATGGTCTGCTAATTTATTTTTTCCCAGGGACGCGACTTGCCTCCGTAGATGCAAATTCAAAATTACCGATCAGCTAAGTTATTTAGAATTTCGTATTCGGCCGGGTAAGAGCGCGCTTTCCCCTTGGGAAAAAATAAATTAGCAGACCATATGTTTCCGGGTTATTTGACAAAACACAGCACTTCACTGACCGGTTACAAGTTGGTCAGTTTTGAATTTGCCAAACCATACCAATTATGGTAATCTTCCTGGCTCTGAAAAATCAGAACTAAGAGAAGAAATTGTGGTGTCATGAATATACCTATATTAATGTATCATAAGATTCAAGAGCCCCAACCAGGGAATGATCTGGCTGTGTCGCGGGCTGCTTTTGCCCGGCAGATGGCGTATTTGCATAAGCAGGGGTATCGAACCATTGCGTTAAGTACTCTGGCTGCGGCTGGTCAGGATCCATCAGGCCTGCCCAAGCGTCCGGTGGTAATTACTTTTGATGACGCGTATCAATCCGTGTACAGCGAAGCCAGGCCGATTTTACAGGAACAGGGTTTTACGGCAACTGTGTTTGTGGTCGCCGAAGCGCTGGGACAACATAATTTTTGGGATGTTGGCAAGGATGTGGCACAGGAAACATGTATGCCGGGTAATGAATTAATGGCTTTGGCAGATCAAGGCTGGGAAATCGGGTCACATGGCGCCACGCATGCTAATCTTGCGGAAGTCACAGAAGAAACGTTAATCACAGAAACAGAAGGGTCTAGGAGAATGTTGGAGCAGGAATTAAAAACCAAGGTTGAGGTGTTTTGCTACCCGTTTGGCGCCTGGAATGAAAAGGCGCGAATAGCTGTACAAACTGCAGGTTACCAAGCAGCCTGTGCCATCTCACCTGGAACCGAATCCGTGACCGCGGATATCTTTGCTTTGCGCCGGGTGTATGTCAAACCCTCGGATACGCCGGCTGATTTTAAAAGGAAAATATCTTCCTGGTATTTATGGTACCGTGCCCGGAGGAAACGATGAATATTGCCGGATCTTTGGCCGTGTTACGGGCCGAGCGCTTGTCGTGCTGGGCACTTACTGTGTTTGCCTTTTTTGCGGTGGCCAGCATTGCCATGCAAAATTTTGTATTTCTGGCCATTGCCGCCTGGTTGATCAGCATGGGCTTGAAGCGGGAATGGAATTTTACCCGAACACCTTTGAACTGGCCGCTGTTGTTGTTGGCTGCGGTACTTATTCTGTCTTCTGTATTGGCCGGCCGGCTTAATCCCACGATTTTCGGATTACGAAAAGTCGGGTTGCTGGCTGTTTTTTTCCTAACTACCGCCTTGGTTACGCATCCGATTAAAGCGGACCGGATTCTGAATCAGTTCTTAATTGGTGCTGTCATTTGTTCCAGCTGGTCAATTATTGCTCATCTGGCAGGTTTGGATGGAGGAAGGGCGCAGTCCTTTTCCGGTGATTACATGGCAGCCGGTGGAATGTACATGCTGGCATTTATTTTATCCTTGTCCCGCTTTTTATTTCAAAAGGATAAGCAGCAATGGTTCTGGTTAAGCTGTGCCGGATTGTTGGGATTAGCACTTTTATTTACTTATACCCGATCATCCTGGGTTGGCGCGGGAGTTGGCTTGCTGTTCTTGGGCATTATGCGCGATTGGCGTCTGCCGGTGGTGTTTGTACTGGCTGCCATACTCTTTCTGGTTGTTTTTCCGAAAAATCCAATCTCGCAGCGGGTTTTTTCTCTGACTGTCAAACATCACTCCAGCAATGCCGAACGCCGGTACATGTGGGGTTCAGCCTTTAAACTAATCAAAGCACGTCCTCTGCGCGGATATGGTGTGGACAATCTTTCTGAAGTGTATGGGAAAGTGGCAAATCCGAAAGCTATTGAACAGCGGCCCCCCCATGTGCATAACACACTTATGCAGATGGCGATTAATGGCGGGTTGCCGGCTGCCGGATTATACATTTGGTGGATTATGGTTGTTCTGCTTTTCGGTTTACTGGCTTGGCGCAAAAACCGGAAACACGCTGTGGCGCGATCCGGGACAGCATTGGGTATTATAGCCGGCTTTATCGGATTTGTGGTGAATGGTTTATTTGAGTTCAATTTTGGCACCTCACAAGTAATCACGATTGTCTATTTTCTCATTGGCTTGTTGCCGGCTTTTGTGCATACGGATCCCGCAGGGCCGGACTGGGTATTGCCGAAAAAACCCCGGTTGTTGTTTTTGCGTCCGCGCTTTCGCGGGGATGTGCTGCTGGCCTCGCCGATTCCCAGACTCATCAAACGGGATTATCCGCAAGCTCAAGTGGATTTATTAACTGAACCGGCTTGTGTGGGCGCGGCCGGCGGAGAGGCAGGCTGGAGTCGGATTCTATCCATGTCGCGTTATGACCTAATGTCCTGGTGGCAAACTATACGCCAACTCAGGGCCGGCAATTATGATGTGGCCTGCGATTTATTTGGAAATCCCAGAACCGCTTTGCTGGTTTTTATGAGTGGCGCCCGTTTTAAGATCGGTCCTCGCGTAACAGCCTGGGAGTATTTATTCCATCTGATCACCAAACCCAATCAGAAGGGTAAGCGGCCGGCCTGGGAATCGTATTTTGACATTTTGCGCAGTTTTGGCATGAAACAACTCTCCCTGCGACCGCGTTGGAAAGTGAGTGAAGAAGATGATGTATGGATACGCTCCTTTTTCAAAGAGCGGCGGGTACAGCCCGGTAAAGTGATCGGCGTTTTTCCGGGCGGTAGTCATTCGGCCAAAAGGTGGCCGTTGAAAAACTTTTTGGACGTTGCCCGCTTAACTGTTGAAAAATTTGGGATGAAAACCATGTTTGTTTTTGGCCCTGCCGAGAAAGACTTGAAACTGGATTATATGCATGCGGCCGGAAAACTCTCGCTGAGTGTGGAAGGATTGCCGCCCGCGCGTTTGGCTGCCTTGTGGTCTCATTGCGCGCTGGTTCTGTCCAATGATGCTTTTCCCATGCATTTGGGACCCGCGGTGAATACGCCGACCTTAGGTTTATTTGGTCCGGGAGAACCCGAAGTCTGGTTTCCGTATTCGAAAAAAAAAGGTCACCGTGTGCTGCATGATCCGCAATCCTGCTGGCCTTGCCACCAGGATGAATGTGCGAAGCTGGACTGTTGGAAACACATTACACCGGAATATGTGATCGAGATTATGGCGGAAGTGTTGCAGGCAAAAAAAAACGTAGGGGCAGGTTCCCCCAACCGGAAAAATAGTATAAATGAAGGGACTCCCTTCGGTTCCAAACCTGCCCCCCAATTGCGTGCCAAAACGGTTCGTAAGAAAAAAACCGCCGAACAATAATTATATTGTGTAGGGGCACGGCATCCGACTCGCTAAAGCGATGTCGGACAAGCATCGTGCCCCTACATTTATGGGGTAGGGTATGAAACCAACATCTGTTAAAAACATTCTTATCGTAAAACTTAGAACCCTGGGTGATGTGCTCACCACTTTTCCGTTATTACGCGCACTCAAGGAGTTGTATCCAGACTCGCGCATTACCATGATAACTGATGATGTGTATCAGGAATTGATTGCAACCAATCCAAGGGTGGATCAGGTGTGGACGCATCCTGCCCGGCAATTGCGTACAGCCGGCTGGTTTCAGGCCGTGCACTATTATCTCCAAACGCTGAAAAAAATTCGGCAGCAGAAATTCAACCTGTACCTAGATCTTTACGGCAGTATGCGTACTGCGCAGTGGGGTTTTTGGGGAGGTATTCCCCGGCGTTTGGGGTTTGATCTGCGCGGCCGCAAGTATTTTTATTCTCACAGAATCCGGGCAGCGCACCGGTATGTAGTGGATCTAAATCTGCAATTCGCGCAGACCTTGGGCTGGCAAGGGAAAAGCAATGGCATGGAATTTTTCCTGACGCCGGAGGATGTGGAAACAGCTCAACAGGTTTTACGTCAGCAGGGTTGGCAGGAAAAAATTCCCTCTGTGGTTGTATCTCCCGGAGGTGGCTGGCCCTTGAAACTCTGGGAAGCAAAAAAGTTCGGCCAAGTAGCAAAAGCGCTAAGAGAAAAATATCAGTGCCAAGTAATTCTTTCAGGATCAGAAACGGAAGAATCATTGGTCACAGCTTGTGCCCGGGAATTGGGCGACAGCGCAATTCGCGTCCTGGGTCTGCCCCTACGGCAGGTCGCGGCAGTAATTAAAGGCAGCCGGCTTTTTATTGGCAATGATTCCGGGCCTAAATATTTTGCTGAAAGTTTTGGAGTCCCGACTCTGATATGTTATGGTCCTACGGATTTTAAAAACAACAATCCCGATACACCTAACAATCGAGTGTTATATCACGATGTTCCTTGCCGGCCGTGTCACTCTGAAAATTGCCAACAAGACAGGCGGAGCTGTTTGGATGATGTGACAATTGCGGAAGCGATTCCACAGGCTATGGAGTTGTGGGAAATGGGAAAAAATGGCCAATAAAAAAAGGCGCTTGATATAACCAGATACGTATTTGGTAACATATCAGTGAAGCGGGAAGAATCTAATCCGGATAAACCGGAACCAAAATTAGCCGCCGATGAACGCCGATAAATACAGATTAATTTTT
Source organism: bacterium (assembly GCA_023139775.1). Classification (GTDB taxonomy): domain Bacteria; phylum Oederibacteriota; class JAAXVQ01; order JAAXVQ01; family JAUVAV01; genus JAGLMY01. The sequence continues at coordinate 19,171 of JAGLMY010000213.1, forward strand.
TTATCTCTTAAACTATAAATATCTGCGTCTATCTGCGTTCATCGGCGGTTAATTTTCTTTTCATTAGTTCACTGACCTGTTACCGTATTTGTGTTATTTCACTTGACAAAAGAGCAAAAAAGTAATTAAATAGAACATAAAACAAATATGTTCGAACACGTTTTATAAAGGATGATAGTAATGCCGGAAAAAACTAACAGAAAAGGAATTATTGTAGATATAGCCCAGGGTCTTTTTTCCCGGTTTGGTTTCCTTAAAACGACCATTGATGAAATTGCCAAGGCCGCACGCATGGGCAAAGCTTCTCTTTACCATTATTTCCGGAACAAAGAGGATATTTTCCGGGAAGTTATAAATAAAGAAAGTAAAGTGTTAAGCAACAAAATTAGGGAAGCGGTTGATAAAGAAGAAACACCCCAAGAAAAAATAAAAGCTTTTATTATAACCAGAATGAAATATTTAAAAGAGTTGGTAAATATTTACGCGGCTTTAAAGGATGAATATTTAACTCACTATGCTTTTATAGAGAAGGCGCGGGAAAATAATTATAAGGAAGAAATAGAAACCGTCAAAGCGATATTAGACGAGGGAATAGCCAAGAAGATATTTATAGCGCCGGACGTTGAGTTGACATCGTTTGCTATTATTTCCGCTTTGAAGGGCCTGGAATATCCCTGGACCATAAAAATTCCGGTGCCGGAGCTGGAAGACAACCTGAATAAGCTATTGGAAATATTATTTAACGGGATAGTAAAGAAGTAGCATATATTTTTTTGGGCTGAAACCGAACAGGAAACGCATATGTTTTATATTGTGCTGTTTGACTTTGGAAATCAGGAGGGGAAGCATGCAAAAGTTTGCCGATTTTGTACTTAAGTTTCGCGTAGTAATTATTCTGGGAACAATACTATTGACCTTGGGGCTTGGTTATTCTGCCAAAGACCTCCGGATTAATAGCGATATTTTGAGTTATCTGCCCCAGGATGATCCTCTGGTAATGCTTTTTAATGAAGTTGGGGATAAATTCGGAGGCAACTCCCTGGCCATGATTGCCCTGGAAAACGAGGATATTTTTAATTATGAAACCCTGACACGAGTTAACCGGATTACCCGGGAGATCAAGGGGCTGGATGAAGTTTCTCAGGTGATGAGCCTGACTGATATTATGGACATAAAGAAAATCGCGGGCGGCCTGGAAGTAGGTAAGCTTATTGATAAAGATAATATTCCCCAGGACCCGAAAAAATTAAAAAGCATAAAAGCATACATCCTTTCCAAGGATATGTATCGCGGCAGCCTGGTTTCGGCTGACGGTAAAATTACGCTGATCATTGCCCGCCTGAAAGAAGAAGCTGATAAAGTAGCTCTTGCTCAGCAAATGAAAAAGATAGTGCAAAATACTCCGGGCCGGGAAAAAACATACTATGCCGGTATACCCTTTCAGATGACTTTTCTGGATGAAATTATCAAGGCTGATTTAGGCAAACTCGTTCCTCTGGTTATTTTGCTTATAATACTCACTCTTTATTTTAGTTTCAAAAGCCTGCGGGGAGTTTTTCTGCCATTGATTACAGTGCTGATCAGCACTGTTTGGACTCTGGGATTAATGAGCTTGATGAAAATCCCGCTTAGCATTGCTTCCAATGCCATTCCGGTTTTGCTGGTTGCTATTGGCAGTGCTTACGGAATCCATATGCTTTCTAAATACAACGAAGAGATTCATCGCGGGGAGGATAAAATCCAGGGAATAAAGGATGCCTTGAGCGAAGTAGGTGTTCCTATATTCCTCGCCGGCATTACCACCTTGATCGGATTTCTGGTATTTCTATCTTCCAGTTTAGGCTTGATCCGGGAATTCGGCGTTTTCACCGCCCTGGGCGTGATGTTTGCCATGCTTGTTTCAGTAACTTTTCTGCCGGCAGTTCTTTCCTTTTTAAAAGTCAGGGAAGTTAAATTAAATCATGGCGGCCTGGAAGATAATTGGTCAACCAAAAGCATGGAACGATTGGGGAAATTTGTACTCAGGCGTGAAAAACTTTTAGTGGGAATATGCCTGGGTACAGTAGTAATCGGCTTTTTAGCAATACCGCATTTAAACCGGGAAGTTAATATGGTTGATTACTTTAAAACAGATAGTGAAATCAGACAAGCCGAGGAAATGATGCAAAGTAAACTCGGTGGTTCTATTCCAATGCAGATATTAGTCAAAGGGGATTTGAAAGATCCCTTTGTTTTAAAGGAAATAATTAAGTTAGAGAAATATCTGGAAGCCCAACCCCATGTTAATGATCCCCAATCCATTGCCGACTTGATTTGCGAAATGAACCGCGTGATGAACGGACATGCCACTATTCCCGATACCAGGGAAGGGGTGGCGAATCTATGGTTTTTTATTGAGGGTCAGG